>PMJO01000223.1 GCA_003158455.1 Myxococcales bacterium | reverse complement strand
CTCGACCGGCAACAACGGCGGCTCCAGCAGCGGCGGATCCACGACCACGAGCGGCGGTTCAGGTGGCGGCGCCGGTGGCGGCACAACCACCGGCAGCGGGGGCAACACCTCTTGCGCCGCTGGACCAAACGTGATTTCCGACTTCGAGTCGGGCAAGGGAGACATGATCAAGCAAGGCACGCCTGCGCGAAGCGGCTGGTGGTACGTGTACTACCCAGGTTCGCCCAGTAGCCCGACAAAGAGCGGGCAGACCCAAACCCCGGCGGTGAACACCAGCGGTCCGATCGCGGTGGCGGCCGCTCCGGACGCCAGTTCGTGCAACCAATACGCACTTCATTCGACCGGCAGTGGTTTCACTGGGACAAGCCAGGATTACGCCGGCGTTGGCGCGGGCTTCTTGCCCACGGATACCACCGGGCAGGTCTTCAAGCCTTACGACGCGACGGCGTACACAGGAGTGAAATTCAAGATCAAGGGCACTGTGCCCGCGACCTACTTCGAGGTGCTTACCCAGGATACGATGTCTTCGGCCCAAGGTGGGCTCCTCGGCGCGGAGGGCAATGCCAATGACGTCCCCGTGGGCCTGCACAACAATCGTGGTTTCCTACTGAACGATCCGTGGACGCCGGGTGGCATCACCAGCACCTACAAGACGATCACGATTCCATTCGGGTATCTGGTTTCACGGTGGGTTCCGGCGCCGGCTACGAGCTCGGGCGCTGCCTGTGTTTCTGGTGGTCCCAAGTGCCAAGCGCCGGCGTTCGTCCCAGCCCACGTCATGGGCATCCAGTTCTCGTTCTACTCCGGTGATTCTGCCAAGGGGTTCCCAGTTGTGGGGACGCCTGGAACCTACGACATCTGGGTCGACGATGTGCAGTTCACGACCGATGATTCGGGCTTGCAGACGCGGACGGGTTTCCCGCTGGCCACCGGTACCGGCGTGGGCAGCTGCATAAAGCCGCAAGGGCCGAGCGCAGATGCCAAATTCCTGGTGCCCGCCTACAACCAGTGGAAGGCCACCTTCGTCAAGGGCAGCAAAGTCATTCGTCCCGAGAACCAGAACGACACGGTTTCCGAGGGCATCGCATACGGCATGATGATTGCCGTCGCCATGAACGACCAGAGCCTCTTCGATAGTTTGTATGGCACGTGGAAAGCAAACGCCACTGCTGGCAGTCTGATGACCTGGTGTCTTGGTAGCGGTGGTGGCAGCATGGGAACCGCCTGTAGCACTTCTGGCGGTTCGGCCACGGACGCGGATGAGGATGCCGCGTATGCTCTATTGATGGCTGACAAAGTCTGGCCAGGAGGAAGCTACGGGGCGTCCGCAAAGACCATGATCAGTGACATCTGGAGCCATGACATAGATGGAGCAGGCACCAAGCTCCCCAAAGGCGGCAGCAACTACAGCAGCCCATCTGGCGCGATTACCAACGCCTCCTACTTCGCCCCGTCCTTCTACCGAGCATTTGCTGCGGTGGATAGTGCCAACGGCTGGAGTGGAGTCGCCGACGCCGCACTCAGCGCCGTCAATGGCTCCATTTCCGGAAGTAACGGTCTGATCCCTGCTTGGTGCAGCAGCTCATGCACCACGGCCGGCAGCAACGGCGCGACGACCGACGGTGACTACCAGTACGATTCGCACCGCATTCCGATGCGCATCGGTCTCGACTATTGCTACAACAGCACGGCTGCGGCCAAGACCTATACGACCAAGAACACCGCCTTCTTCGCGAGCGCAGCCGCAAACGGAATTGCCTACATCCAAGACATGTACACGCCTAGTGGAGGCCCTGTGACCGGCACCGCCCCCAACTCGGCCTCGATCCTCGGTACGGCTGGGGTAGGGGCGATGGCCACTGGCAACCAGGCATTCCTCAACACCGCGTATCAGGCCGTATTCGATACGATCACCCGCGGGAGCATGGCTCCGGTCGACGCATCCGGGAAGACCCCATACTCGTACTTCAATGCGACGGTTGGCTTGTTGACCGCTCTGATGATGACTGGCGCTTTCCCGCACTAGACCCATTTCGCAAGAATCCTGTCCGCGATACTGATCCTCGCCAGATTCGTCGCAAGAGATCCTGAAATGACAACAAAGCACGCGCTATTTGGATTGGCCATGCTAGTGGCAGTCCTAGCTTGCGCCAAGACGCCGCCTGACTCTGGGCAAGGGGCATTGACGGACTCTGGACCAAGGGCACCGGCTGACTCTGGGCAAGTTACACCCGACCTGGCAGCCGATGTCCCAGTCGTAACGTGCATCAGTATCGCGGACGATTTGATTGCGGACTTCACCACCGACAACAGCATCAGTCAGGTCGACGGCCGCCAGGGCGGGTTCTACCTCTATGGGGACGGAAGCCTGGCAGGGCAATTCGTTCCGCCCAATGTAAAGTGTCAACCCTACCCGATTGACACGGCCACAGGGAATCCGCAGTGCTCCGGCCCGGGTTCGTTCCACGTCAAGGCAAGCGGCTGGGGCGTCTGGGGGGCGGCGCTGGGGACGGACTTTGTGCCCAAGATCATGATTGACGCAGGGGTTTGCTCTGATGACATTGGGTTCAAAGGAACGTACGACGCTTCAAAGTACAAGGGCATCTCGTTTTGGGCCAAGGCGACCGCCCCGCTTAAAGGGGTGCAGGTCAGCCTCAAAGATGTCTACACCGATGGCTCGGCGACCTTCGCCGGGTTACCCGTACCCGACGGCACTCTCCCCGACTTCACCTCCTGCGTGATTTCAAACGATAAGAGGTACAATTGCAGCCCCTACCTGGTCAAGTTTGGCGCGGATCCCAACTATTTTCCCGCGTACCAGGGTTATCAGATCGACACGACCTGGAAGCGATTTGACGTCTTTTTCGCTGATACCCGTCAGGACCAGTACAACCTAGGCTTTCATGCCGCTCCGGACCTGTTCACATCCAATTTGGATGTGGCCCACTTGACCGGCATGGCGATCCAGGTGAATGCGACCTACGTGGGCTCGACTGCTTCACCCAACGACTTCGAGATCTGGGTCGACGACGTCAACTTCATTAGGTAGCTGCTGTTCGCGGGATAGACGGACCGAGTTAGCCCCAGGGATCGCCTGGGTTGCAAGATGATTCGGCGCGGGTGCGTGGGACGGCAAGCTCGCGAGGTACACATCGAGCTTTCACACTGTCGCCAGCATATTGGACGGCCGCCACCTGACGGCGATGGCAATCAACGGCTCACTGGCGCCGAACGACTTCGAGATTTGGGTGGGCGACGTCAGCTTCATCAGATCGTAAAGGCGGCGCGGCCGATCTTCCGCTGTCGGCAGCGAGTCGTCTATCTGCAGACATAGGCCGAAAAAATGATGCCCGACGGCAACATTTGGCAGGTAGTACCAACCGCGCATACGGGCTGACTAGGATCGCAGACCACTTCATACACATAGCCCATCTCGCTGCGAGGACATGATCCATCGTTGGCCACACAAGTAGTGCTGCCTTGCCTGTCTCCGCCTGAGTATGAGTGACAGCAGACTTGGTCCGCCGCACAATCGTTCGGGCCATCACACGCAGCATTGTAGTTGGCTGTGTTGGTTCCACAGACGGGCGCGCTTGTAGCCCATGCGCTTGGAAATGAGCAACCTTGGCTGGTTGGGCACTGCAAGTTGCCGCAGGTCACGTAGTTGGGGTTGCTGACGGTGGTGAAAGTTCTGCATTCTGCGCCAGCGCAACCGTTGGCGCACGTGGTTGACACAAAGGACCCCGAGTTGGAACAGGTGGTGAGGGCATTTACATCACCATAGGGGTCGCATCTCGCAGTTCCTGGATAGATGGTGCGGTCGCTGTCGTCGCAGTCGCAGCACGTCTTGGTATAGCTAGCCGGCGCGGAGCAGGCGGAGACCGTCTGCAGCGCGGGATTACCGTATCCATCACCGTCCGCGTCCACGTAGTAGCTGGCAACATCCTTGCTGCAGGACCCGAGTGCCATGTTCGAACACGTAGCCGTGCCACCACAGCTTCCGCATGGGATGGCGGTCGCGCTGTCGTTGTTCACCCAAGCTGAGGTCGACTTGGTCGGACTGCAGACTTGGCAGATGTTCGTGCTATTGGTCGCACCGCTGCCAACCAGGCTGCCTCCGATCCAGCATCCGGTTTGACAATTGCCGCCGCTGCAGATCTGGCCGCTGCCGCAGCCTACGCCATTGCCAAGTGGAGACCACGAAGTGGGTGAGACGGAGGGCTGGCAGGTTTGGCAGGAATTGGTCGAGCTGACGGCGCCGCTGGCGTACAAGGTGCCACCAATCAGGCATCCACCCCCGCAGGTCCCGGCGTTGCAGTATTGTCCGGTGCCGCAAACCGTGCCGTTGGTCTCGTTGGCGCAGGTTCCGTCGACGCCACCGGTCTTGCTGCCCAGGCAGGAGTGGCACGCTTGGTCGCAGGTGCTATTGCAGCAGACGCCATCCGGCGAGCACGTCGTCCCGGCCGCGCAGCCGGCGGCCACGGTCTGGCACGACTGCCCTTGCTTGCTCTTGCATGCGCCGGTGCTGTCGCAGGTGCCGGAGCACACGCCTGGGTCATCCTGGTTTTTCACCGCTGTGCACACGCCGCCGGAGGAGCAGGTCAGGCACGCCCCCGCGCAGTCACTGCGCGTGACACATCCCACGCATTGGTTGGTCGCGGTGTCGCATGTCCCGGCTGCGCCGGTGCAGTGCTTGTTGGCCGTGCACGCGACGCAGAGGCCGCTGGTGATGTTGCAGGCAGGGGTTCCGGTCCGGCCTGTGCAGTCGTTGTCGACGCCGCATCTTGCGCATCGATTGCCCAAGCAGAGCAGACTCTGCGGAGAGCAGTCCCTGTCCGTGCTGCAGGTGCCGGCGGCGTCCACTGTCGGCCCAGTGGGAGGTGCGTCAGTGGATCGCGCGTCCACAGGACCCCCTGGGGCTGGCGCGTCCGGAACCGAAGGCGCTAGCGTATCAGGGGCTGGCGCGTCCGCATCTACCGGCGCATCCGGTGCCGCGTCCACAGGCGAGTCAGTGCGCGTGTCCACCGGTGCATCCGGCGAGGCAATCAGCCGTGCGGCGTCAGGCTCGGGTCCGTCCGGGCCGGTGCTCAGCGCAGCGTCGGGCGTGGAAGACACGGCGTCCGGCCCGGCAGCATCCCGACCGATGGCCGAGCCCGCGTCGGGCGCGGCCGGGCTGTCTGTGCCAATGGCCTGGTCGGTCGTGCGATTGCCGTCGGCCGCCACAAGGCCGTCAGCACCGCCGTCGACATCCAGTACGCACTTCCAATCGTCGGTGCATCTGTACCCTGTCCGGCACTTGTCCTCGTACGAGCAGAAATTCCAATCTCGCTCCACGCAAGAAAGTCCAAAGATCGCTGGCAGAAGTAATGCCAGCACCCTCGAAGATACGGAGAGTTGGTTGCTCATATCTGAGGTTTTCGGCTGTGGGTTGGGGAAGTTGCTTGGAAAGTGGCCAGAGCAATGGCGTGCACCATGGCTCAGTTCCGGCATCGTGCCACCGAGTCGGGCGGCGTTTGGCTGTACGCTGCTTTCCACGACTGCTGGCAAGGCCGGAAGACCACGCGCAAACCATGCCCGCGAGGGCCTGGCGTGTCAAGTGGCGCGCAAGCGGCAGGCGTCCGCCATGCAGACGCCTGCCATCATCTTGCTACAATGGCGGTGTAGCGTTTCTGACTAGATTCAGAAAGTATGACTGGAACCACACGCCCGCTTGCGGCGCGTTGGGGGCGCTTTCATTGGACCCACATTCCGCATCGAAACGGGGCTGGGATGGGTCGGACACGCCATCCGATTCTCCCGGCGGCTTGACCCAGAAGAAGGCATCGATGAAGGGCTCTGGCGCGGCTCGGGGCCGCTCGCCCAGTCCGGCGCCCTTGATATTGCACCAGTGACCCCACACCTTGCGAATCTGCCCCTTGCCATTGCGCGAGGTATCGATGATGAAGCCCTTGTTGCGCACGCCATGGTCGGCGAGCCCCACCGTCAGCTTCTTCGCATATACAAGCTCGTTGTAGCAGGGATCGCTGGATTCCAGGGCCATGCCGTCCCGGTTGTAGAGGTGAGTGTAGTTCGCCACATTGGTGGCAAACCCGCGGATCGCATCGTTGCCGCCGGCAGCCTTGAGCACTTTCTTGAAGACCTTGATGACGTTCTCGCGGTGGTGGTCCCATCCCAGCCAGCCCGCATGGGCCGCATCAAGGTAGATACTGACATTGGGCAAGCCGAGCTTTCGGATAGCGTAGGCAGTCTCGTTCACGTACACGTCACGCGCCTCGGCGCACTTCGGAATATTCATATTGGTCACCAGATTGCCCAAGGAATCTGGTTCCAGAATCACCACAATCGGCAAATCGGAGTACTTATTGAAATGGGCGGCGATGACATCGATGAACTCGGTCTCGTAGCGGGCAACGCCATTCTGCGCAATCGTCAGCTCTCCGGCGGAAGAGTTGGCAGAACAGTCGCGGTTCGGTAGGTCGTAGACCACAAACAGCGAAAGGGTGGGCTTGCCACTGGCTTGCTGCTGTTTTCTCGCCTCGTCGAGCCACAAGGGAATATTTGCGACGTGCGCAATGGAGTCAAGCCACAGCCCGGAGGGGTACTGCTTGACCTTGCGAATGGTCTCTGCTTCCGCGGGGAACGCCTTGGCGGTTGCCTCGACATTTTCGACGTATTCGGGGTTGAGGAAGAAGTTGACGTCCAGGAACGGGTTGCGGCGTGATGCCTCGGCCCGGGCCGGGTCAACCACGCCGGCGCCCGGGCCGGCGCAGGCCGAGAAGGCGAGCGAAACTGACAAGATTGCGAGAACGCGCTGATTGGTCATGAAGATCTCCTGTCGACGAAGCGGCGGAACCGGAAATCGCCGTGCCCGCCGGGGAACTGCCATCTACTATCTACACGCAATGGGCCCATGAGGGGAAGGGCCGATACAAGCACGCTGCAAGTCCCCCTGCCGCGGCGCGTGTTGCCGGCGACGGGGGAGTTTGAATCAGTAGTGCGAGGCAGGTCAGCGTAGCCACGCCGCCAGGGCCGGGTAGTCGCTTTCATTGATGGACCCGTTGTGAATGCAACGGACCCTGCCGTCGGGCGCAGCCAGCAGGTGGACGGGGATCGGCGCGGCGGCATCGAACAGGTATGCCCCAGCCCAACCTTTGAAGTCGCCTGGGCTGGAAATGCGCAGCGAGGGCGCTGGAGCGACCTCCGGGTGCGCAGCCAGGAACTTGGTCAGTTCGCCCGCGTCTTCATCCAGGGAAAGGAACCACAGATCGAGCGCCACTCCATCCTGCTTGAGCCGGTCGCGCCAGTCGAGAATCACCGGCATCTCGCGCAGGCAGGGCTTGCACCAGGTGGCCCACAGGTTGAGCCACACCCAACGCCCGGTAGGCAACCCGCCCACTGGCTGGCGCGCGGGCGCGGCTGGCGGCAGTACCAACCGGGCTCCTTTGCCCGGGGCGAACTCCAGGTCGCACCACGCCGCGGGCGTTGCTTTGGCCGTGCGGGTGGCCTTGACGGCTTGGTAGCGGGGGTTGGGAGCCGGTTCGCCGGCCGGGCAGGCGGCTAGCCCGCCGACCAGCAGCAACAGGGAAAGGCGACTCGTCAAAGCCGACAATCGATCCATGCGATGAAGGCCGAACGGTTGAGATCAGCGGTGGTGCACTCGGCGCGCGAGCGTTTCCACTGACAGAACTCCTGGTCAAGTTGGGCGAATTCTTCGCCCAGCCAGAGCAGGCCCACCTCTTGCTCGAGCTCGGGGTCGTTGAACTTGCTCTTGATGTGATCCAGCACGGCGTCAGCCCGATGGTGCGACAGCTCGCGATTGTGCTCGGCGGAGCCTTCCGGGGAGGCGCGCGACACCACCAGGAAGTAGGACGCACCCCGCTGGTCAGCGAAAGTCTTCTCCAGCAGTTCCATGGCCGCAGGATCGAGGTCCGCCTTGTCCTGGTCGAACTGGATGATGGCAGCGCGTTCGGCAAGCGGCGCGAAGAGCGAGTTGAAGTCGCCGCCGGACATGGCCGCCACTTGCCGCGCTTGCAGTGGTTGGCAACCGCGCGATCCGCCGCCCTGGATCAGGCCGCAGGAGGTGAGCACGCGACGGAGTATCTGCTTGAGGTTGCCGCTGCAGTAGCCTTCGTTGGCTGCGCTGGCGGTGGCCACGTCGGATGTCTTGCCCAGCGACTCCGTGAGGCGGGTGGCCGAGGTCCGCGTCCAGACCGTGGCCGGGATCGTGACCGCGAGCAGGACGCCGAACGCGAGGAGGAAGTGGAGCTTGTCCAGCCTCATCACTGCGCCTCCCCGCGGCCACCGGTGCGGCTTTCCAGGGTTCGGGCGAGGACGAAGTCAAGTCCGAGATCCGTGTCCTCGTCGGGGATTTTGTGGTTGCGCACGAAGAGTTGCGGCGTCAGCACGGGCAGCGAGTTGGACACCACCCAGCGCAAGCTGCGGTTGAGCCGGGTGCGCACCAGGGGTTGGGCCAAGCAGGGTGCCAGCGCAGGAAAGTCCTGCTTCAGGCGAGCGTAGACCTCGCTCTGGCCACGCCCGCCCGCCGCCAGCAGCTCGGGCTGGTGGGCAAAGGCCCACTCCAACACCACGCCCGATTTTTCGCCCGCGCACAGCACGGCCTCGCTGACCGCGCAGGAGCCCGGGTGCAGCGACTCGTTGACCATCCAGTTGCAGTCCTTGTCGAGCGGGAAGAGCACGGTCTGCAGGGCGAGATCGCGGCCAAGATCGCTGGCCGCCAAGCGGCGGGAGAACGACCTACACGCCGGGCACAGGGGATCGAGAACCTCGATGGCCGGGACGCTGCCCGTGCCCCTGCTTTTGAGCATCACGCCGTACCGATCTTCGGGGTGGCGAAGCTCGTTCTTGCGGGTGAGCGCGTCGGGGTAGGGAGGCTTCTGCACCATGTACAGCATCACCGGGATGAGAACCAGGGCACAGCCTTCGAGAAAATAGAGCAGCCACTGGCCCGCGTTCGAGTCCGTGCCCGCGGCGGCCGGCGGCGCACCCGAATGGGCCCAGATGGCTGTGACAAGCACACCCAACGAGCCAGCGTAGATGCCCGCGCAGACGGTACACACCGTGCCCAGCTCCACCTCCGAGATCCACAGGTAGACGGCCGAGGTCGCCACTGGAAGCAGTGCCGCGACGATGAGAAACCCAGTCTCCCCACGCCGGACGCCTTGCCGGAGTGACAAGTCGAGGCCGCGAAAGAAGAGAAAGGCAAACACGCCCAGCGCGGGCAGGGCGATGGGAATCCCGCCCCAGGTCAGGCTGCGGAAGACTGAGGAATAGGGGCTCATGAGAACCACGTGGCAGCCCGAGGTTCCACTGGCATCACGCGGACCCACACCCGGCACGATGGAGCAGGTGATGGCGTGCACTTGGCGGTCGAGGTGGGCCACAAAGTCGTAGGTCGACACCGCGGCGAAGACCATGCCCAGCAAGGCAAAAAGCGCGAACGCAACCAGCGCCGCGCGGGGAGCGCCCGCGGCACGGTCCGGTGCGAAAGCTGGCCGATTCACGATCCGGCACCATAGCACCACCGGCGGGAGGCGCCCTTTTTCTAAACTACGTCTCTCTCTTGCAGTCGGTCCAGGACGAGGCCGAAGAAACCCGCACCATCTTGGTCACGAAAGTGCCAGCCCAGATGGCCCCGGCAGCCCCCACACATGGCGAAGCGCCAGACGAAGCCGGGAAACCACGGATACTCGTGGCTGGCCGGACCTGCAATCAGGCAGCCCACCGCTTCGGCGAAGCAACCGATGTGAAAAAGGAACCCGGCCGGGTTCATGAAGCGGTGCTCGTGGCTGTCGTGCACCGCGATGCGGTGGCGGGCCGTCGTCACGACGAAGCCGCAGGCTCGGCAAAGGATGGCCGGCTCAGTTTTGGGCCCAACCGTCGATTCAGGGCGATCGTCTGGTATTTCGGCGCCGCGGGAGCGAGGATTTTCTTCGCGTAGAGCAAACACGGCTAGCCACCCCCATACCACTATCGTCGCCATCGAAGTTGCAGTAAGATGACGCCTTCTGACACGGGAGGACATCGTGAGATATACAAGCAAACTCGTAGGAATGTTTTTGGTCGGTACTCTTTTTGCCGTTGGCTGCGGCCCATCCGAGCTTGAACTGAAGGCTCAGAAAGACTTGAAGGATCAACAGGATGAGAACGCCAAGCTGAAGGCGCAGAACGATGACTTGAGCAAGAAGCTGGCGGAAGCAACCGCGGCGGCTGACAAGTTCAAGGCATGGGGCACCGGCACCCAGGCTGACAAGGAAGCCCTGCAGAAGAAGCTGGCCGAGCTGGAGAAGGCCAAGGCGGCGTCCGAGGCGCGCGAGGCGATGTTCAGGGGCCTGGCCGAGNNGCGCTCGATGGTCGACGCCGGCCAAATCAAGGTCACGGTACGTAACGGCCGCATGTTGTTGGTACTGCCCAACGACATCCTTTTTGATTCCGGCAAGGTCGAGCTGAAGGACGAGGGCAAGACTGCCATCGCGAACGTGGCCAAGGTTCTGGCTGGCATGGCTGACCGCCATTTCCTGGTGGCTGGCCACACCGACAACGTGCCCATCAAGACCAAAAAATTCCGTTCCAACTGGGAGCTCTCCACCCAGCGCGCAGTCGAGGTCACGCGGTTGCTGGTCGAGGGCGGCATGAAGCCCAGCCAGCTCGGGGCGGCGGGCTATGCGGACTTCGACCCGGCGACTTCCAATGACACGCCTGATGGTCAGAAGCAGAATCGCCGTATCGAGATCGGGGTCGAGCCGAATCTGTCCGAGTTGCCCAGCCTGGAAGGCCTGGGTGGCAAGCCGGCGGGCAAGTAGTTCCAACGGGGGCGGAGGCATCAGCCCGGACAGCAAAGAGTTTTGGTCCTGGGCGTGTCCCGCCTCGCGCGGGGGCGACCCTGCAGGTCGCCCCTGAGCGGTTTCCACCCCGATGTTCAAGAAGCGTGATGTAGCCATACACTTCGTTGGGATCGGGGGAATTGGCATGTCTGGCATAGCCGAGGTGCTGCTCAACCTCGGCTATCACGTGTCGGGTTCGGATCAGCGGGCCAGCGAGACGACCCGCCGGTTGCAGTCCCTGGGCGGGCAGATCCAGATCGGTCATCGCGCCGAGCAGGTGCGGGGCGCTGACGTGGTGGTGATCTCCAGCGCAGTGAAGCCAGACAATCCCGAAGTGCTGGCGGCGCGCCGGCGCAACATTCCCGTGATCCCGCGCGCCGAAATGCTGGGCGAGTTGATGCGCGTGAAGGACGGCGTCGCGGTGGCCGGCTCGCACGGCAAGACCAGCACCACCACCATGGTCGCCACCATTCTCGCCCACGCCGGCCTCGACCCGACCGCGATCATCGGTGGCAAGGCCAAAGTTTTTGGGTCCAATGCGCGCCTGGGCCAGGGCGAGGTGCTGGTGGCCGAGGCCGACGAGTCGGATGGTTCGTTCCGCCACCTCATTCCCATGGTCGCGGTCATCACCAACATCGATCGCGAGCACATGGACCACTATGGGACCGAGGCAGCCTTGCGCGATGCCTTCATCGATTTTGCCAACAAAGTCCCGTTCTACGGCCTGGTGGTTCTGTGCGCTGACAACCCGGCGGCGGCCGGCCTGGCGGCAGATCTACAGAAGCGCCATGTGACTTACGGCCTTTCCGCTGGCGACTATCGCGGCGAGATCTTGTCGGCTGACTCGCAGGGCACGCGCCTGCGGGTTGCCGTGCGGGGCAAGGCCCGTGGCGAGGTGTGGGTGCGCATGCCCGGCATCCACTATGCACAGAATGCGCTGGCGGCCTTGTGCGTGTCCGACGTCTTCGAGGTGCCGTTTGCGGTCTATTGCGAGGCGCTGGCATCGTTTGCAGGGGTGGACCGGCGCTTTTCCGTGCGCGGCGAGGCGGGCGGGGTTTTGGTAGTGGACGACTACGGCCACCACCCGACCGAGATCGCCGCGACCTTGGGCGCCGCGCGCCTCTTCGGCCGGCGGCTGATCGTCGCCTTCCAGCCCCACCGTTTCACGCGCACGCGCGACTTGCTCAAAGATTTCGCGCCCGCGCTGCGAGGTGCTGACGAGGTTGTCATTACCGACATCTACGCCGCCGGCGAGCCGCCCATCGAAGGCACCACCAGCGAACGACTGCTGGCCACATTCCCAGCCGGGAGCACTGTGACCCTTCTGGCGCGCAAGGGGTTGGCCGATGCCCTTCTGCCACGGCTGCACTCCGGCGATCTCCTGCTGACCCTGGGCGCGGGCGATATCACCCAGGTGGGCGGCGAGGTGCTGGGACGCCTGGGAAAGGTGTAGGGCTGGGGCTGCAGGGAAGGCCGTGAGAGCATGTCGACAGCCGTCCTCCGCTCAGAACAAGGGGGGAGAGGGGAGGACACGGAGCGTGCCGGCCGCGCGGAGGAGATGGGAAGCGGCCGGATTCTTTCAACCGCCCAGCGCGACTTCCATGCTTACCGTTGGAAGAACCGGCGGCTATTCCGCAACCTGCTGCGCTCGTTTGACCGCGGTGCTCGCAAGCGATCGAAAATTTGGCGGTTAGGCCGGACGGGGTGATTGTCTTGGGGTGCGCAACGACGCGGCCATTAGCCTGGCGGGCAGGGCAGCCCTGTCCGGCGGGGTGAGCCCTGTCGGGCGGCCGACCAGGGGGCGGGCGGCGACGGATGAAGTGGACGTCCCCAACTATCATGTCGCCCGGCACGGTTGGCTCAGCCGACGCCGGCGCAACCGGCGCGCGGTAGTGCAGAGGCGCAGCCTGCTGCTCGCGCTTTGGGCGGCCCTGGTCCGTCTGGCCCGCGCGGGGTGGCTGGTCGGACGGGTTTTGGGGAAGGTAGTCGCGGTGCTGGCCGTACTGGGGGGGGCGGGATGGGGCGGCCGCTGGGCGGTTCGCTACGTCGTCGAGTCGCCCCGTTTTCAGGTCAAACAGATCGACATCGCGGCTTTGCCACATGTGCGACGCGAGGAGCTGGTAGCTTTGGCCGGGGTGGGGCTTGGCGACAAGCTACTCAGCATCGACACCGATGCGGTGGCAGCGCGCCTGACCACGCATGCCTGGGTCGCGGCCGCACGGGTGAAACGCTATCTGCCATCGGTGTTGCACGTCGATCTCGTCGAGCGGCGCGCAGCCGCGGTCGCGTCTCTGGGCGGGCTATACCTGGTCGACGAGAATGGCCGGCCATTCAAGCTCGCGCGTATGGACGAAGCGGAAGGCCTGCCGGTTCTGACTGGTATTGTCCGGGAATCGTACGCAAAGCTGCCCGAGGCGGCTGCGGCGGCATTCCGCGAGGCCCTGGCGGTTGTCGACGACTACCGCGCCCGGCCTGGCCGGCCGGCGCTGTCTGAGGTCAGCATCGACCCACGCTTTGGTTTTTCCCTCATCCTGCTGGACGGCGGAACTGAGATCCGGCTCGGCCGGAGTGAATACAGCAAGAAACTGGCGCGATTCGATCAGATCCTGGAAGCTGTGGAAGAAGAACACTTGGGCGGGTTGTCTGCCGTGCGGGTCGTGAATCTCGACCTTGGTGGCCGACAAGTCCCGGTGCTCCTGCGTGGCCGCGACGGTGATGCCGCGGCCGAAAAGCCGGCATCCAAGCCGGGCAAAACTTAACCGACCGAAGGAACGGAGACGAGCAAGCATGGCGAGACGAAGCTCCGACATAATCGTTGGACTCGACATCGGCACCACCAAGATCGCGGCCATTGTTGCGGAAATGGTCGAGAGCGGACTCGATGTCATCGGAATTGGCACGCATGTTTCGCGCGGGCTAAAGAAGGGGGTCATCGTCAACATCGACTCCACCGTCGCGGCGATCAAACAGGCGGTGCTGGAAGCAGAGGGCATGTCAGGATGCGAGATATCGCAGGTCTACGTGGGGATCGCGGGCGGCCACATCAAGGGCGTGAATTCCACCGGGACGGTGGCCATCAAGGACAAAGAGGTCCGACCCAGCGACGTGGCCAAGGTGCTTGAACTGGCGCGCGCCATCGCTTTGCCGGTGGATCGGCATGTGGTGCACGTGTTGCCCCAGGAATATCGGGTCGACGGCCAGGACGGCGTACGCGAGCCACTTGGCATGTGTGGGGTGCGCTTGGAAGCGCGTGTGCACATCGTCACGGCGGCGGCCGCGGCCCTGCAAAACATCATCAAATGCTGCAGCCGGTGCGACCTGGAAGTGGTCGATACCGTGCTTGAGCCGCTGGCCTCAGGCGAGGCGGTGCTGGAACGAGACGAGAAGGATTTGGGCGTGGCCCTGGTCGACATTGGCGGCGGGACCACGGATATCGCCATCTTCACCGAGGGGTCCGTGGCCCACACCAGCGTGATTCCGCTCGGCGGTCATCAACTCACTAGCGACATCGCCTTTGGCCTGCGCACGCCGCCGCATGAAGCGGAAAAGATCAAGCACCGCTGGGGCTGCGCCCTGGCCAGCATGGTATCCGCGACCGAGACCATCGAGGTGGCCTCGGTGGGAGGCCGCGCCCCGCGCGTGCTATCGCGCCAGATGTTGTGTCGGGACATCATCCAGCCGCGCATCGAGGAGATCTTCTCCTTCGTCAAGGCGGAGATTACCCGGCTGGGCTGCGAGGACATGCTGGCGTCAGGTGCCGTGATCACAGGCGGCGCCACCCAGCTTCCCGGCATGGCGGAGTTGGCCGAGGAGGTGCTGGGCATCCCGGTGCGGCTGGGCATGCCCAAGGGTGTGGGTGGCCTGGCCGACGTGGTCAAGTCACCCGCGTTTTCCACCGGCGTCGGCCTGGTGCAGTACGGGGCCAGCCAACAGAGCCTGACCGGACGCACACCCAGCGCCCCATCTCGCAACAGCGGCGGCATCTTCAGCCGCCTGCGCCGGGTCTTGTCGACCGCATTCTAGAACAACCGGCCCCGATTCGCCGATAGCGCGGGTCACGAATCGCAGCTGCGCGACGACTTTCCGCACACCACGGCACCGGTTAGGACACCCCGGAGGGTCCACCGGTTGCGTGCGGCTCGCTCACTGGTTAGGAATGGTTGGCGCCGGCGGTGCGGGCGACGGCGGAGGAGGTGGCGACGCCGGAACCACTGGTGGCGCTGGCGTGGGCGGCGGGGGGGGCGGAGGCGCGGGCGGCGGAGGAGGAGGTGGCGGCGGCGCTGCGCCTACAGTCGGGGGTGGCGCTGTGGGTGGCAGTTCAGGGGGATTCACGCAGCCGGAGAGGTCGAAGAACATGAACTCCAGCGCCTTCTCCTGGCTGTTGAGCGGGCGAACTGTGCATTCTGTCGGAAACACGGGTGTGCCGCCAAGGATACGCACGGCATCTTGATCTGTGCCGGAACTGGACGAGGAAACGTGGATTCCCGTGTAGACGATGCGTCCGCACTTGGCGGTTTGGTCGGTGGGGGTCAGCAAGTCGAAGTAATGCACGTGGCTCGACGTGCTGTCAGTGCCGGAAACCGGGTTGTAGATCCAGCGCATGGCGGGCGCATTGGTCGTCTTTGCGGTGTACTTCGATTTCAACAAAGTGTTGCTGGGATCGCTGAGTTGCAGCGTGCCGAGGGTCGTTGAGGCTTGCACGGTATTCAACCACTGCGCGAACGCCTGTCCTTTGGCAAACGACTGATCGATCAGTGTCGCCAAATCGGCACTCGCGATCTGGGTCTGCAGCGTTCCGTCCCACGTAGCCAATGCCCCGTAGGGCGCGGCAAGCGTACTCGTGGACATCAGGAAACTGGCGAAGTAGTGCTCCAGGAAGGCCTTGCCACCGCCATTGACGTACGTCCTCAGGTTCTGAATGAAGGCGTCGGTCGTGTAGCCCCCACCTGATGCAAAGTAGCCGCTGTTGTCGTAGCCGGCGCAGTTCACCATGATGATGTCGTAGTTCTGCTCTGAGTTGGCCGAGTTGAACAGCGCGGTCTGGGCCACCGGGAAGGTGCCGCCACTGACGTAGCTGGTGACTCCGTTGCCGACCTGGTTCGAATCCGAAGTGGTGACCAAGCTGAACAGGTTGACGTGGCCCGTCCCCGATGGATCGGTGAATTCTGCCGTGTCGATGCCGGTTCGGGTCAACAGACACTCGAGAGCATCGATCTGGCCCGTGGTGATGGCGATCTTGGGCATGCTGGTGTACTGGCCATTGTTGTCGCCATCGTGAATGTTCCTTGGCAGGCGCAGCAACCTGGCGGGCAGCGTTCCCGCATCCGGTGGGTTGTCGGCGATGGGATTGTCGGCGCACTGATGCGCGACCATCGCCGCGGGGATGGTGATCTGGCGCCGCCACTTACCCAGTTGCATGACCAGCGGGAAATCGATGCCCCAAGGAACATTGTTGAGGACAAAGTGGCCGCTGGAATCGGTCAGCACGGCGGCAATCGGCTGGCCCGACACCTGGGCGTCGCAAGAAGCACAGCTCGCACCTGCGGGGATCGGGTCCAGCGGCGCGTTTGGTATGGAAACGATCACGTTGTACAGCGGGTTCAGCCCCGCCGGGTCGTACACCGTGCCACTGATGCTGGTCGCGGCCCCGCCGTCGCAGCTGACCTGCTTCAAGCACAAGTTGCCGCAAGGGTCGCAAACGTGGGCGGTGGTTTCCCCACAAGGCAAACCATTCGCGCATGTCGCGGGGCAGCTCAGCGTCCCGCCGCAGCCGTCGCCGACGTCGCCGCAGTACTGCTGACCGCCCTTGGCGTTGTTGCAGGTGGTCTTCGGACAGTCAGGCCCGCCCACGCACACGTTGTTGCTGCAGACCCATCCGTCGCCCGCGGCCGAGCAGTCCGTGCCGCAGGCGAGCGAGTGGCCGCAGTTGTCACCCACTGTATCGCAGTAGCGGTAGCCGCTCGCGGTCTCGCAGGTGAGAATATCGCAGGCGGGCGGTGTGCCCTGGCAGATGTTGTCAGTTCCGCAGGTCCAGCCAGTCGGGCAATCGTTCCCACACGCCAGCGCCCCGCCGCACTTGTCGCCCACCGTGCCGCAATAGTGGTCGCCGCTGGCGGTCACGCAAGTGATGGGCTGGCACACCGGAAGGGGCCCCTTGCACACACTGTCCTCACACACCCATCCGGCGGTTGGACAGTCTGTCGGACAGACCAACGTGCCGCCGCAGCCGTCGCCGACCGTGCCGCAATACCGCCCGCCGCCCACCGTATCGCATGTGGCGGGTGTGCAGTACGGCGGGGCTCCCTTGCAGATGTTGTCGGTTCCGCAGGTCCAGCCAGCCGGGCAATCGTCTCCGCACACTAGCGACCCGCCGCACTTGTTGCCCACCGTCTTGCAGTAGTGGTCTTTGCTCGCAGTCTCGCAGGTCAGCGGTGTGCAGCTCGACCCACCCACACAGACATTGTTGACACAACTCCATCCGGCGGGACAATCATCCCCGCAGTCAAGCGTGTCGCCACAGCCATTCCCGATCGTCCCACAGTAATGATCTCCTGAGTCCGTCAGGCAGGTCGCTGGCTTGCAGACGGTGATATCGCCCTTGCAGATCTTGTCCGCTCCGCACGTCCACCCGGGCTTTGGGCAGGTGGCCGGACAGGCAAGCGCCCCACCGCAGGAATCCCCAATTGTTCCACAGTAGTCCCCGCCTGGAACGCTACAACTCGTCAGGCAGGTCGTCCCCACGCAAACATTGTTTTTGCACTGCAGGCCGGTCGGACAGTCACCACAATGCGCCAGCTGTCCACAAGTATCCCCGAAATCTCCGCAACGCTTGGTCGCGCCTGTGCCGCAGTCAAACGGCGGACATGGGCCACCATCGCTCGTACGCGGCTCGGGTTGGCTGACAATGCCACCACCAGAACCTGACGCCCCTCCCTCGGCCGTAACGATTGGTGGGCCGTCCGGCATCGCGCTTATCTTGTCATCGACACTACAGCCGGCGGTCAATGCCAGAGCGAAGACTGCCCATCCCTGAACAAAAAGATATGCCTGACGGCATGTCCACGCCCTCGGGCGGCCGACTAAATGGTTACGCCTCATTAATGTATCCCCTCGTCACTAGTTTCTGGCCCAAGCGTACTCTTCGTGGCGGCTATCATGCAAGGACGAACGGGTGACCTTGCATACCCAAGATAGGCGCCAACACGCTGCGCGGTACCACCGCGCCGACGTTGCATTGGTGGACGCGGCGCTGGTGGTGGGGTCCGGTCAGGTCAGGTCCGCTTCCGGAGGTAGAAGAAGCCATCGCTGCTCACGTAGTTCATCTTGACGAAGTCTGTGAATCTCGGCCCCAGGGCAGCCAGGTTCCGGTCCATGGCAATCAGCCTGGGGCGAATCTCTCCTCTCTCCAGAGCGTCCAGGTAGGCAGCCAACTGTGGGGCTGGAAGCATGGCTATCGTCTCCTCGTGAAGGAAGAAGTAGTAGAACGCGTGCGGACGAAACACCCCCATTCCATGCCAGCCGTCCATTACCACGTCCTCGGGCTTGGTATTCTCGAACACGTAGCGCAGCCCTGCGAGCTGACCGTCGCTTCGAGACTTGCGAGAATCGCGCAGGGCGCGGGCCGGCAGCACCCCCAAAGGGATGAGCGCGAGGACGAGCAGCACGGGGCGTGCACGGCTCTGGGCGCCTTCAACCAGGAGGACCAGGCCCTGGGCGGCAAACAGGCAGACCAGCGGCAGGGGCATCAGATAGTATTGTCCATGCGCCGAGGGTATGACGAGGGCTCCTGCAAAGAGCCCAACCAGGGTACAAAATAGCAGCAGCCCGCTGCACCGCCTTCTGTAACGGAAAAAGCGCGCCAGAGATACTGCGCTCCCCAGCAGACACAAAGCCAGAATCGGCCAACTGGTCACGATCAGCCGGCGGAGCATATGGGTCTCAATATGCTTCCACTTTGCGTTGAGGACAAAGTTGTTTGTGATGAACTCGCTGCCCGCGTGATGAAGGGCAAACGCCGCCCATGTCAATCCGGCTGGAACACAGACACCGACGAGGAACACCAGCGTGAGAAGCATCCGGGAGCGAGCACCAACCTCTCTATTGAGAAGGCCAAGCAGCGACCAGATGATGAGGCCTGCGAGCGCGCCTGGCAGGACGAAGAGCATCTTCTGCGTGCACATGATGGCCGCGCCGAGGCTCAAGCCGCCCCCGAGGAAATACCGCAAGCCGCTCGTCGTTGACACAGTGCCTCTCGCGAGTCCACGCAGCAGAAGCCACAGGCAGCTGACAAACAAGGCAGAGGCGAGCACGTCAGGGCGCAGCTCGATGCTCTTTTCAAAGAAGATGGGCTGACTGAGAAGAAACAGCCCCGCCAAGAGGCCTACCTTGCGATCTTCCCAAAGGCGTCCGATCTGGGAGACCAGAAAGATCGACAGGGTGGTCAGGACCAGTGATAGGCCGCGCCCAAAGAGCAGGAAATGCCTCGCGCCTTCGAGCGATCCAGCGACGTCGAACCAATTGAAGAACGGGCATAGCACGTAGTAGTACCAAGGCGTGTGATGCTCGAAGAAGTCCTTGTAGGGGAGCATTCCTTTGAACACACACCAGGCCGCGTGGGAATGCTCGAATTCGTCGACATCGAAGTGTCGATGCAGGATCGTGGGTATCCACGCCAGGAGAAGGCCAGCGGTAGCGAGCAAGACACAATAGAGGGAATAGTCAGCCCGGCGTTCTGTGAATCTACGCCGGGGAATGCAGGGAAGCATGCTCGCAGATTCTAGTGCCATTGTCGCAGTGCCGCCAGCGTAGCACCGCGCCGACGTTGCATTGGTTGAGGCGGCCCCTGGCAACTACTTGGCGAGGAAGGCGAAGATGGAGTCGCGGCCGCTGCCCAGCATGGTGGCGTAGACCACGACATCCGTGCCGGCGACCACGCCGATACCGAAGGGCGTGAGGCAGTCGCCGGAGAGGCCCTGGTTTCTCGCTTCCCAGGTGACTCCATTGTCGGCGCTGTAGTACATGCCGGCAGCGTTCACCGCCATGTAGATCTCGTTCGGCGCCCCCGGAACCCGCACCGCATTCTGATAGATGACGGAGCACATCGAGGCCGTCACGCCCGGGTCAGTCCGGCTCCAAGTTGCCCCGCCGTCCGAGGTCGTGTACAGCCCGTCCTGCGTGCCGAGGATGAGGTGGCCAACCTTCCCCGGATCGGTGAGCAAGAAGCGGGGCGAGAGGTTGTCGCCGGCCGGCTCGGCCGATTGGAGGAGGAAAGTCGAGTGACTAGCTCAGCGCGCCGTTCACAGCCGGAGCAGGCAATGTTGCCTACCAGCCATTTTGCGGACGTGACCAGGTCAAGGAGGAGTGGCGCTTGAAGCGCCAGCGTCCCCTGTACAGGTGATCAGGTACTGACCCCTGTCCGCCGCCCGCCAGGGTCCATTCTTGCCCAGGATATGTGAAAAATTTGGAGCATCCCGCTAGGCATGCGATCCAAGTAGTCCAGGGAGAGACAACATGCTCGAATTCGACGACCAGGCTCAAGGTCCGAAGATCAAGGTATTGGGTGTAGGTGGCGGCGGAGGTAATGCGCTCAACACCATGATTGAGGCCGGCATCCAGGGCGTGGACTTCGTGGCCGCCAACACCGACTGCCAGGTGCTGGAGACCAACCAGGCGCCCACCAAGATTCAGATCGGAAAAAACCTGACCAAGGGACTCGGTGCGGGGGCCAACCCCGACATCGGTTGTGCCGCAGCTTTGGAGGATGCTTCGCGCATCGCCGACGTAGTCGGCGGAGCAGACATGGTTTTTGTCACCGCGGGCATGGGCGGCGGCACCGGCACCGGCGCGGCGCCGGTGATCGCGCGGGTGGCGCGCGAGGCAGGCGCACTTACCGTCGCGGTGGTCACCAAGCCCTTCGCCTTCGAAGGTCTGCAGCGCAAGAAGAAGGCGAACGCGGGCGTGGCCGAGTTGGCCAAGTCGGTGGACGCGCTCATCGTCATCCCCAACGACAGGCTTGTCGCTTTGGCGGGCAAGCACATGACCCTACGCGAATCGTTCAACATGGTGGACAGCGTGTGCGCCACCGCCGTGCGCGGCATCAGCGATCTGGTCATGATGCCCGGCCTGATCAACGTCGACTTCGCCGACGTGCGCACTATCATGACCGGCATGGGTCGGGCGCTGATGGGCTCGGGTCACGGCAAGGGCGAAAAGCGCGCGCTCGAGGCCGCCCAGATGGCGATCAATTCGCCCCTGCTCGAGGACGTGTCGATCAACGGCGCCACCGGAATCCTGGTCAACATCACCGGCGGTCCTGACCTGATGCTGGCCGAGGTCACCGAGGCCTGCACCCTGATTCAGGAAGCCGCCGATCCCGACGCCAACATCATCTTCGGCTCGGTCATCGACCCCAACATGACGGATGAGGTGCGCCTCACGGTGATCGCGACCGGCTTCCAGAGCCGCACCGCGGTCGAGGCTTCAACCGTCGCCGGCAGCTTCAATTCTCGCTCGAGCAAGAAACCCGCCGACTTCCAGATGTCGCTGCCGATTGCGCACCCGGCTTCAGCCCCGAATGCTGTGCCGGCGCGCGTGCCCCTGAGCCCAGCGTCCCCGCCGGTGCCCGCCTTGGCAAGGGCTTCCGCAACCGTCGCCAATTCGGCGCCGCCGGCGGTGATTTTGGCCTCGGCGCAACCCGCGGTGCCAGAAATCGTCGAGTTTGCCGATACCGCGGTCGACGAGTTCTCCGCGCCGAGCAGGTTTCCCGCCTGCGCCATGACCTACACACCGGCCCCCACGCTCGGAACCGCGCCGGCACCCTCTTTTCCCGTGGCAATCGGCGAGCGGCTTACCCCGGCTCCCGAGGCGCGGCCGGTGATCCGTCCCGCAGTCACCTCGCCCATGAGCACAGCCACGGGCAGCGGTCCGCGCCGCACCACGGGCACGGTGCAGGTGGCGCTGGCCGCTGACCACCTGTGCATCGAAGAAAGTGAATTCGACAAGCCCACCTATTTGCGCCGGGCCATGGCCGGCGAGCCACCGCTGACCATGCGCCTTCCCGGCGAGGGCAGCAAGCTGTAGGCGGGGACGCCGTGGCGGGCGGGGCCGGGCGCAAGAGCCGGGCGGATGAAAACCGGGTGCTGGCGCGTAACCGAAAGGCGCGCCATGAGTACGAAATCGACGAAACCCTGGAGGCCGGCCTGGCGCTGGTCGGCTCTGAAGTCAAGTCGATCCGCGACGGGAAAGTCACCCTCATCGATGCCTACGCTAGCGTGGAGGGCGGCGAGGCGTGGCTGCATCAGTTGGACATCGGTGTCTACGCCTTCGCCCACGCGCGCAACCACGACCCGCGCCGGCGGCGCAAGTTGTTGCTCCACCGGCGAGAAATCGACCGCCTGGTGGCGAAGGTGCGCGAGAAGGGCTACACCCTGATCCCACTGTCGCTCTACGAAAAGCAAGGTCGGGTGAAGGTGGAACTGGCGCTGGTACACGGCAAGCAGGAGTACGACCGGCGCGATGACGTCAAGAAGCGGGAAGCCCAACGCGAAATCGATCGCGGCATGTCGCGAAGACGGCGCTAATCAGCGGTCGCGATTTGAGGAATGGGGCATCTGCAATGGGGCTGCATTGCAGCGCGGGAGAAGCTGCGCCTGAGCCAGCGCCGAGCCGGCGAGGTCCTTGGCGGCGGGCCGCGGGCCTTTCAGAAGTACGAGTCCGGCAAACAAGCGGTCAGCGTTCCGATGAGCAACCTGCTGCGCCTGCTGGCCCGCGATCCCTCGCGCTTGCGCGAGATCGCTCCCGGGCGTCCAGGATCCCCGGCGATGCATCCTGGGCGCCGAGCGGCATGACGGTCACGAGAGAGAGCGCCCATACCTCCCCAAGTAGGACCCGCGCCGGGGCGGAGACGCCGTCAGAGAGCGCCATGTCCGGATTGAGCTGAGACGGGCGACCCGAAGCTGAGGGTTCCTTCGCGCGCGGACACGGAGAAGCGCACGCCGCCCTGGCCTTTCCAGGTGTCAAGGTCGAACGTCGCTCCTCGGTCCGATGCGGAGATGCGATGGACCGACAGGTCCTCATAGGTCAACCGCTGCCCGGGCCGGCACAACTCGGGCGGGCCCGGCGTGGTCACGAAATACGCTGCCCCGGGGTTGGTCGCTGGGCGATTGTCGACCACGGTGGCTCTACCATCGGACTGCACCAGCACCGCCGTCATTTCGTCGACCGCGATCGCTCTGCCTGCCCTGGTCCATCCGTCCTGCGCCAATCGCGCCAGAAACGCCAGCAAGCGCCCCATTCGGTCTCGATCCTGAAAGTGGCTGTCGGTGACGATATTTTTCAGATAGCGGCAGGGTGAGACTTGCAGCCTGGGCGAGTCGACCAGACCGCGGTCCAACGTGACCCGCTCGTGGTACGGGTCGGCCAGGGCCTCGCTGGAATAGACGGTGCCGTTGCGCGCGGAAAACACAAATTCCCCCAGTACGGCTAGGCCAGCACTGGAACCACCGATGGGCGCGCCTCGGGTGATGACCTGGGCAATGGCCTGCTCCACTGGCGTGTCCTTCCACAGCCTGATGTAGTCCCATTGGTCGCCGCCCTGAATGAAGAGCGCGTCGGCATGGCGGATAGTTTCGACGACGGTCGGGTTGGAGGCGGCATCGCGTGTCTTGAAAATCAACGTCGCGACCGAAATCGGGTGTGGCGCGGGCAGGTGGTCGTAGATGTAGCGGCCGTACTCTTCTTCGCCATCGGCGCCGATCACTACGAAACGTCCCCAGCCCGACTTGGCGAACAGCCAGGTGAATGCTGCGTCGACTTCCGGCGGCGGTCCTTCGGGTGGCCCGCCGATGAGCGCCAAGCCCGGCGTGGCAGGCCCGCTGGCTGTGTGCCGCGGGTCGGAGCGAAAGTAGGAAACGTAGTCTTCGGGCATGGGACCTCAGACTTCTCCATCGCGAATCGCCGAATCGATGCGCATTCCAATTGCGTCCGCGGGCACACCCATGGCCCAAGCCGCGGCGACGGCTGTCAATAGCCCACTGACATGGCCCGAGCCCGTGGAGAGCACGCGTTCGCTCAGCACCAAGGTCTGCTCGGCGCCATCGCGGGTCGCAATGATCACTTGGTCGCCGCGCAGATGGACCGCAGCCACGGTACCCGCAAATGACTCCGCAATCGCCGCAGCCGTCGGGTCGTTGGCCTCGATAACCACGACGCCCTTCGGGTGAGTGGCGGCGACCAATACGCGTGCCGCCTGTTCCAACTCGGCAGCGAGGCCAGAGCCGGCGTCACCCGGAAGACGGGTCAGGATGACCGCATCCACGCGATCGAGCCCAAGACCCTGGTGGCGGACGCTCGCCAGGTCGCGCTCCAGCACCGCGATGTCGACCTCGGGACAAAGCAGCGCAGCCAGGCTGCCGGCCAGAGTCGCCTGGTCGCCTGACTTCAGCCGTTCATGATCTAGATAGAGCCCTTCACATGATGCCCGCCCTGCCTTTCGACCCGGTTCCCGCACAAGCGCGGCCAGCCACCGCCCGGCACCCACGCGATCGCCGCAGCCGGTGATGATGGCCAGCGGAATTCGGCCAGTTCGGCCATCAGGGAACAACGACTCGATGATGGCCTCGCACACCGGGCGATAGCGGTCACACAATGGCGGAAAATGGAAAGCAATCGTCGGCTCGGCGTTCACCTCCAAGATCACGCCTCCCTGATCTTCCAGCGGTCGACTGATATCTTCGGCAACCACGTCCAGGCCTGCCACGTCTAGGCCAATCAGCCGCACCGCCCGCACGCACTGTGCTGCCACCCGGGGATGAACCAGGTCGGTGACGTCGGCAACCCCGGCTCCTGCCCAGGAGTGGCCGATGCGGCTCAAGACTACCTCAGCGCCCGCGGGCAGGACCGTATCGAAACCGACCCCTTGCTCGGCCAGCACCTGCACGGTATCGTCGTCAGCGCAGACAGGTTCTAGCGGCAGCCGCAAGTCATCCCCGCGCCGAGGATCGAGATTGGCCAACTCGATCAACTGCGAAATCGTGTGCCGGCCATCGCCCGCCAGGCACACCGGCACGCGCCGCACGGCCGCGACAACCCGATTGCCAACCACTGTGATGCGATACTGTGCCCCGGTCGCAAATCGCTCGACCAGCACCTCCTCGCGATACTCTCGGGCGGCGGCGTACGCGGCAACAACTTGCTCGCGCGTGCTCAGATTCAGGCCAATGCCGTGGCCGTAGTCAGCGTTGCGCGGCTTGATAGCCACGGGAATTCCCAGTTCGCAGGCGGCGGCCCAGGCCTGTTCCGCGCTGGTCACCGGCCGGCCCACGGGAACCGGAAGTCCCAGCTCCGCCAGAAGCTTCTTGGTGAGCTCCTTGTCGAGCGAAATCCATTCGGCAATTTTGCCGGTGCGGTCAGTGACCGAGGTCCGGATCCGTCGCTGTTGCCCGCCGTGGCCAAGCTGCACTAGGCTTTCATCGTCGAGGCGACGAAACGGGATGCCCCGGGCGCGCGCGGCGGCGACCAGCGGACCGGTCGCCCGGCCCAGACAAACGTCCTCGGCCAGCGCGCGGAGACGCCGCAGCTCGGCCGCGACATCCAAGTCGGCAGGTGAGAGCGCTGCCAGACAAATGCGTCGAGCCGAGTCGAGGCACGCGCGAGCAAGCCGCTCTTCTTCGTACTCGACTGCGATAGCGAGAGTGGCGGACGATGAGATCGGACCGATCCCACCGGAAGTCACGGGTGCGCTCACCAGCGTCTGTAGCGCCAGTGCGACATCCCGCAGCGCCTCCGCGAGCACGACGCCGGGCAATCCCCTCTGGGCAGGCGCCCGCCGAGGGGACCAGTCGGGCAGGAAAACGGCGAGCCGTTGCTGGAATGCGATGACGTCTTCAGGCCCCATGTGCTGCCAAGCCGACACGTCGACTCGCGCCTCGAGCATGCAAGCCTTGCCCCAGATGTTCGGCCCACAAAGGGCGTTGACCCTCAACAGCTCCATCTGCCCATCATAACCACCTCGCCATCCCGAAGTGGCAGCGAGGGAAGTTCATCGTAGAAAGTCACCGCCAAAATACTAGCAATCGCGGCGTGTCCCGTCACCCGCGACGCTCTCCGAAAATGGCTTCATGAGTCGAAAGCTAGCGGCCTGCTTGTTGCGAGAGCCGGAAACGACACAAAAAGGGCAGAAGTTGGCTATGGATGCGGTATGAAGAACCGGGGGCTTGTTTCTTTCTCTCGCCAGGGGCAAGCCTACAGAATGGGTTGGCGCGCAGGTGGCGCGCCAAGGATCTCCTGGTTCCGAACTGCGAGAAACAACAAAAGGACCTTCATGAATTTCAAGTCCAAGGTATCCCTCGCACACATCAGTGCGCTGTTGCTCCTGTCGGCGGCGGGCACGCTTTCCAATGGTTGCAAGTCTGCCGGCAAGGATGCGAAAGCGCAGAGCACGGCCGGCACACCCAAGGCGGCGCCTGGCCCCTGCGACGAGTTCGTCAACGCCATCTGCGACAAGGCCGGCAAGGAGTCGCCCGCGTGCAAGAGTGCAACCTCCGTGGCGGAGCTGCTGTCGCCAACGGCCTGCAAGGCTGCCAGCAAGGACATCAGCTACGCCATCCAGAAACTCGGGGACCAGCGCAAGGTTTGCGACAATCTGGCCTCTCGCCTTTGCAAGGAGATCGGCGACGACACCCAGACTTGCAAGATGGTCCTGACGCAGACCAAGACATTCCCGCCTGATCGCTGCGCCTCGATGAGCGAGCACTACGCCGATGTGTTGGCCGATCTCAAGCGCATGGAAGCGGCCAATCAGCCGCTGGCCGTCGCCTTACAGGCGACGCTGGCCAAGGGCGACGCGCCTTCCTTCGGTCCGGCCGACGCCAAGGTGACCATGGTGGAGTTTTCCGATTTTCAGTGCCCCTACTGCTCGAAGGCGGCGCAGGTGACACAGAAGATCAAGGACAAGTACAGCAAGCAGGTCCACTTCGTCTTTCGGCAGTTCCCTCTCTCCTTCCACGACAAGGCCCACGGGGCTGCCGAGGCAGGGATGGCCGCGCATGCCCAGGGCAAGTTTTGGCAGATGCATGACTTGATGTTCGCAAACCAGGGCGCACTCGATCGCGAGTCGCTTGAAAAGTACGCCAAGCAGGCCGGCCTGAACCTGGCGACCTTCAAGAAAGCCATGGATTCGAAGCAGTACCTGGCCGCCGTCGATGCTGACGTCAAGCTGGGGGGCGACGCCGCGGTGAACGGAACGCCGTCGCTGTTCTTGAACGGTGCCCGCGTCCAGGACCCGAGCAACTTCGACGCCGTGTCAGGAATGATTGAGGCAGCGTTGAAGAAATAGCCTTGGCGAGGTCGAGCGCTGGCCGCAAACCTGCGAAGCGGAGACTACCCTTGGGTTACCCGCGGGTCTCCTCATAGGCGGCTTGCGTAGTCAACCTTCATCGTGTCGTAGAACGCAAGATCCGGCTGGGCGGTGTAGGTGGTGCCCGAAAGCCTCAACAGGTCGTGCCCGGTGTTCCAAGCGCCTTGCGTGGTGGGCTCCCAATTGAACGTACCGATGCCCTGGTCATTGGGGAGATTGTAGAAGATGTCGTTGACGGCCCTCTGCGAGCCGCTGTACTCGGCAGCCATGAACTTCACGCTGGGAAATGAGCTGGCGAGCGAGGTTATTGTCGCCTGCATGTCCGCGGGCTGACCCTGAGTGCCGGTGTAGCAGGATTCGCCGAAGACATCGAACGGGACGCTCTTTGCTTGCGCGTTGGTGATGAAGTTCCGACTGGACGCGGTGTCGTTGCATCTGTCGAGGTGCAGCGCGATCTTGATGCCTGTATCGACATCCTTGACGCCCTTCGCGGCCGCGTTCAATAGCTGACCCAAGTTAGTCCAACCGCCCGCAGTGGGGCCGCCCGCACCCCCAGGGGGCGCGCTGTTGTCGGTGACGGACCAGAGGTACAGAGCGCCGTTGACTTTGTCATAGCCGGCATTTCCCGCCAACGGCAGTCCGCCGCTGTCACAGACGTGAATGAGTATGCCGGGAGTCTCCTCGTTTCCTATCTGCACCATGTCGGGCCGCGCGCCTCCTGCGATCAGCTTCGTGATGGCGTCTTTCGTGTAGTCGTGAACGGCAGTTGCGAGATTGGCAATCGTCGTGTAGCCCTGCCAGGCCACCGGAACACACTGCTTGCCCGGATCGGCCCAATTGTCGCTGTAGTGAAAGTCGACCAGGAGGCCCATCCCGGCATCTTTCACTTGTTTGCCAAAGGCGACAGTGTGGACGATGTCATCGTAGCCGTTGGTCTGGTCATAGCCATCAGAGGCCTTGGGGTCGACGAAGGTTCGCAGGCGGATGAAATTGAACCCGTGCGACTTCAGGATGGTCAAAAGATTGGCCCGGGTGGCGTCCGGAGCAACCTCCTGGTCCGTCACATCTGCGCCGATGAAGTACGACGCTGAAAAGCCGCCGGCGGAACCACCCGTGCGGCTGGCGCCGCCGGTCCCGGCTACGCCGCCCGCGCCAGTCGTTCCGCCGAGGCTCGTCGTTCCTCCGGTCTTGGCTGCACCGCCGGTCCCAGCCGCACCTCCAGTCCCAGTCGCACCACCGGTTCCAATCGCACCGCCGGTCGCGGGCGCGCCGCCCATGCCTTTGGTCCCACCCGTGCTGAAGGCGCCCCCAGTCGCGCCGCCTGCCCCAGTCGCTGCGCCGGTCCCAGTCGCGGTCGCTCCGCCGGTGCCGGTGGTGCCACCGGTCGCAGCCGTTCCCCCCGTGACCTTGGCACCGCCCGCGTCGGTCGCACCGCCGGTTGCGGTCACTCCACCGTTGCCCGTCACTCCGCCTGCCCCGCTGGTTCCGCCGTTGCTTGCATTTGAACCTCCGCTTGAAGCCCCACCAGCCTGAGAACCGCCGTTCCCGGTCGGTCCACCACTGCCACCCCTTCCGGTGGAGCCACCCGTGCTGGTGCTCTCACCGCCGCCGGTATGGGAGCAGGCGACAAAGGCCGTCAGAAGGATGGCGGTCAGAAGTGGTCGAAATCGAAAAGCGGGAACTGGGTGAGAAACCATCTCTTGCCTCGACGCTCTAGTTCACCCGTGCGCAGAACTGCTTGCATTGGAGGCCATCGCCCCCCGCCCAGACCTCGAAGCCGGCGAAGATAATGCTCAAGTACATTGAGGTGGTGATGCCGTATTGCTTGGTCACGGAATCCTGGATGAAGTTGTTGAGGTCGAAGGTCAGGCCGTCAATCGGATCCGAAGCCACGTACGAGATGCACAGTGGATCCGACGGGTCGACCCACACGTCCCACTTGCCAGGGACGCCGCTCACAGTGGTGGCCGGGTAGTTGGGCGAGGCACCGGTGGCCTGGCCCGAGCCACCGCGCGGCTGGCGCTGCTCGGGCTTGAAAAGCCAGACCATGAGGTACGCACCACCCTTGCCGGGGTTATTGGCCATGGTGCTCGACAGGGGAGCGCTGGTGGCGGTGAACCACACGTCATAGGTGGCATTCAGGTTCGAGGTATCGACGGAACTGCTGTTGGTGTTGAAGATCGTCGGCACTGACGCAATATCGGAGACTTTCTTGGGCAGGTTGCTGCCCACAGTCGCCTTGTTCTGGTAGGTCCCAATAAAGATCGAAGGGAACCCCATCGGGTCGCCGTCGCTCGCCGGCACCGAGGCACTCTGCGGATTGCCGAGCTTCATCGACAGGCCGTTGATGGTCACGGTTTGGCCACCGAACTTGTGCCACCAGTTGGTCATCGTGTAGTAGGTCTTGGTCGAACCAGTCACCGCGATGGAGCCGTCTTCGTATTGCTTGGTGAAGTTGTAGGTTTTGGTCGAGGCGTCCGTGCAATCCACCGTGGCGGTCGTCCCGCCGGCGGCCGTCGTTCCACCGGTTCCCGTTCCACCGCTGCTCGTGCCACCCGTGCTGGTGCTGCCACCCGAACCGGTCCTGCCGCCAGGGTTGGTCGAGGCAGTCGTGCCACCCGTACTGATGCTGCCACCCGAGGCAGTCGTGCCACCCGTACTGGTGCTGCCACCCGAACCGGTCCTGCCGCCAGTGCCACTGCTCCCGCCCATGACCGTCATCCCACCGGATGCCTTTCCGCCGGTGCTGGTCATGCCACCTGGGGCGGTCGTGCCACCTGGGGCGGTCGTGCCCCCTGGGTTGGCGCTGCCGCCTAAACCGGTCTTGCCGCCTGAACCGATTGCTCCACCCGAAAAGGTCGTACCGCCTGCCAAAGTCGTGCCGCCCGCGGCGCTGGTTCCGCCAGTTCCACCGTTCCCACCTGAACCGGAAGCGCCGCCGTTGCCACCGCTCCCTCCCGAGTTCCCGGCGCCACATGCCAGGAATAGGCTCGCGAGTAGCAACACTGCCAAGGCGCAGAGTTTCGGGCATCCAGATCTCATGGTGCGGTCCTTCCTACAACAAGCGAAATCCACCCCCATGGCCCCGAGCGAAGTCACCGAAGTCATCAACCCTAACACACCCAACGACCTCGATGTGGGCAAGGGGGGTGAACCGTACGGCTTGTCGGGCCATTCCGGACCAGTCGATGCGGCTATGAAGGTCGCGACGGTGGAATCAGTTCGCGTGACACTCGCTTGGCGCGGTGTTGAAGCCGCCCAGGGTGATCTTGAACGTCGACGCATTGGACTGGCGCTCGGCCTGGAAGACCGCGATCTCGTAGATCTTGCCGTCTTCCAACCCGAGGCTCACGGACTGTTTGGTCGAGGGGGGCACAGGAGCTGGGTAGGTCTGGGTGACGGTCGTCAGGTGTACCGTAGCGTGCTACTTGATCGCCGGCAGATTTCCGCTCGAATCGCGCTGGATGGCCTTGGCCTGCGCACCGGTCATGGTGAAGCTCACCGGAGACGGGTTGCTGAGCGAGCAGTACTCGCCCTTGCCGTCGCCGCGTCCTCCGCACGACGACAACACGGGAACCTGGGTGTTGTTGTTACGCGTGAACCCGCAGGCCAGATTTTCAAAGGCGAAGCAGTTGGTGAGTTTGTGGGGCGCGCCGCCCTCGTTGGCGTCGCCAGCGGCGGCCGCCCCGCCCAACTTGAATCCGTTGCCGTCTCCGGCCGACGTTCCCCCCCCGCCCGCGAGCTTGCCATTCAGGAATGCCCAGCAGTTGTCAAAGCTGACCACGTCGTCGGCGGCGAACAGATCCCATCCGTCGTCGGAATTGTTCCAGGAACGACAGCCACGGAACACGTTGCCCGGTCCGATGTGTAGCTTGGCCGAAAAGCCGTCCGCGTTCTCTCCGCCGGTGGTCTTGTCATAGTTTTCGTAGGAGTCGCAATTCAGGATGGTGTTGTAGGCAGCGCGGGTTTGGTCGCTGGCCTGCGAACTGTCGGCGGTAATCTGTAGTCCACCGTCGCAGCAGCCGTGCACGGTAACCCATTCGATCGTGTTGTGCGAGCCCCCGATGTTGATGCAGTTGTCCCCGGCGTTGATGACGTCTATGCCCTTGATATGCCAGTAGTCGCCCGAGATCTTGATCCCGCGCGCCGAGCTGGTGTCGCGCGGTTGTCCCGAGAAGTCGAGCACTGGGATAGCGGGTTTCTACCCAGCAACATGAAATTGCCAGACGGCCGATCGGTGACCTTCTTGGTAGCGACGGCGCAGCAGCAGCTCATCATCACAATTTACAGTGACTCGAGGTGGTTCGGGCGGCTCATTTTCCGGCGCGCGAGGGCGTCATTGGCAACGCATCGCAATGGTTAACTTCGCAGCGGAACAACGAATGTGGTGACCGAGTAGGCTGGAACCGTGGCGGTGAAGCTCCAGCCCTGTGGCGTAGCCGCCGGCAAGTGCACCAGATCCTCGCTGGCGGAGGTTCGGTAGGCTTCGACACTCGTGCCGAGCGACGGCAGCGAGGTCAGGTCGAAGGTGAAACCTTTGCTTGCCGCGGTGTCGCCGTTGCGCACGACAATGGTCACCGCCAACCCATCGGCGGACATGGCAGCAACCATGTCGGCGTTGTTGATGTCGATGAAAGTGGCGCCCGGGCGTATGTAGCGCGTGAATCCGGACTGCATGTAGAAGCGCTTGACTGGGGTCCAGCTTTCCTGCGAATCACTCACCGTGAAACTGGTCCAGGTTGCCGAGGGATCGACGACTTGCCATTCAATCCATGCCTCGGGCTGAAGTTCGCGCAGATCTTGAATAATTCGTCCCGCCATGAAGATGGCCGAGTCGGTGCTGCTGGACAGGTCCACACTTAGCGGTCCGCTTTCCGACTGCCACAGGCGCTTGCCCTTGCTGGTCGCCAGTGCGCGAAGTTGCGTGCGCTTGGACCCTGCGTACGAGTGCGCGTTCATCTGCACCATGGCGGCGAGGGTGGCCGAGTCGTATCCACCTATGATGCTGTAGGCATCGTCCATGCTGTTTTCGTCCGAGGCGCTGATGCGGGTGTCGGCGATTCCCTTCGTGGTCAGCGACGCCGACACGGCCTTGATGATCTGCTGCTGGTTGGCGGCGCTGAAATGGCACCCCTCCTGGCTTCCGTTGGCCTTCCACCAATTCGCGTTGGGCTCGTTCAATGGTTCCAGGGTTCGGAAGGTGATGCCAAGCACGTCGCGGTAGTGCTTGGTCACCTCGGTCAGATAGTCCGCGAAGTTGTTGTAGGCGTCGTCCTTCAGATTGTTGGAACCGTCGCTGCTGCCGGACGCGCAGCCACTCTTGGTCATCCAATACGGCGGCGAATTGGAGAATGCCTCGATGATTACGTTCTTGCCGGTCGACACCAAGCGGGTGAGCACCGATGTCTGGCGCGAGTCGGCGTTCCAGTCCCAGGTCCCGTCACTTGCCTCGAACCCCGGCATTTGCCGGTTGGCGTCCATGTGATTGTGGCCTGGGGCATCGCCGCCGCCGATGTTGTATCGGAAGACATTGTACCCAAGTCCGGCCACCGGGTCGACGATGACGTCGAGGAACTGATTGCGCTTGCTGCTCGACCATCCGCCAATCTGGTAGGCCCACCAGGCCAGGCTGGTTCCCCAACCGTCGAAGGTTTGGTGCTTGGTGTTGGCGTCGACTTTCACTAGGGTGGTGCCCGGTGCGGCGAGCACGGTGGTCTTCCCGCCGGCGCCCGTGATACCGCCGGTCGCTGTGGTTCCAGCCGCACCGCCCTTGGCGCTCGTGCCGCCGGTCGAAACGCCACCGCCGCCGACGGCGTCGCCCGCCAAGACGGCATCCGTGCCCGCTCGCGCATCAGAGGCCGCGCCGCCGCTGCCGGAAGCGCCGCCGGTGATGGCCGCGTCGGGAGCGGTTACGCCCGCGGCTCCACCACCGCTCGACGCTGCACCACTGCTGGCCTTCCCGCCGCTGCCCTGTCCGCCGGCAGCTTGCCCACCGCTCGCCTGCCCGCCGGTCGCGACCATGGCCCCGCCCGACCCCGTCGCGCCGCCATCTCGTCGCACGCCGCCGGTTTCGACCGTAGCGCCGCTGTTGCCGCCCGAATTCGGCGTGCTGCTGCCCGCCTGCCCGCCCGTCGCAGTCTGGCCACCGCTGCCGATGCGACCACCGGATGAAACCGTGCCGCCCGATCCAGCGTGGTTGCTCGCCTGCTTGGTTCCACACATGCCAAGCAGAATCGTCGACGCAAACAACAAAGCCAAACGTGCTTCGAAATGGCCGCTCATGGCGTTGGACCCTTCCAGTGCTGTGGCTCGATCAGCAATATTGCCATAAATCACCGATGCGCGAACGACAGTCATTGCATGCCGGCCGCTTTCTGCCCTTCGGTCTTCAGGGTGACTGTGTCAACCAGCATTGCGACGTCCTACGCCATTTCTGCGCCGGGCAGAAGGGAAGGGGATGCCGCGCGGACCCTCGCCTCCTGCCGCTTTCGTGCGACAATAGACTCATGCCGGGTACCATCGGACTGTTTCTTCGCGCGAACGACAACAACTACCAGCTGCAACTCAAGGACATGGGGGTGCGTGAAGCCAAATGCCACGGCTTCGAGATCCTCGTCGAGTCGGCCCAGAACGATGCGAGCAAGCAGGTCGCCCAGATCAGGGCGGCCATCCGGGCTGCTTCCTCGAACCAGTTGGTTGCGGTGCTCGTGTCCAGCGTCCGCGACGAGGAACTGGCGCCCACGGTGCGAGAGACAGCAGAAGCCGGGCTGGCGTTCGCGCTGCTCAACGAAGGTCACTTCGTCGACCAGATTCACGATCAGTACAAGGACCGTGCGCTGTTCGTGGTCACCCCTGATCAGCTGGAGATTGGCCGCACCCAGGGACGCCAGGTGCGGGCCTTGGTCGGGGATCACGGCAAGGTGTTGTGCGTAACGGGTCCGATGAACACCGAGATGGCCCGGCGACGCCTGCAGGGACTGAGGGAGATTCTGGTTGACGACTTCAGCATCATTGAGCTTAACGCGGACTGGACCAGCGAGCGGGCTCGCATGTTGGTGGAGCATTGGCTTTCCACCATCACAGCGGCGGAGCTGCCGGACATGTTCGTCGGCCACAACGATGAAATGGCCCTGGGCATTAGGCAGGCCCTGCGCGATGCTGCTTCGCGCAGGAATATGCCACTAAGCAACGCCCTGATGACCGGGTGCGATGGTTCGGAAAGCTTCGGCCAGCGGCTGGTACGCGAAGGACGCATGACCGCCACGGTGATCATGCCGCCCACGTCGGGTGCGGCCATCCAATGGGTGGCGAAGATCCGCAGCGGGCAGGACCATCCACCAGTCCGCGTGGTGCTGCCGGTCACTTCCTTTCCCGCCATGGGTGACTTGAAGGTCCCCTAGTCGTGTGGGGAGCCGGCGAGCTCCCCCAGGGGGGCTTCGGGACGGACGGCCCACCCCGCCGGACCCGCGCGCTTCGCGCGCGCCCTCGTTGCTCGCCGCGCACCATCGCGCGAGGCCGAGCGCGAGGGCAGCGAGCGGGTGTGGTGGGGAAGGTGCANNGTCCCGAAGTCCCCGAAGGGGAAAGCGAGGGGGATGGGGTGGCAGGTGGGGGGCCGAAGGGCGGAGTGAACCCTTTCAGGGTTCCCATATCAGAGGGCGCGGTGGCTGCCTGTCCGTCGTCCAGGAGTGGCCACCCCTGCGGCGAAAAACCATCTCAGCGCCGGCAAATGCTATGCTTTCAATACGTGACCTGTTCGTGGACGCTATACTCCATGATGCCTAGGTCGCAGCGAAAGGGAGTTCCCATGCAGTTCCGTCTGGATCGATCCAGCGCCCCTCGTCGCGTGCTCGCGTGCGCAATTTTCGCCACACTCTGGCATGCCGGGTGCGGCGAGCAGCCGAACGCCGATGGCGGCCAGGCGGGCTCTGGTGGTGCCCAGTCGAGCGGCGGCGTTGTGGCAAGCAGCGGTGGCGCGGGGGCAAGCGGTGGAGTGCGTGCGACATCCGCGGACAGCGGTGGCGGCGCTGGCGGCTCGGGCCTTGGCGGCAGCATGGTGGGGAGTGGCGGCAGCGACTTGGCCAGCGGCGGTCGCGCGGGTAGCGGTGGCGTTGGCAGCGGCGGGATCGTCGGAACAGGCGGTATCAGCTCGAAAGGATCGGGAGGCAGCGGTTCCGGTGGCGCAGGGGGCAGTGCTGGCTCAGGTCAGGGAGGCGCTGGCCTCGGAGGTTCCGCAGGCAGTGGCAAAGGCGGAGGCGGTGGTGGCACGGCCGGCGCAGGTGGTTCGGGAGGCGCGTCGACCTCGGCCCCCGGTGGTTCCAGTGGAAACTGCGGCTCGACGACGCTCAACCAACACCCGTTTGGTTGTACATTTGCCTGGGGCATTGCCGATCCCAACGGCTCGCTGTCAAGCTATTCGTACGTACAATTCGTTTCTTCGTGGATCGATTCGTCGATCAGTGCCTCGGGCACGTACACGACCTGCGGCGGCTGCAATTGGCTAACCAGCAAAGTGGCCAGCACGAACCTCATTCCCGCATACTACGCCTACATCATCGGCTTCTACGCGCACGCCAACGGCATCGTCGACGGCAACCAAAGTGGAAGCAAGAAGCTGACCACCGACGGCGCGGCCTTCGTGAAGGCCAACTACAATGCCATCATCAACGCCTATACCTGGTACGCCAAGCAGACAGCGAAAGCCTGGCCGAGCAAACCACTGGTCTGGCTGTTGGAAGGCGACTTCGTTCAGTTTGCCGGCAGCAGCCAGTCGTCTCCCATGAGCTACGCCGATCTCGGTAAGCTCGCCGCAGACATCACCTGCGCAATCAAGAGCAACATGCCCAATGCGGTGGTCGCCATCGACCACTCGAGCTGGAACACCAACGACGTGACCAAAAACTATTGGGGCGCGATGAACAGTGCGAACTACGACATGGTGTGGACCACCGGCGTCGGCGACGACAACGGATACATCGCGTCGGGAACCACCAGCGGCTCGTACAATGCGGCGACCGGCACGTATTCATTCCTGCACAGCCTAACCGGCCGAACCATCCTGGTCGACACCAGCTCGGGCGCCTCATCGGCGGGGGACAGTTGGTCGACGGCCAGCGCTGCACAAGTGAACGCCCGCATCGCCGAGGGCGTCGTCGCGGCCAACATCACCGGAACCGCGCCCAGCGGTTTGCAGGGGAACATCAGCAATCTCAGTGGACTGGCCGCCATTCCGTCCTGCCAATGAGTCATCGTCCCGGCGAGTGCCAACTCGATTGTACACATAGGAATACGGGTAGGCATCGTTGGCCTAGCCTTCGTACGTCGTGGCATGGCCGATGCACCATTTCGGCCACATGCCGGCGAAACGACGTGACAGATGATGAACGATTCTGACGGAAGCGAGTTGACGTTTAGCGAACTGGTATCTGGTGCCAAGACTTCCCGGGCGCCCACGAGACCTACTTCTTGATGATCTCGATGCCCTCGATGGTGGCGTTGTCNNGGTGTTGAAGTTGATCACGATCTGACCCGAGGAGTTGGCGGTGGCGGTGAACTCGCGCAAAACCGCCTTGTAGTTGCCGCCGGCCGTCGCGTAGATGTCGAAGTTCGAAAGCACCGTGGTGCCGTTGATGAGGACGTTGAAGACGCGCTTGCCGGTGGCGGTCTGGTACAGCTCAGCGAAGTGCAGGCGCACCGTGTACTGGGCGCCAGAGGTGAGGCTTGGGAAGGTGTAGGTGCTGGTGCCGTAGCGCTCGCTTTGGTAGACCGCCTGCGGCGCCGGGTTGGTGATGCCGCTGATGGTAATGGTGTTGGTCACCGTGCGCTGGGTGCCACCGCTAGCGTACTGGTCGGCCTTGAACGGTGAGACCGCGCTGCTGCTGCCGCAGTTGATCTGGTAGACGACGGCCGACCCGACGGTGACGCTGGCGATGCCGCTGATGGTGCCGCTCTTGGCGGTGACTGTGTACGGGCCGCCCGCGGTGGTGCCTGCCGTAAACAGGCCGCTGGCGCTGATCGTCCCGCCGCCGCTCACGGTCCAGGTGAAGGTCGGCTGGGTAGTCAGGTTCGTGGTGAACTGGTCGCGCGCGGTGGCGGTGAACTGCTGGGTCGCGGATGTGTTCACCGTTGCGCTCGACGGAGAGACCACGATGCTGGTGAGGGTCTGATTCACCGCAACCGTGACCGAGCTAGCGGCGGTCAGACCGGGCTGGTCCTTAACCGTGACCTGGAAGGTGTAGCTTCCGGCCTTGGTGAAAGTGGCGGTGGTCGCCTTCGCCGCATTCGTGCCATTGGCGCTGAAGCTGACCGCTGCCGGTGGCGTGCCGGTGGTGGCCCAGGTGTAGGTCAGGTTCGCCTCGCCGCCGTCATCCGCACCGAGCACGGAGAGCGCCGCAGTGGTGCCCGTGACGGGGCTGGGACTCGCCGCAGCCGCGGTTGCGATGGTCGGGGCGGCGTTGGGTTGGGTCACCGTGACGCTGGCGGTGCCGTTCACACTGCCGCTCTGGGCGGTCACCGTGTAGGGGCCGCCCGCGGTGGTGCCCGCAGTAAATAGGCCGCTCGTGCCGACGCTGCCGCCGCCACTCACCGTCCACGTGAAGCTCGGCTGGGTGGCCAGGCTGGTCGCAAACTGGTCGCGCGCGGTGGCGGTGAACTGCTGGGTCGCGGAGGTGTTGATGCTCGCACTTGACGGGGAGACCACGATGCTGGTCAAAGTCGGGTTGACCACCACGCTGACCGTGCTGGTGGCGGTCAGGCCGGGCTGGTCCTTCACGGTCACCTGGAACGCATATGTGCCCGCCTTGGTGAACGTCGCGGTTGTGGCCTTGGCCGCATTGGTGCCGTTGGCGCTGAAGGTGACCGCTGCCGGTGGCGTGCCGGTGGTGGCCCAGGTGTAGGTCAGGTTCGTCTCGCCGCCGTCATCCGCGCCGAGCACGGAGAGCGCCGCAGTGGTGCCGGTCACCGGGTTGGGCGAAACCGCCGCAGCCGTCGCGATCGACGGCGCACTGTTGGGAGTGCTGGTCAAGATCTCGATGCCCTCGATGGTGGCGTTGTCAGTCACGGTGTTGAAGTTGATCACGATCTGACCCGAGGAGTTGGCGGTGGCGGTGAAATCGCGCACCACGGCCTTGTAGTTGCCGCCGGCCGTCGCGTAGATGTCGAAGTTCGACAGCACCGTGGTGCCGTTGATCAGTACGTTGAAGACGCGCTTGCCGGTGGCGGTCTGGTACAGCTCCGCAAAGTGCAGGCGCACCGTGTACTGGCTGCCGGCAGTGAGGCTGGGCAACGTGTAGGTGCTGGTGCCGTAGCGTTCAGTCTGGTACACCGCCGCGGGCGCCGCGTTGGTCACTCCACTGACGGTGATGGTGTTGGTGACCGAGCGCTGGGTGCCGCCGCTGCTGTACTGGTCAGCGGTGAAGGGCGAGACTGCGCTGCTGCTGCCGGTGTCGATGCGATAGATCGCGGTCGGGGTCGAGCTCACGGTCACGCTGGCGGTGCCGCTGACGCTGCCGCTCTGGGCGGTGACGGTGTACGGGCCGCCGCTGGTCGTGCCTGCGGTGAAGAGGCCGCTGACGCTGATCGTGCCGCCGCCGCTCACCGTCCAGGTGAAGGTCGGTTGGGTGACAAGCGCCGTCGCGAACTGGTCGCGCGCGGTGGCGGTGAACTGCTGGGTGGCCGAGACATTCACGGTGGCGGTGGTCGGAGCCAGCGCGATGCTGGTCAAGGTCTGATTGACCGTTGCCGTGACGGTGCTGGTGACCGTCAGGTTGCCCTGATCCTTTATGGTCACCTGGAAGGTGTAGGCACCCGCCTTGGTGAAGATCGCGGTCGTGTTCTTGGCCGCGTTGCTGCCGTTGGCGCTGAAGGTGACAGCAGCCGGCGGCGTGCCGGTGGTGGCCCAGGTGTAGGTCAGGTTTGACTCACCACCATCGTCATCGCCGAGCACTGACAGGGCTGTCGTAGTCGCGGTGATCGAGTTGGGCGTGGCGGCTGCCGGGGTCACGACGGTCGGAACGCCGTTGGCCAGGGTCACTGTAACCGCCGCCGTGCCGCTGACACTGCCGCTTTGGGCGGTCACCGTGAAGGGACCTCCCGCGGATGCCCCGGCGGTGAAGAGGCCGTTGCCATCGATGGTTCCGCCGCCGCTCACGCTCCAGGTGAAGCTCGGCTGGGGTGAGAGCTGATTGTTGTTCTGGTCGTAGGCAATCGCGGCGAATTGCTGCGTGCCTGCGGCGTTCACCGAGATGTTGGCGGGCGACACTGTGATGGAAGTCAGGACCGGGGCGGCCTGGAAATTCGCGGTGATGCTCATGTTTCCGGTCATGGTCACGCTCAGAGGATTCGCAGTTCCCGAGGCGCTGCCGCTCCAGTTGGCAAAGACATAGCCGGCAGCGGGCGTCGCGGTCAGCGACACTACCGTGCCCGCGGTATACGTAGCCTGGTCCGGGCTCTTGGTCACCGTGCCGTTGGTCGCGGAAATGGTCAACGTGTAGGTGGGCGCGGCGTAGATGCCGCCCGGTGGATCGACGTAGGACATGCCGATTTCGAACAGATTGGTCTCGATGTCGCTGGCCGTCGCATTATTCCAGATAAGCTTGTGGTCGACGGTGGAGGGACTGTTGTCCGCATCGTTCAAGGCAACATTCAGGCCCAGTTGCCGATATTCGACGAATCCACCGGTCAGGGCACCCGGTGTCAACGTCGGGCTACCGAAGTTGCTCCACGGGATCATCGCCTCGATGATGTAACCGTCGCTGGTGTCTACCTTGCTGATGACAGCGCCGGTGACCGCCTGGTTGTGCGAGAGCATGTACGCTTGCGGGGAATTGGCATAGCTGATGGCCAGGTGATAGTCGTATTGGGAACCGTAGGAATCGGTGCGCGTGCTGAGGGCGGTGTTGGTGTTGTTGTTGTACTGCTCGGGGAAGGTGCTGAGGTAGAGTTCAACGCCGTCGCCGTTGACGATGGCCGATCCAGTGTTGCTGTTGACCAGCTTGGTGTTGTCCTTGACCGTGAAGGCCAGGTAGAGGTTCTGGCCATCATACATGGTCTGGGCGGTGACGCTGGCGTCTGCAGCCCCGCCCCAGCTTGAAGCGTTGGCTTTCACCTGAGCGGCGGAGTTGACAGTTATCGGATTCGCGTAGCCCCACTCGCTGAGACTGCCATCGATCGTCATGGCCGACGGGGCGGTCCGGATAACCGTGGTGGCGCGGTAGGGGATTTCGCCCGGATCGGTAGGACCCTGAATAGCGCCCGCGGTCGCCCGCGTGAAGGTGTGAATCGCAGAGGCCGCCGCCAAGCTGAGGTTGCCGGCGACGGTGATGTTGTTGAGATCCATCACGCCAAGGTTCTCGTTGGCGGCGAGAACCAGGTGCGCGATCAGGTAGGGCGGAATACCCATGATGGTGGCAGCGACCGTGTCGACCGCGACCGGATCCTTGCCGGCGAGGATCATGTTCATGTTGGAGACCGTGGTGCCGCTGGCTGGTCCCTGGCCCTCCATCGGCAAGAGCGCATCCATGATGACCAAGTCGGGTACGCGGCACGCCACGTGGTCGACAATCTCGGAGCGTATGTCGTGGTGCAAACCGGCCTTGGCACTGCCGCCGGTGAGCGTCCACAACGGCAGCGGCCCGGTCCCGATGCCCAGGTTCTTGAGTGCACCGGTCATGCCGGCGTGCAGGTGCGTCTTCATCCTGGGCATATCGATGTAGACGCCGGCATTGGTGATGAGGGCCGGGATCTGCTCGCTGGCGCCGGTCCGGCTGTCCGCCAGGACATAGGTGTTGGTCGGATTCGTGGTGTTGTCGTTGAAGTTGGCGAACGTGACGCCGGGAAAGTTCGCGGCGGTATATCCATTGGCCGTCATGATGCTGATACTGTCTTGGGATGCACTACCATCGGCGATGGTGATGGCGGCTCCGCCATTCACATTCTGAATCAGAGTAACCAGCGCTTTCACGACCCGGTAGTCCGTGACCGCGGCTGCGGTGGTGGTCACCATGTTCGGCTTGATGAGCACCGTCTGGCCCGAGTGAACCAGGCTACCGATGCCATTGGAACCCAGGGCAGCCGTCAGGGCTTGCGAAACCATCGAGCTGATGTCGAGACTGTCGTCCTTTATGATCGCAACTGTGGCCGGTGGCTGCGGCGGACGAGCCGGAACATTGATCGTCTGGCCGCCAGCCTTGAGGTGCGGCTGTGGGGCCTGCAACACTTGCTGACTTGGCGAGTCCTGCATGCTCGGGCATCCATACCCGAACAACAACGCGAGCGTCATTCCCCAGAATCCCAAGGCTTTGGTGCGGCCGATCTTCATTATGGTCTCCTTTGGCGCGCAGCTTTTACCAGACAGAGCGATGGAATCAACAGGATGTGGGCAAGAAACCTACTATGCTTTTGCGGCCCGTCCCGGCAGATGCGGCGAGTCTCGGTGCTTGTTGGGCAAAGTTGTGAAGCGTGGAAGTTGTGAAGCGTGATAGAAACGTGACAGTATTAGGGAGAGTCATGGCACGTCTAGGCTATGCCGTTCGTGGTGATCACTCGATGGTTCGCCCTCGGGCTGCCTTCGTCTTGGTGGGCGCCCTCTTCTTCACGGCTTGCGTGGATCTGACCCCAAAGGGCAACCTCAATGGCGCGGGGGGCGCGACCGGTGGAACGTCGGTCGCGTCGGGTGGGGCTGGCGGAGCGGGCGGGACGATCACTGGTGGGAACGGAACCGGCGGTTCCTCTTCGGACGGGGGCACCACCGGTGTGCCCTTGGGGGGCTCCGGTGGCGTGGGCGGCCGGGGAGGGGCCGGCGGTTCTGGATCTGGCGGCACTGGGTCTGGCGGCATCGGCGGTGGGGGCGGGCAAGGGGGAATCGCTGGGAGCATCTCCAGCGCCGGTGGAAACGGAGGCAGCATCGATGGGCCGGGGTTCGATAGAGATGCGGGCGGAGCCGATGTCCCGCAGGGTGGCGCTGACGGCAGGACGCCGGACGGCGGACTAGATACCGGCCGGGACGGTGGGCCGGATACCCGGGAGGTTGGGCCCAGCACTCCAGAGATCGGGCCGGACACCTCTGATGTTGGCAGGGACCTAGGGCCGGATACGCCGCAAGACGCCCCGGTCGACGCGGTGGCGCTGCCAGCCGGCTTGGTCGTCTATTACCCGTGCGAAAGCGCGAGCGGCACCACGCTGCCCGACCAATCCGGCAACGGCCACAACGGCACCCTCAGCGCGGGTTCGCCTGACGGCGGGGCTGCCCCCTCGGGCGCCGGCTTCGCCATCAGCAGCGGGGGCAAGATCGGCAATGCCCTCACCTTGGCAAAAGCCGGCTACGGCTACGTGTCCGTGCCACCGGTCGTATTCAACGGCGCCACCGCCATCACCATCGCGACCTGGATCAAGGTCACCACGGCCCAGAACTGGGCGCGGGTGTTCGACATCGGGGTCAATGCCCATATCAACGTCAACACCAGGACCGGCACGAAATACTTCAACCTCGTGCCGCAGAACGGCTCGAACCCGAGCCAACTGGAGTTCGCCATCAGCATCAATGGCTTCGACCCGGCCAATCAACAGGTGCTCCACGGCACTGCGATCGCTCCGAGCAACGGCTGGAAGCACGTCGCGGTCACCCTCGACGGCAGCCAGGGAAGCTTGTACGTCGACGGGCAGCTGACGGTGACCGATGCCAGTGTGAAGCTGCGGCCGTCCGACCTCGGCGCCATAGACTACGCCTACATCGGCAGGTCCCAGTTTATCGCGGACCCGTACTTCGACGGCCAGATCGACGAGTTCCGCGTCTATAACCGCGCCCTCTCGGCCACCGAGATCCAGACGCTGGCTCAATTCACTGGGCATTGAGCCCCGGATCCCCGGTGGGTCACGGTCGCGCTCGAACCCTGGACCTGCCGAAGCAACGGGAGGATGTTATGCGATCGATGTCTTTCCAAGGACGCCACCTCGGTTGGTCGATGGCGGCGGCGTTTGCGCTGCTCGGCTGCTCGGGCAACGGCACGAGTGTCGGATCGGACGGCAACACCTCCACCACGCAGTCGGGTGGCACCTCAGGCGCAACGACCGGCGGCGGAACGTCGCAAGGCACCGGCGGCAGCACGGCGTCGACTGGTGGAAATGGTGCTCTCTCGTCCGCCATCGGTGGAGCGTCCGGCAGTGGCCAGTCGTCCTCCGGTCAGGGCGGCATGGCAACCGGCGGGATGGGAAGCGGGGGCGCGCCGAGCGGGAGCGGCGGCAGCGTGCCGGGCGGGAGCGGCGGCAGCGGGCAGGGTGGGGCAGCCGGGTCGTCGTCGAGCGGCGGCTCGACCGGGAGCGGTGGCCGAGCGGGCAGCGGCGGCGCCGGCCTGGGCGGCAGTGGCACGGGCGGTGTGACCAGCGCCGGTGGGTTGGCTGGCAGTTCCGATGCCGGCAGCCACGACAGCGGTTCGACCGGCGGTGACGGCACGGGCGGCGGCACTGGCACAGGCGGCAGGTCCAGCAGCGGTGGAGCGACGGGCGGGACGGGCGCCAGCGGCGCTGGCACGGGCGGAGTCGGCACCGGCGGCAGCGGCACCGGCGGCTCCACCAACACGAGCCCGTGTCCAGGCGCCACGCAAACCCTGAGCGTCGGGAGCGGCCAGCAATATGCGACCGTGCAGGCAGCGGTCAATGCAATTTCCAGCAGCAACTCGAAGCTCGTGCAGATCAGCGTCAAGGCGGGCAGCTACAAAGAGCAGGTGACGATCAACAAGCCCTTTGTTTGTCTGACCGGTGAAAGCGCGAGCACCACGGTCATCACGAATGCCCTTGGGACCAACATCGTGACCGGCGGCACGGTGATCGTCACCGGCAACGACTTCTCGGCGGCCAACATCGCCTTCGAGAACACCGGCGGCGATGGCTCCGGGCAGGCTGTGGCGTTGATGGCGCAGGGGCAGCGGCAGCAGTTCCGCGATTGCCGCTTTCTGAGCTACCAGGACACTCTGTACACCAATACCGGCACCCAGTACTTCAAGAACTGCTACATCCAGGGCGACACCGACTACATTTTCGGCGACGCAACCGCGGTTTTCGAAGCCTGCACCATGAACAACGTCGCGGAGGGCACCGCGGTGACAGCGCCGCGGACGCCGCAGAATACGACCTACGGCTTGGTCTTCCTCGGCGGATCGTTGACGGCCAACCCCACGACGTCGACGGTGCGTTCGAACCACGTGTACCTGGGGCGCCCGTGGGGGCCGTATGCCGCGGCTGCGTTCCTCAACGTGGCGATGGGGGCGCATATCAACGCCGACGGCTGGACCACGATGAGCAACAACACGCTCGCCGACACGCGCTTCTGGGAGTACAAGAGCACCGGCGTCGGTGCCAATCCAACCAATGCGACGCGGGCGACGCGGCAGCTCAGCGACGCCCAGGCCGCCAACTATACCGTCGCGAAGGTCCTGTCGCCGTGGGTGCCGGGCTATAGCCGGTAGCCCTCCAGGGAGGAGGCATTGGTGGCCCACCGGTGCCGTCAAGAACTAGCTCACTTCCTTTTTTCTCAGTCGATGTATCCTTGTGTGCATAGGTTCTCGTGAATACAGACTCGTTTTCTCGCAGGGGATCCATCGGCGTCGCTGTGCGGTGCCGATATCGGCTGCTGCTGCTCTCCCTCCTCGGCGGGCTGGCCGTCCCCTCCTGCACTAGGGTCTCGTCGCTCTTCGATCTCCCCGATACCAGGACCATCGGCCAAACCCTAGGCACCATGCTCGCGGTCTCTTACGCGGCCAACCTCAGCAACCACGCCTTGAGCGTGGGGCACAGCGGCTGCTACGACATGCTGCTTTCGGACCAGGTCGATACCGGCGGCATCGACTTGGTGACCATCCAGGTCAGCAAGGAGTGCGGCTTCCCCTTCCCAGGACAGGCCACTGGCACCATCAGCGTCGCGGGCGTGAACCCGGCCAGCGGCGGTGTTGGGGTTGGTGCCGCGGATTTTTCCGCGGTACGGGTCGACGGGCGACCGTTGCCCATCACGCGCGCGAAAGGATTCTTTGCGGTAGCCCCCGAGCAGGCGCCCGAGCACGGCATCGAGGAGCTTCCCGGCGACGATGTCCTCCTCGAAAGGCCGACCAACCCCGTCGTCATCCTCTTTGCCGGTATCCAAATCGAGCCAAGCCCGAATTCCGGTCAGATTGACCAGGGACGCGTCGACGAATGGTTCGCGATCGTGAGTCGCGGCGACACGGTGGACGATTTCTCCGATGACGGGTACTGGATAGGTGGGCAGCGCGCTTCATTTGCCGCTGGCAGCAGCGAGGTGGCCCAGGAATTCGCAGCCTTCAGCTCCCGGTGCCGCGCCAATCCCCAGCTCGGCTGGGTGACCCTGGGCCAAGTTGCCGACGGCGGGGCAAGAACCGGTGTCAATTTCCTGGTTTTCGCGCCCGAGTGCAAGGGGGCTGGTTTCGTCGTCCTTTCGATTTCCGAGAGCCCGCTTTCAATCGGACGACGCGCGCCCCTCGATCTACTGGGTGGCGAGTGAGCGTGGGTCGATACTACAACCAGCGGCCGCGAGCCGTGCTAGCGCCGGATCCACAGGCGAGTAGTGCCCTTCCCTATGCGCAAGACCGTGATGGCTATCGCCCTAGTAGATGACCTCCGGCGGAATCGTGCAATCGGTCGTACAGAGTATCTGAGCGGTGGGATCGTTGGGATCGCTGACCGGCTGCAACTGGCCATCGAGCTTGAGGCCGTTTTTTTCACCTAGATCGCATTGTTCGCCCAGGTCGGTGTCCACGCTACCGTCGCCGCAGGAGCGAGGTTTCTTGCAGGATAGGCTGCACCAATTCTTTCCCACGCTGCTATCGCCGTTCTGCTTGCCCAAGTCGCATTCCTCTGGACCGTTTGGTGGGCCCTGCACGGTGTCGTCGCCGCAGAAGGCACCCCACTTGCACTGGGTGGTGCATCCGCCGTAGGTCGTGTCGCTGTTGGGACCGGGGCAGCCCGCAGGCACGGACCCTGAATCTTTTCCGCAGTCGCACTCCTCGTCGGCGACGGCCACGCCATCGCCGCAGGTGGGAACGCANNGTTCGAGCCGCAGCACCAGCGTTCGGCCTGGAACACGACGACCTCGTAGACGCTGCCTTTGCTCAGCTTCAGATCGATGGTGGTGTACGACGACGGTGGCTCGCCGTAGCCAACTTGAGCGGTGCCGTTGGCTGCATCGAGAATGACGGTTCCGACCGCGCGATTATGTGTTCCCGGCATCTCGATTGCCATCGTGCCATTGATGAACACCCAGACGTCGTCGTCTCCGGTGAACTTGAGTTTCTCGGTGCCCTGATACTGGAACCAGTAGCGGAGCTCGGTGGTGAAGGAGTAGTTGTGATTCGCCCAGCCGCTGCCAAAGCCGAGCCCCTCGTAGGCGTAACAGGTACGGCCAGGATACAGGCTCTCCGTGTAGGTAATCGGCTGCTTTGTGTTCTGGTCGATCTTCGGCTGGTTGGGATCGTCGAGGGGAAAGAAACCACAGCGGTCGAAAAAGGGATCGTCGGTGTCGCTGTTCATGGCATAGGTGGTCGTGCTGGTCGCGTTCTGCAGCAGGGTCAGGGTCTCATAGTAGGTCATGTTGACCCCGCTGACGTCGCGATACCACTGGTCGAATTCTTTCTTGCCGGTGAACAGCAACTGCTTCGCGTCCGCCTCTGCGAGCGGGTCTTGGGTCGGCCCTGCCCAGACTGGCCTGCGACTGGTATCGAGCGTCGATCGCACGACGCCCTTACCCTTCTGCAGGCTGTCGTCACAGCAGTAGTGTCCGAAATCGGGATGCCCGGTGGGGGGGGTGCTGTTCGGCGAGTAGTCCTGGAAATCGCGTGCGATCATCGGGATCTGCAATTTCGGGGGTGGATCGTCGAAGGTGGATTTGCAGGTCCATCCCGTTTCTATCTTGCAGTCGTGGGAGCAGCCGTCGCCGTCGGCTGCGTTGCCGTCGTCGCATTCCTCCATGCCGGGCCACAGGATGCCGTCGCCGCACGTGCTCTTGCAGGCACCCACCGCACTGGTGGCTGTTCCGCACTCGGGCTCTTTTTGGCAGTTCGAAGCGCAACCGTCGTACGGCAGGGTGTTGCCGTCGTCGCAGGTCTCGCCGGTCTCCTTTTTCCCGTTTCCACAGACGGTCGGCTTGCAGGTGCTCGGGCTGCCGGTGCAGTCGAAGCCAGGCTCGATCTTGCAGGTCGCGGAGCAGCCATCGCCGCTGTCGGTGTTGCCGTCGTCGCAGGTTTCGTAGCCCTTCACTATGCCGTCACCACATCGCGTTGAGCAAGGCTTGCCGGGCACCCGGCAGATGTATCCGGTCTCAACCGTCTTGCAGTCGCTGGAGCAGCCATCGCCGCTGGCGGCGTTGCCGTCGTCACAGACCTTGTTCGAGGTCAAGCGTCCGCTCCCGCAGTTTCCGACGTAGATGCAGGGCTTGCCCTCGGCGGGGCATTCCCAATTCGCCTCGATCTGGCAGATTCGGCTGCAACCGTCGCCACTGGCCGAATTGCCGTCGTCGCATTGCTCGCTGCGCTCGACAATACCGTCCCCGCAAGTTCCGCCCCCAGGCCGGTCCACCCGCGCATCAACGGGAGGACGCGCGTCGAAATTCGGGATGATTCTCGTGCCACCGCTCGTGCCAGCCCCGCCACCGCCAGTGGATGCTTCCCCTCCGACGGCCCCGCCCTGGCTGTTGCTGACGACTGTGGCGTTGCGGCACGCTGCTGCCGTCAGCAATGCCGCGGCGAAGAGTGCGAAGCACGACATTCCCGTCGATTCATCACGAAGGACTGGACCATGGGAAGATTCTCTGGTCATGTCAGGACACCTTCATTTCCACTAGTAATCCAGATACGACTGCTTGGAAAATCGTGCGGTTGGCAATACAGAACGATAGCACCTCCCGCGCTCGCGGCCTGCGAAGAAAAAGCTGCATCTTGGGCGGCCTTCGCATGACCGCGAATAGCGTCACATCGCTACCTGACTGGCAAGCCGCTCACGACGAATTATGTCATCCAGGGGTCGCAGCTCATATCGACGCCTTCTGGGAGTGTCAGTCGCGATGGCAGGCTGAGGCTCTGCGGCCTGGAAATCCGGCCAAGAGGGCGAAGGCGGCTGGATGCGCGTCCGAACCCGAGGCCGCGGGGACCGATTACTGGCATCGGGACAGATGCCTCCCCGCGTTGGCGAGCGGCGCGGCTAGGTAAGGATCGTCGGAGTGGCGGTCATGAACTCCTCCGGAACGGTGGCCCTCGGGCAGCGGCCACGGGCGGCACCTCGGTGACGGCGCCCGCCGCCGGCGAAAGCGGAAAGTCGGCAAACACCTCCTCACAATCAACCCCGATCCGTGTTCGGCGGCCAATTGGGCTGCCAGGTAGAGGCGGAGTCGAGACATGCTACGATGCCGGTCCGGAGGACGGCCGATGGTTCGAACCATGTGCCAGGTGATGATTTGGCTGGCAAACGGCGAACGGCTGACGCTCGTCCTTAAACGGTGATCGGTTTTCCAGCCCGGCTTCCGAAAGATCAGTTCGAGAGTCCGACCATGCTAAAACGCGTCAAGCGCAGGACAAAGCCCACACGAGGGGACGCGCCAGAGCGCCCCAGAAACCTGGATCGAGCCTTGGCCGAGCCAGGGGGGGGCCCGGTCGCGAGGCGCGCCGGCCGCGCGCTGGCGCGCATGTGGCTCGGTGTGCGGGTTCCCGCTGCGGTCTTGGTCGCACTTTGGTCAGTTGTGCTCGTAGCCTACTGGCCGGCGCTTTCGGCCGGCGCCCTGTATATGGACGACAAATTCTATATTGGGGCGCCAATCATGCGGCATCTGAGTTGGGCCTCGCTGAAGGCCATCTTTGGCGAGGTGCTCTCGCCGTCGTCGGTCAACGGGTACTATCAGCCTTTGGCGCAGCTGTCGGTAATGCTCGATTTCCTGGACCCGACAGCAGCGAATAGTCTTCTGCCCTTTCACCGCACGACATTGCTGCTGCACTTGTTGAATGCTGCGCTGGTCGTGGTTCTACTTCGCCGCCTGTTCAGCAATTGGCTCACAGCTGGATTGCTGGGCTTGCTCTACGGACTGCATCCTTTGAACGCCGACGCGGTCCTGTGGATTGCAGAACGCAAGACAGTCCTGTCTACGTGTTTTGCGCTCTGCTCATTCATAATGTATGTGACGTACGCCCGCCACGCGGAACAGGCCGGCCGCGGCCATTGGAAGCGATATCTTGCTTCTCTTCTTATGTATGTTTGCGCGGTGTTGTCCAAACCCACGGCCCTGCCTGTGGCCCTGATATTGCTGGTTCTGGACTACTGGCCGCTGGAACGGCGGTTCAACCGGAACATATTGCTGGAAAAGGTGCCGTTCTTCGTTGTTGGTGCCCTCTTTGCCCTGGTGACGGTAATCTCGCAAGCCCGGGCAGGGCAAGCCGGCGCGACGCAAGTGATGAATCCCCTCTATTTGCCTTTGGTCCTGGGCTATAGCATCGGTCTCTACCTGCTGAAGATGATTTGTCCGGTCGGCCTGGTGTCCGACTATCCGTGTCCCGAGCCCTTCACTCTGATGAACACCGACGTGCTGATCGGCAACCTGGCCACGGCAGGAATGGTTGCGGCCATCGTCCTTTCCGTGCGCCGCACGCGCGCCTGGGTGGCGGGCGGGCTGTTCGTTCTCATCGCTATCCTTCCCACGCTGGGTATCGTTCGCTACACGTCTTCCATCGCGGCAAACCGATCCATGTACCTGCCCATGTTGGGATTGCTGCTGCCGCTCGCCTGGGGGCTCAATCGTTTGTGGAACCTGAACGTCAGCGCGTCGAGGGTATTGGCCGTGCGCCTGATTTTGGCGGGCGCGGGGGCGAGCTTGGCAACGGGAAGTGTGGTCGCGACACGCAGCTATGAGGCGCACTGGCGCGATAGCGTGACCCTTCTGCAGTACTACCTGACCCAGACACCGGCGGAATGGAAACTGCACACCCGACTGGGAAATGAATGGATCCAGCTCGGCAATTACCCATCGGCGATTGCCGAATTCAGGGAAGCCGTGTACCTCAATCCGCATTGGGCGGAAAACTCGCTCAATCTAGGTCGGGCCCTGTACACCGTCGGCAACTATGCAGAGGCAAAGCGGGCGTTTGCGATGGCCCTGCAGAAGACGCCAAACGACTGGCGGGCGCATATATTGATGGGTTCCGCCCTGAGGAGCCAGAATGACCTTGAGGGCGCGCTCGACGAATTCCGGATCGCCGCCCAGCTCGCGCCCACGAAAGCCGCGCCACATTACAACATTGGGTCCGTCCTCGCTCAGCAGGGCAAGGTGGATGAGGCGATTGAGGCGTATCAGCGGACCCTGCGTCTCGACCCGCGGTTCGGAGAAGCCCAGAAGGAGTTGAATGCTCTCGGGGCCAAGCGACCGTGAGACCAAGAAATGGCGCTTGAAACCGCTAGTGAGGGCCTGCTATGCTAGCAATTTAACAGCTAGATCCTATTTCGAGCATTCAGACCATCGCGATGAGAATTACTGATGCGTAGTCTGGCTGAAGCGGGTCGGGTGCCATCTAGTTGCGAGGTCAGCCGGTGCAGTGGTGGCTGCTCGTTCCAGCAGATCCGCATTCACGCAAGGAGTAGCACATGACATCCAGCCGTTTCCTGTGCACAGCGGTTGCCGCCGTCGCGATTGCGAGCGCTGGTTGTTCGTCGGTCACGGGAGGTTCCACGGGAACCGGAGGGAGACCGGGAACTGGAGGCACGCCCGGTGAGGGAGGAACAACCGGGAGCGGTGCTGTGGCCAGTTCAGGCGGTGTCATAGGCTCAGGCGGACAGGCAGCAAGCGGTGGCGCGAACGGAGCCGGCGGTCGCATAGGTTCGAGCGGAACCGGCGCTGTCGGGGGAGCGACCGGCACGGGCGGACAGGCAACAGGCGGTGGCATCGGCGCCGGTGGTTCCAGTGCCAGCGGTGGCAAGTCGGGCGGCGGGGGAGTTTTGTCCACAGGTGGTGCGTCCATGGGTGGAGCGAGTGGCACCGGTGGCTCTGCAGGCGGCCGCAGTGGAGGTTCCGGTGGTTCCGCTGGAAAGAACAGCGACGGGGGAGGCAACGGCGGTGACAGCCGCGAGGGAGGTACGACGGCCCGCGACGCGGCAGGCACGAATACCCCAGAGGCTGGCGGGGGAGGCTCGGGAGGATTCGATCCCTGTCCCGCAATCGGCGATTGCAAGATTCTGCCGCTGGGAGACTCCATCACGGCAGGTGCAGGCGCTCAACAAGGCGACAAGAGTGGATACCGCGGCGAGCTTTTCTCCAAGGCGGTGAACGACAGCAAGCACATCACCTTCGTCGGAAGTCTGTCCAGCGGGCCAGACACCATCGCTGGTGTCACATTTCCCAAGAACCACGAAGGGCATATAGGGTGGGTGATTACTCAAATCAACAACATTGCCACGACGGCCCAGGCAGTCACCGTATCTGGGACATCGTACGCCGGTGCTCTCAGGGACATGCCGAATATTGTGCTCTTGTTCATCGGCACGAACGATGAAGGCTACGCAAGCAGTGAGGCCGGCGCATCGGACAGGCTTGCGACGCTCATTGACAAGATTGTCTTGGCGCTTCCCAATGCCCTTCTCGTCGTCTCCTCAATCTATCCATTCCCCGGCTGCCAATCAACCAACTACACACCGACCCAATGCGCTGGCAATGTCGCGACGTACGACGCCGCAATACCCGGCGTTATCCAGCAACGAGTGGCCCAGGGTAGGCACGTGCTCTTCGTGGACATGTCCACACCCCCGACCGGTGCGCTCAGCTCCGACGGCGTCCACCCGAATGACACCGTCGGCTACCCCTGGATGGGCGACACCTGGTATGCCGCGATCAAGTCGTATCTGCACTAGAACACCGAACGCTTTGAGGGCGATTGGGGGCCTAGTCTTCAATTCACAGTCCGCCGCGAACGCCACGGGCATAGCAAGAGCAGGCAAGCACCGCCGGTTGGCTCGTCACCGATAGGCTCCGGGGGAAACGCGACCGCACGCGAAGCCACCACGCTATCCATGAAGGACGGCCCGATGTGCACCCGAGGTTGGCCAACTGCTGGCGCAGAGGGAGGTTCTCGATTGCGAAGTCGGCGCGGGTGCGGAGGGCAGAACGCAGCGCTCCAAGGAGGATGAGGAACAAAGAGACCATCTGACGAACAAAGAGACCATCCTGCGACCATGCATGATGGCCAGCTGTGCCGGCCAGGCCAGCTGCTCGTCCGCACCACAGTAGGAAAACGCACATCCTGGATGATGTCTTGGCGAAGGACAGCGTCTGTTTCGCCTACCGCCCGCAAGCTTTGCTTGACGGCGTCCAAGATTTCGCTTTGGATACCGGCCATGACACGGAAGCGTTTCCGGCCGTATCGATGGTTTGCGGCGCTCGCCGCCTTTTCAACCTTGCTAGTCTTGGGAGGCGCCGTGGCGGTTGCCAAACCCAGGGCAAAGGCAGCGACGAAATACGAACCGGCAGCCTCGGAAGGCAGTAGCCCGAGCGAGGCCCCCGCTACGCCCCCGGCGCCCGATGAAACTCCCCCGGCTCAGCCGGCTGATTCTCCATCCGGCACGCCCACGGAGGTCACGCCGGCCGACTCGACCTCGACTGCAACCGCGACGTCTGCGTCGACCGGGATGGAAACCGACGAGCCCATCAACAAGAAGGACCAGGCGAAGGCGGTGCCCGACGAGTCGCGCCCGCCCGCGGAGCCCGCGCAACCGCCCCCGCCCGACGTCGAAGCGATTCCCGCCACGGGGGTGACCGGTGGTGGGGCGCCTGCTACGCAAACCCTGGTACCCTACGTCCAGCACTTGGCCCCCGAGTCGTTCCCCGGTCGTTTGCGGGGTCTTTATGGCGGGTCGCTGTGGCTCGAGCCATCCTTCGACGGCCTGCAGTGGCCGTACATGGCCCACACGGGCGTTGGCGTCTCGGGTAACTTCTGGCTCGACAGCGGCTACGAAACGATCAAGCGCGATCGAATGCAATACCAGGATGGGAACGGGCAGACGCACATCTTCCAGAGTTCGAGCATGTACCTCATGCAGGGCCGCGGGGTGCTGCGCGTGACGCCCACCTATGTACACGGCCGTTTCTTCGTCCAGGGCCAGGCCGAATTGGTGGGCAATCTCTGCCAGGCGACGAACGACGGCTCGGCGGTGAACCCGGCGGTGAACACCGTGTGCACGAGTGCAGGTACCTTCAGCACCGACGATCTTTGGATTCGGGTGGGCCACTGGAATATCTGGGACCTGAAGGTTGGTCGCTTCGAGGGTTGGGAGATCTATCACCTGGGCATGGGGATGGATCAGTACACTCTCGAGCGCATGGGGGCTGGCATGTTTGGCCTGGACGACACCAGGACCGGCCAGAGCACCAGCCCTGCGCAGTTGGAGGCGCCTTCCCTGTATGGCGTGAACTACCTGCACGACCGGCCCACCGACGGCCTGGCCGTGGGATACATCGCCCTGCACGCCTATGTGACCCAGTGGCTGCGATTCGAGAATCTCGTGAAGCTGGGCAGCAACAACTACCGAAACGATAGTTCGCCCACTACCCCGGGCGTCGCTCCGACCCTTAGCCTTGGCGCCGCTCAGTCCAATGAGGCCGGCAGCTACTTCGGCGAACGACTGACCGCCATCCTCGACGTCGGTTCGTCCAAGTTCAAGTTCAAGTTGAAGATTGGCGGGGAATACCAGAAGCGCACCCCCGTCATGCAGGACCCTTATACCAGTCCCAACGACATGTCACCGAAGGATCCAGTGGCAAATAACGTCCAGGAAGGCGTCGGCGCCTCCATGCAGTTCGTAATCGATCCCTTCGTCGAATTCGGCGTGAACGCGGCGATTGGCCGTCAGGAATACACCAACGCCTACGGGAGCAGCCCGAACGGCCCTAATTACACTGCCGCTATGCCCTCGAATTACACGACGAAGAGCGTGGGCGGATTCGCCAATTTTAGGCTGGCTGACCTGTGGCTGGTGGGCTTGGGCCTCAACTTGACGGAGCAGACGGACCAGTACAAGTATATTCCGACCGGCGTCGGAGACTACACCTCTCACCTGCAAGGCTTCGCCGCCCTCCAATATCTGCTGGGGGGACAGCTTTTCATCAAGGCCACGTTTGGCTTTGCAAAAGCGTATTTCCAGCCAAGCGATCCCTCTCTCCCTATCGATCCCACCACCGGGTTGTCGCCGAAGGGAAGCAATGACTGGAGCAACTACATGTACAGCGGCCGGATCCGTTTGATGTACATCTATTGATGCGGCGACGCGTAGCTGACTGACTTGCAGACTTGGTGGCGCCCGACGTCAAGGCCGAAGGTCAGGCGCACGGAATTCCCCAGTCTAGGTCGCTTTTGTGTAGCAAGAACCGGCGTCGAGCTACAAAATAGCGGCGTTTCTTGCGCGGTGCCCTTGTTCCCACGGGAGAGGAGCAGAAGTCATGAAATCGAAGCTCGTTCTGTCGGCTGTTTTCGCGCTGTCGGCCCTCATGGGCTGCAACGCGCCCGATCGCGGAACTTCACCGATCGGCGGAACCACGAGCACGGGCGGCAGTGGCTCGGGCGGTGCAACTACCGGGAGCGGCGGAACGAGCAGCACAGCCGGCGGCAGCTCGGGCGGTGCTTCGGGCAGGACCGACTCGGGAGGAATCACTAGCTCGGGCGGTGCTGACACGGGCGGCGCAACCGGTTCGGGTGGGGCGCCCGCTTCCGGCGGATCAACCGGCGCGGGTGGCACGGCTCGTTCGGGCGGTGCA
>PMJO01000299.1 GCA_003158455.1 Myxococcales bacterium | reverse complement strand
CAAAGGCGAGATCGAGGTCGAGATTCAATCTCACGGGGTGCGGTTGGCGCCCAAGGCTTGGTCCGGCCATCACAGGACCGACACACAAGAAACTCGCCCCCGCATCGGGGGCAGCGACGGGCGATGAGATCCACGCGACGGCATCGAGCCCGCCCGGCTGGACTTCTTCAGGCCCCCGTGCGATTCAGGATCTTGTTTGGTCGGTCCCGCTTTGCACGGGGTCACCTTCGAGGGCTCGGAGCGCTAACTCCGGGCCCTCGGCCTATCTGGGGGCTGTGACCTTCTCCCCTCTACGCCACCACGCGTGGCAACATCAACCCGCGCCCCACGATCCCCCGCGCCCGATCAGATCGCCCCGCCGCGCTTTGCAGAGATCGGTTCCACCCGGGCCAAGCGCGCTGGCGCCAAGGGATGGATTGTCAAGCCGTTCCAGGCCGATCTTCTTGTGGCGGCCGTGCGCCGCATCGTCGGCGACCCAGGTTGAGTCTCCCTTCTGCGATTCAGCAGAGAATCTTCTCACCCGCCCTAAGGGCCTGCGCCGATGTGCCGAGTAACTAGATCGGTACCCGGCTGGGTTCTGCAAGGGAGGAAATCGATGGTCGCGACCAGGCTGACCTACTGGCTGGCCCAGTTTTGTTCATGGCACGAAGAGTTCAAGGAAGGAACCTTGGGCGCGAATCTGCTGCCTGCCTACATGCAGGCGCGCGCTGATCTGGGCGCGATGCTGGTCCTGGCCCAGCGCCTTGAGATTCGCGCCAATGATGGCGCACGCCAGGCGGTTCGGGTGGCGCGCGCTGTGCCGATAGAATTCGATCTGCGCAATGGCAAGGCCTCGTCGCTCACTCAGGACCTCAGCGTCAGCGGGCTGTCCGCGCTGGTCGGCGAGGCCCCCGCCGTGGGAACCTTGGCTTCGTTTCGGCTGAAGCTCAGCCGCGACACTCAACCCATTCTGGGCTGCTGTCGCGTGGTGGCCAACATCCCATTGCGGGGCAGCGTGCGCATGGCAGCCACCTTCGAGGAACTCGCCCAAGACGGACGCAGTCGCATCGAAACCCTGGTCTACGACGCGATTTGCGCCGAGATTCGCGTGATGTTGCGTGCCGGGCAGCCGGAGGGCTTGCCGGCGAGTCCATCGGCAACTACCCCCTAGTGCCGCACTGAGTGGCAGGCATGAATAGCTGGAACCCAAAGCCCATGCATGGACCGTGCAGAAGCGTCGCTGCTCGTGCGCTCGTCGTTCTGAGCCTGCTGCTGAGCAGCCGTGTGCACGCCGACCTAGAGACCGAAAGCCTTCCCGCTCCTGCCCCGCCTCCGCCAATCGATCTGGCTCCCCCAATCGATCTAGCTCCACCAATCGATCCGGCCTTGGACTTGCAGGTCTCGCTCGAGGATTTGCTGAACATCAAGGTGGTCACCGCAGGCGCCAAGGAGGAGCGCTCGCTCGCCTCGGCGAACATCTTCATCGTGACACGAGCAGAGATCGAGCAGCACGGATACCGATCCCTCGTCGAGGTGTTGGCCAACGTGCCTGGGCTCTACGTGGTCGACGATCTCGTCACCCCATCGGTTGCAGTGCGAGGAGTGAGCGGCGGTCTGGACGCCGGAACGCGCATCGTGCGCATGATGATTGACGGCGTGCAGGTCAACTTCCGTCCCGACCTCGCCGCCTTTCTTGGGCCTGAGTACATCCCCATGGAGGCCGTCGAGCGCGTCGAGATTGCCAAAGGCCCTCTGTCCGCCCTCTACGGCGCCAACGCCTTCCTTGCCACGGTCAACGTGATCACCCGCTCGCCCCGCGCCGGCGTTACGGCAGAGGTTGCAGCACGCTCGAGCTGGACGCGGTACGCTGGCAGCCCCGGCACTTCGGGCCTGGTCGCTTTCAAAGAAGGTCGGACGTATTTCCTTTCGGCCTTCACCGTCGACCGCAGCGACCGCTCGGGCATCGGGCTGCGGCAAACCTTTCCGGCGCAGAACAATACCCCGCAGCTCTTCAGCAGTCGCAGCGTGAATGATATCGCCAGGCCACAGGGTGTATTCCTGAGCGTGGGCACCAGCTCCGACAGGTTGGGCTCGTTCTCACTTGCGGGTGGCTTGCAGCAGATGGACGCGATGGGTGAGTTCAGTCTCAACTCTCTGCTCACCCACCGCAACCGTCTCGCCATTCAGAACATCTGGAGCAACCTGCGCTGGGAGCGGCCCTGGTCCACCTCGGGGAACGTCGCGGTCACGCTGGGGGCAGCGCAAGGCGGACCCACGCACGACACATCGCTCTATCTCACCGAATCGCGGTCCTCGATGTACCAACCGAACTACTCCTACCGAGCTCTCAACGGGGGAGCCTACGTGGAATGGGCGCCGCTGCAGCGGCTCTCGTTGCGCCTCGGCTTCGACGGCGAACTCGACAAGGAGGACGTGCTCTACTACACGCAGGTCTTCAACGTGGCGGTAGGAGCGTATCAGCCCGACGATCGCGTCGACATCGCAATGGGGCCGAACGATCAGCACAGCGAGCTTTTGACCGACCTGGGTGGCTATCTGCAGGCAACCAGCAAGCCATTCCCCTATCGGTTGCCGGGTCTACGTCTTACCGGCAACATCCGCTTGGACTCCATCGCCCAAGGAGACATCCAATTTCCGCTGCAGACCAGCTGGCGCCTCGCTGCGGCCTACCGCATATCCCGCTCGTGGAGCGCGAAGGTCGTCGGCGGGCACGCCTTCCAAACGCCTTCGGCCGTCCTGACTTTCGCGCGGCCTGGGTTTGGCAGTGTCGGCAACATCGTAGGCAATGCGACTATCGCCGGCGCGCCGACGCTTCGACCGCAGACCATCGACAGTGTCGAGATCGGCGCCAGTGGCAGGCTCCTCAGGCTGTTCGTGCTGGAGGGAAGCGTGTTCTACCAGCGCGTGCAGGACCGCATCGAGTTCGTCCGCTACGGCGCCAACTACCGCGCAGCCAACCAGGGCAGCATCGCTGCGGCGGGATTCGAAGGCACTTTGCGATTCTCCCACCGTCGCTACTCGTCCTACCTGACCGGGTGCCTGCAACGAACGATAGCGAATGGCGAGCTGTCGAACCAGCCACCGGCCAGCTATCCGAATGCCTTCGGCCTACTAGGTGTCGACCTCGCCGTTCCCGAGCTGCGCTTCCATGTCAACGGAGAAGTGCGCTGGCTATCGGCGCGCGGAGCATCGCAGGCGAACATCTCGCTCAACAACGAGGAGCCCTACACCCTGCCGTCGTATGCCGTGCTGAACGCCACGGTTTCGAGCGTCGGGCTGCATCTGCTCGGCCAGAGCACCGAGACGCGCCTGCTGGTAGGCGTGCGCAACCTTCTCAACGCCCAATTCAGCGAGGCCGGTTATGGAGGGTTCGACTTCCCCACCTTGGGACGTGTGTTCGTCATGGAGCTTCGGCAGCTCTTCTAGCCCTTTGGGCACGATTGCAGGAATGGAGGACGACATGTTAGTTCACTCTCAGCGAAACCCTCTCCTTGGCATCGCACTACTTGTCGCGTTCGGATGCTCAAGCAGTGGAAACGACAACCAGCAGAACAAGGTCATCACGCTCGGCGCCGTGATCGATCAGACCGGCTCGGCTGGCCCGCCAAGCTGGTCCAACGCGGCACAACTCGCGGTCACCCAGATGAACGGCGCGCTGGCCAAAACCAAGAGCGAAATCCGGTTCGATCTCGCCATGGGCGATTCGACCAACACTCCAGCCGTTGCCGTCCAACGCGCCCAGAACCTGGTGAGGGTCCAGGGTGCCAAGGGACTGGTGACCGACACCAGCCAAGACGACGTCGCGATTCTCAAACTGCAATATGACACCGATCCATCCAACCATCTCGACGTTCCCATCGTCGGCCTGGTAGCGACCTCGCCGGCCATCAACAACCCCAACACCACCAACCCCGATCCCGTAACCCAAGCGGCGTATCGCGACGCGGACCACTGGAACTTTCGCACATCGATGTCCAGCACGACACAGGGGCTTATTCTGACGAAGATCGTGATGAGCAAGGTGAGCAAGGCGAGTTTCAAGATTTCGGCCATTGCCAGCGATGAGCCGTTCGGAAACGGGCAGGTCTCTGCCCTGAAGGGGGCCGTTGCCCAACTCGCTCCCACCGCCATCGTGGAGGCAATCAAGTTCAGCACCACCGATCATACTGCCAATGATGCCGACTTCTTCCTCGCCGAGATGGCCAAGCTCCTCGACCAACATAACGAGGAAACCGGCATGGACGACGGGCTGCCCGACGTCTGGATGGGCCTCTCTTTCCCCGACTACCTGGTTGCGATCATCAAGGCCTACAAGCTGGCCGGCAGCACCATCCCTGGCGTGCACGGCATGGGTTTGCGCAACCAGAAGGTCCTCGACTCGCTGGGCAGCGACGGTAATGGCCAGGAAGGCACCGCGTACGTCGTGGTGGATACCAGCCCATCGGGGGTGACCTTTGCCAGAGATTTGACGGCCGCGACCGGGATGGCGCCCAGCTCTCTGGACAGTGCGACGTACGATGCCGCCGCGGTGTTGATGCTCGCCGCGCTGTCGGCAGCCAACGGACAGCCCGATCCGACGGCGATCACCGGCGCGCAGATTCGGGCCGCGATGCGCGGCACGAGTGACCCCTCGGGTCAGATCGTGCGGACCGGTGTCGACGAGTTTGCCACAGCCGTGGGGCTCATCAGCCAGGGGCTGCCCATCAACTACGAGGGCGCCCAGAGCCCCTGCGATTTCGACGAAAGCGGTAGCGTCGCGACTCGTTTTTCCCATTTCGTCATCCAGGACAACGCCTTCAAGGACCTGGAAGTCTACGACTGCGTATCAAGCCCCGACTGTCCGGTGCAGTTGTAGACGTGGTCACCAATCGAATCGCACTACGGGTCTTGACCCGCTAGCCACCAAGGCGGAACAGATTCTACTCGTACCGCGGAATGGGTGTCGCTAGCCTTCATCCGGGACCTCGGTGAAGTCAAAGGGAATCCGGACGAAGAACGTAGTGCCCTTGCCCATCTCGGTTGCAAAAGTTAGCGCCCCGCCGTGTTGGTCGACCACCACCGCCCGTGCCAGTGCCAGTCCTTGGCCTGTGCCTTTGCCGACCTCCTTTGTGGTGAAGAACGGGTCGAAGATCCTTCCTCGCACGGCCTCCGGGATTCCTGTGCCCGTGTCGCTGATGGCAATAACCACGACACTTCCTTCTAGATAGGTCCGCACGCGGATGACTCCACGTCCTCCGCTCTTGCCAACCACATCACCTATGGCGTGCGCGGCATTCACCAGCAGGTTCAGAAAGACCTGGTTGAGGTCGTTCACGAAACACGGCACCGCGGGAATCTTTCCGAAATCTGTCTCCACCTTGGCCACGTACTTCAGCTCGTTGGTTGCCACGGTCAATGTGTCACGCAATGCCGCATTCAGATCTGCCGTCGCGCGTTCGCCGTGATCGGGATGCGCAAAAGCCTTCATGGATTGCACGATCCTGGCAACCCGACCCACGCCGTCAATGGTCGAAGCAATTGAAGTGGCGACGTTCGCCCGGATGTACTCAATGTCCGCCAGTTCCTCCTCCTTCTTCAGTGCCTCGATATCGGCGGGAGACAAGGGAGCACTTGCCGCCTTTGCGCACATGGACCGGTAGGTCTCACACAGCGCGAGGATTTGTTGGAACGCTTCGGAGAGGAAATTGACGTTGTCCCCGACGAATTGAATCGGGGTATTGATCTCGTGGGCGATCCCGGACGCAAGCCGCCCGACAGACTCCAGTTTCTGGGAGTGACGCAGCTCGATCTCGAGCCGGTTCTGAGCCGTGACATCCACGACACTTACGACTACAAGCTGCGTTTGGCCTTCAGCGTCCCGCACTGCTGTCAGCCCGAACTCGGCATGTACGACATGTCCATCCTTGGCAATGACCCGAGGATGCTCCCGGCTTGTCGATACCTTGCCCGAAAGCAGATCCCCCAAGACCCCCTGGATGGCCGGCACTTCTTCCGCTGGCATGAAGTCCCAAAGGAACCTGCCTATGGCTTCCTGTGAGGAAAATCCGATGACCTCTTCGAGGGCTCGATTGAGATCGAGGACGCGACATCCCGTATCGACGATCGCCAGCCCGATAGGCGCGGCATGGAAAACGCTCGCGAACTTGTCGTGCCCTTGGGAGGGCTTTGCGTTGAGCTCCTGCATCTTACGCGATGACCTTCACTGCACGCTACGGCCCTTCTGCGTCTACCTTTTCGTTTCCGCCGGGACAAAGACCACAAGCGGCTCCCGCAAGCTGCCCGGGGCCAGATTGCGAAGGCGGTAGAGAAGCCCCGGCGTCACCTCGTGTCCGCGAGCAACCAGCAGCAGGCCCGTGGTCGACATAACGTCTTGAGTCAGGAACATCCCGGGCCGAACCGCCCCCAGCCCAAGCTCGCTCAGTCCCTGCGAGGCCGCTTTGGTCCTGGCCCGAGCCAAGGCATCGAGCAGTTTCGGGTCGTAGCGACCCTTTCGGCTCTGCAAGGTGCCGATGGCCACTGCGGGATCAGTCCCGGCCGCCTCAAGGGTGTCGTAGTCAATGACCAGCTTCAGCACCCGAGCGCCCAACGGGATAGACTCGCCCTGCACGGCATTGTGTGGCGAGCCCGAGCCATCGAAGTTGTGGTTCTGGGCTTGCAGGATGGCCCGCACCGCCTCAAGCCGAGGAATGCTTTCGAGAAGCTGCAGAGAGAGGGCCGGCAGGCGTTGGGTCAGCTCAATCTCGTCGCTATTGAGCGGTCTGCCGTAGTAGAGCTTCTCAGTGGTTGCAGCCGGAAGAGTGACACAGCCGATCTGCGACAGCATGGCCGCGACCTCAAGCTGCCAGGAGAACGGCACGCCAAGGCCGGCCACCAGCTCCGCTGCGTGTTGCTTGAGCCGCATCGCGCGTCCGAAGGCAAGCGGGTTGGTGAGCGATAGAATCTCAGTGAGCGCCTTGATGCTTCCCCGCAGGGTCTTCTCCAGCAACTCCCTCTCGGCCGTAATCAGCCGATGTTGGTCGGCCGCGGCCTGAATGGCCGAAAGAAAGATCTGGGGGCTGCACGGCTTGGTGAGGAAGCGAAAGACCTGCCCGTGGTTGACTGCGGCGATTGCGGAATCGAGGTCGGCTTGTCCGGTGAGCAAGAGCCGGACCGTGTCGGGCGAGCGCTGCTTGACCTGGCTCAAGAAAGCCGCGCCGTCCATTTCAGGCATGCGCATGTCGGAAACCACCACGCCGGGCGGATCATCGCCGTCGATGATTGCCAATCCCTTCTGGCCATTGATCGCGGTGGAAACCCGATAGTACCGCCGCAAGTTCAGCACCAGCCCTTCCAGCACTTTCGGCTCGTCGTCAACACACAGGATGTGAATTTGTTCAGTCATGTAGGTGCTCGCCTGAGTCGTCAATTGCCTGCCTTGCAGCCTTTCCTGCCACCGTGCGCATGCCTGCGA
>PMJO01000178.1 GCA_003158455.1 Myxococcales bacterium | reverse complement strand
CCGGCTCTTCTTCAACCTGAGCCGCTACATGCTGTATGTCGAAAAGCTGGCGCTGAACAACAAGGAGAACATCCTCATTTCTTTGAGTGCGACCGATGTCCCTGAACTGAAAGTCGGGAAACTGGATCGCACGATTCCCCGGTGTCTGCGCTTCTGCAAGCAGGTCACCACCATCCAGTTTGCCGGCCGGGGCGTGAAGAAGCTGCGCAAGCTGGAACAGCGGTTCCAGTTGCCGATGTCCGGCGACCTTCACAAAGACTACGCGACGCTGAACTTCGCCTTTGAGCGCCTGGTGGATGCCTTCTCTTGCCACATCCTCACCTCGTCTCAGTCCGGTTCCTATTACTCGGCGCTGATGGGCATTCTCACCGGCAACCGGCGGCCTCCGGAGGCGCGGGACCACACCCTGGCAGCCTGTCTGCTTGCCGACAACCCGGACATCGAAAGCGCCGACGCGGTGAAGTCGCTCGAACGTTTCGCCGAGCAGTTGCGCAGCTCGGTCGGGTTTGCCGAGCAACTGGCGTCCCTGCCCCCGTCGGCGGCCCTGAGACTGATCGAAGAGCATGCCCCGGCCGAGCTTGGGCAGAGCTACCGGGAGTTCTTGCGCCGGCACGGCCACCGCTGCGTACGAGAATCGGAACTGCGCGAAAGGCCCTGGGAAGAAGACCAGGAGCAACTCGTCTCGATGATTCAGGCATCGCTGAAAGCCGGGACGAAGGCAAAGAATGGGACGGACAACGCCAAAGCGCTGCGCCAACTCATGCGGGGACAGCTCACTCTCCCCCAGCGCCTGTTCGTGAAGCTGCTCAAGCGAGCCGCCCGCAAGGCAGTGGCAAACCGTGAGATGACCAAGGCCCTCTCCATGAAGATGGTCAACCGAACCCGCCAGGCCTATCGCCGCTATGCCGTGACCTTGGTGGCGCATGGTCTGCTTAGCGACACCGACCAGATCTACTTCCTCACCCAGCAGGAGATCGGGCGGTTGATCGAAGACCGCAACCCTGCCTGGAAGGTGAAGGCCGACAAACGCCGTGCTCAGCTCCCGGAGAGCGCGAAACTGCAATTTCCCTTGATGAATGTGGGCATCCCTGAGCCGTTGGAAGACGACGAGCCGGTCATCATCACCGGCAACCAGCTTAGGGGCATCCCGGTCAGCCGCGGCTTGGTCAAGGCCCGCGCCCGCATCGTGAATAGCGTGGCGGAAGCGGCCGCCCTACAACCGGGCGAGATCATGGTCGTGTCGTTTACTGACATCGGCTGGACCCCCTATTTCGCGTTGATTGCTGGGCTGATCACCGAGATAGGAAGCCCGTTGTCCCACGGCGCGGTGGTGGCCCGCGAGTACGGCGTCCCGGCTGTGGTTTCCGCCAAGGGCGCCCGCAAGTTGATCAAGACCGGCGATATGGTGGCGCTGGATGGGGCAAGCGGGATGGTGGAGCTGATTCCTTGCGAACGCGCGTCAAGCGACTCGCTGTCGGCACAGTCGGGCAGCGTTGGTCTGGACTCTTCGCACAACCGGCAGGTAACGCAAGTTACCCAGAGGTGACGCTTGATGGAAGTACTGCGGGCAGGTGCGGTTCGTTCTTGGGCGCACTATGGTATTGCTGCAGGCGGTATTGGATGGTTCGCACGCTCATGCCGAGCATCTCGGCCGCCTTCGTGGTGGAACCGCGGGTCGCCTCCAAGGTAGAGAGAATGGCGTGCCGTTCGATGTCTTCCATCTTGGAACCAGGGATGCGAACTGCGGCTGTCCCCACTGGCGCTGGTCCCACGCTAGGTGGCAGATCCATGGCGGTTACCCGCGGACCGCTCGCCAGCACAACCGCATGCGCGATGGCGTTCTCCAACTCGCGCACATTGCCCGGCCACTCGTAGCCCGCCAGTCTCTCCAGAGCCTGGTCGGAGAAGCCCTCGAAAGTCTTGCCGTCTTCGCTGCCGTACTTGCGCAGAAAGTGCATCGCAAGCGTCAGGATGTCCGACGGTCGTGCGCGCAAAGGGGGCAGATCAATATTGACCACGTTCAGTTGATAGAAGAGATCTTCGCGGAAACTGCCGCGGGCTATTTCCTCGCGCAGGTCGTGGTCGCTGGCCGCGATCACGCGCACGTCAACGTGAAGAGTCTCCTCACCACCCATGCGCTGAAAGGCGTGCTCTCGCAGAAAGCGCAGGAGTCTCACCTGCAAAGCGGGCGGAATGGCGAAGATCTCATCGAGAAACAGGGTGCCGCCATCCGCCTGCTGCAGCCGCCCCTCGCGGCGGCCCAGGCTTGCCGGCAGGGCTCCGCTTTCATGGCCGAAAAGCTCACTTTCTAGCAGGGGTTCGGCCAAGGCCGCACAATGCAGCTTGAGAAACGGCTGCTTGGCGCGCGGGCTGTGCTCGTGAATCGTGGTGGCAAGGAGTTCTTTGCCGGTTCCAGGCTCGCCCGTGATCAGGAGGCTGGCCTTGGACGCTGCCACCTGGGGCAGCAGTTTGAGCACGCTTTGCATGCCGGGCGAGCTTCCTACCAGGTTGCTGAAGCTGTAGCGCTCGGCCAGACGAGCCCGCAGTGCTCCGGCCTCGCGGCGAAGCCGCACGCGGTCCATCTCGCGCGCGACCACCACGGACAGCACGGTAAGATCGAGCGGCTTGGTCAGGTAGTCGGCCGCGCCCTCTTTGAGGGCGGTGACTGCGGTCTCCACGTCGGCAAATGCCGTGGTGACAATCACAGCCAGATCACTCCTGCCGCTATGGATCTTGCGGAGAAACTCCAGCCCGTCCATCCCGGGCATTTTCAGATCGGTAAGCACCAGATCCGGGCCGAAGTCAGGCAGCTTGCCCAAGCCCTTGAATCCGTCTGCGGCGGTTTCCACCGCGTAGCCACCTTCCCGCAATGCCTCGGACAGCGCCTCTCGGGCATCTGCGTCGTCGTCTACTACCAGGACTCTCCCCTTCATGGGCGGAGGATCATGCAACACCCGCGCCATGGCCTGCAACCGGGCGCTCTTGCGCCAAACTGGCTAGTGCCACTGGTCAGAATTATGGGCACATTTTCGCGCTCGCAGCGCTGTGCGCCAACTGGCGGACTCTTCAAACGACGGTGGACTTCCCGCCGCATCCTGATATCGTTCTAGTCAGTCCTTTTCACGTCGTTTCCGTTCTGCCACGGTCTTCCATCTGGTGAGCCAGGGCGTTCCGGCTAGCGAGGCGCATAGGGACAATGGCCCGTTTTTTAGGGCAAGCGCGTGGACCGCGGAACTGTCCACTGACAGAAGAACGAGGAGAACGACATGGCGAAAAGGCTGTACGTGGGCAACCTGGCCTACAGCGTGACCGAAGCAGATCTGCGCGAAGTCTTCACTGAGACCGGCACTGTGGCCGATGTGAAGGTCGTGCTCGACCGCGAGAGCGGGAGGCCGCGCGGCTTTGCATTTGTCGAGATGTCGACCGACGAGGAAGCCGGCAAGGCCATGGGGACGTTGAACGGCCGCGAGATCCAGGGGCGTGCGATCAGCGTGAGCGAGGCACGCGAGCGCGGTGGCGGCGGTGGCGGCGGCGGCGGCGGTGGCGGCGGCCGCGGCCATGGCCGCGGTGGCTTTGGCGGCGGCGGCGGCGGCGGCCGCGAGCGCTCGGGCGGTCGCTGGTAGGCCGCTGGGCTGAGACCACCTCTTGCTGGTGTGGAGACGCGCCAGCAGGAAAGAGGTGAGATCTGCCTATTCTTCCTCGTCTTTCAAGGTTGGCGTGCTACGCTAGACGCGTCCTTTCCACATCGTCTTCCCTCCCCGCTCGGGCCGATGACCTTTTGGTCAGCCTCCAGGGCAGTCAAGGCAGCCGAAGCGCTCAGGACTGAACGGGAGGAACACACATGGCACGCGTTACGGTAGAGGACTGTATTCAGGCAGTTGGCAATCATTTTGCGCTGGCGGTACTGGGCGCCCAGCGCGCCCGGGCTCTGGCCAAGGGGGCGATTCCTTTGGTCCAGTGCGACAACAATCCCGGCGTCACCGCTCTGCGTGAGATCGCCGCGGGTAAGGTCTCTTTTCACGAGTCGCTGGATGAGGTCCTCCACCTGCACTCAGAGGGCGTCAAGGCTCTCGACGGAGCCCGCAAGCGGCGGCGGGCAGGCAGCATGGATCCGGTTGCCCCGTCGGCTGCGCGGAAGCACTAGCCACAATCGTTGCTGGCTACGACGATACTGATGGCATTTGGCCGAGCAGTGGGCTATGGAAAGTCGGTCGGCTCGCTTGAACACCGGGCTGTGCGCTGGGATTTGACCCGCGCAAACACAAACAAGGAGCCGGAATATGGGCAAGAGACTCTACGTTGGAAATTTGTCATTCTCGATCACCGAGGCTGATCTCCGCGAGGCATTCAAGGCGGAAGGTCACGATGTGGCCGAGGTGAAGTTGGTCACCGACCGGGAGACCGGGCGGCCGCGTGGCTTCGCTTTCGTGGAAATGGCCACCGATGAAGGGGCTACCCACGCTATCGGCAGCCTCAACGGCCGAGACCTCCAGGGTCGTACCATCACCGTCAGCGAGGCGCGCGAGCGCACCGGTGGCGGTGGCGGAGGTGGTGGTGGTGGCCGTGGCGGGCGCGGCGGCGGCGGCGGCGGCGGTCGCTGGTAAGCGGCTCGCACGAAGTCGCGTCAGCAGACTCTTCGAGAAGCTATCCCGCGGCCTAGCCGCGGGGTGGCCTGTGCCACTCGGCTCGCGCGCCGGTGAGCAGCAGCGTGGGCAGTAGCGACCAGCGTGGTGTGGCTTGCGCGCGACTTGCTACGCCGCCGCTTGGCGCTTGCTTTCGCGCTCGGCGCGCACCTGCTCGATCGCGAGCTGAAGCCGTGGCAATACGTCTTCGGCGGTGTAGCGGATCATGTGCTCGCCCGAAACCGCCAGCGAGAAGGCGCGGGCCAGACGCCTTGGGGTTCGCCAAATCGCACGCCCGAGAAAGCGCCAATAGGTGCGGCGGTAGCGGCCAAGCACACCCTGGTGGAGCATCGACGAGAGCACGCAGCGCAAGGCATAGTGCCAAGGCAGGCTGAAGTGGGAATCGCTGCGCGGCCGCAATTCCAGCACACGGTTCACCCGCGCGAAATACGCGGCCGGGGCGTAAACCGCGGCGAGCAGGCGACGATACGACTCAAGCAGTTCCACTTCGTCCATCTTGGTGCGGAAGTTGGCGCGCCCGAAGGTTTCGCCGCTCGATCTTTCCAGCATGCGGCCCTCGCGAACCAGGCGCCGTTCCAACTGAGTTCCCGGCAGCGCGCCCAGGATGCCCACCATGGCTTGCGGAATGGACGACTTTTCGATCCATTCACGCTGGCGTTCGAGGGCAGCCGCGTCGTCCGAATCGAATCCCACGATGAACCCGGCCGACACATCGAGCCCGCCGCGAATCAGTCGGTTCACGGCCTCGTGTAGATCGACAGCGAGATTCTGCGCCTTGTGGGTTTCGCGCAGGGCCTCGGTCGACGGAGTTTCGATGCCGACGAACACGGAGTCGAATCCCGCGCACACCATGGCCTTCATCAGTTCGTCCGAGGCGGCCAGGTTGATGCTGGCCTCGGAATAGAACTGGAACGGGAAACGATGATCCTCCATCCACTTACGCAGGACGGTCAGCAGGCGCAGGGTCTCCACCTTGTTGCCCACCAGGTTGTCGTCGGAAAGGAACACGGTTCCCCGAAACCCAGTGGACAGCAGGGCATCCAGCTCGCCGCACAACTGGGTCGGAGTCTTGGTGCGCGGGTGGCGGCCGAACACCTCGATGATGTCGCAGAACTCGCAGTTGAAGGGACAGCCCCGACTCCACTGCACGGACAGCGAGTGGTAGGCCTTCACGTCGAGCAGATCGTAGCGTGGCGGTGGCAGGGCGTGAAGTTCGGGGCGGCGGGGCGCGGCCATGCGCGCGGGCAGGTCGGTGCCCCTGGCCAGCGCTTCGCACAGGGGAGCCATCAACTCCTCGGCCTCCCCGGACACCACACAATCCGCATACGGTGTGAGCAACTCGGGGCTGGTTGTAGCAACCGGTCCCCCGACCACAACCACCTTGCCCGCGGCCCGCGCCTGCGCCGCCAGCTCAAGCAGCGAGTCGCGCTGGACCAGCATTCCGGACAAGAAAACCGCGTCCGCCCACTGCAGTTCAGCCGGCGCCAACGCCTGCACGTTCAGGTCGCAGAGGCGGACGTCCCAATCCTTGGGCAGAAGCGCAGCCACCGTGAGCAACCCCAGCGGCGGCAGCAGAGACCGCTTGCCCATCAAACGCAGGGCGTCCTCGTGTCCCCAGTAGGTGCGGGGAAAGGCAGGGTAGAGGCACAGAATTTTCATAGATCCATGACTACTGTTTCCGTCGACAAATTGCTGTCATGACACGGTCACATCTTGACGCGAGAAAGTCCGCCGAGGCGGTCCAGCGCGAGTCGCTGACAAAAATGTGACCGAGCCATTGTTGTTTGGTGACAAGGCTCAGAGGTCTGACAAAATGGTGGGCGTGAAGATTCGGTCACCGACCATCATCTTCCTGCAGCGCGCCCGCATGGTCTTCGCGCTGACCGCGTTGATCCCGACGGTGTTCATCACGGTGATCGGGATCGTGCTGCTGGCCACCGGCGGATCGAAGTCGGCGGCGGTGGTGGGTGGGATTCTGGTCCTTTGCTTCTGCGGGACAGCCTTGGCCGGCTATGCGCTCGGGACCATCCTGGTCACCCGGGGGGCGAGTCTGGCGGCGGTGCAGAACGAGTTTCTCTCTTCCGTGTCGCACGAGTTGCGCACGCCTTTGACTTCGATTCGGCTCTTCATTGACACGTTGCGCGAGGATCGGGTTCACGATCCGGCCGAGAAACAGCGCTGCCTGAACGTGATCCATCAGGAACTGGCGCGTCTCGATGGCCTAGTGGCCAAGCTCTTGACCTTGTCGCGCATCGAATCCCGCCACGCAGCCTTTGACCGTCGACCGGTCGCCGTGGCGGACATCGTCAGCGAGGCCATGGTCGCCTTTGAAGCCATCCGCTTCGGCACTGAGGTCGATCTGAAAGTGAGCCTGGAGCCAGGATTGATGGTGAACGGAGACCAGTCCGCGCTCGCCCAGGCCCTGGCGAACCTGCTGGGCAACGCCTGGAAGTACACACCACCGCAAGGCAGGCGCATCGAGCTTTCTGCCACCGGCGACGTGCGGGAGGTGTCTATCGTGGTCGCTGACAACGGCGTGGGCATCCCGGGCTCCGAGCAAAAAGCCATTTTCAACAAGTTCCGGCGCGGGTCCGCCGCGGTCAACAGTGGCAGTACAGGCACCGGGTTGGGGTTGGCGGTAGTGCGCGCCATCGTGACGGCCCATCGGGGCAAGATCGACGTGCACTCGGAAGAAAATCGCGGGGCGCGGTTTCGTATCTTGCTGCCCAGGCAGAGCGCGGAGGCGGTATGACCGGCGTCGGCGACGAAGCGCAGGGGCAACTGGTGACCATCGTCGAGGACGATGCGGCCATCGCCGAAGGCTTGGGGCTGAACCTGCGCCTGCAAGGCTACCGCACGGAAGCGGTTGGCGACGGCGAGACGGCCCGCACGCGCATCGAGCAGGTCCGGCCGGACTTGGTTCTGCTCGACATCTCGTTGCCGAAACAGAGTGGCATCTGGGTTCTGCAACGACTGCGCGAAGCCGGCAACCACGTGCCGGTTATCGTGCTGTCTGCGCGGCAAGACGAATTTGACAAGGTGGCTGCCTTGCAGCTCGGCGCGGACGACTACGTCACCAAGCCATTTGCGCTGGCCGAGCTGCTGGCTCGGGTCGCGGCCCTGCTCCGGCGCGTGCGGCTGCACCTGCCCCAGCAAAGCGCTCCGGCGGCCGCGATCGCCAGTGAAGCGAAACGGGCCGAGATTCGATTTGGCGACGTGGTGATCAATCTCGACACCCGCACCGTCGTGCGCGCAGGCCAGCCGATCAAGCTCACCCATCGGGAATTCGAGTTGCTCGCCTTCCTTGGCCGAAGTGGCGGTCGGGTTTTCTCGCGCGAGGAACTGGTACGCCAGGTCTGGGGCCTGGAGCATCCCGGTCAGGCGCGCACGGTGGACAACTTCATCGCCCAGTTGCGCGCCAAACTGGAGAAAGATCCCGAGCAACCGAAGCACCTGTTGACCATTCGGGGCAGCGGGTATCGGTTTGTTGCAGAGTGAATGGTAGCTCGCTTGCCACCTGTCATTCGTCAAGAGGTTCCCCTGGCGCCGTTGACCACTTTCGAGTTGGGCGGGCCAGCGCGCTTCTTTTGCCAGGCGGTGCGGAGCGAGGATGTGGTCTGGGCGCTGCGCTGGGCAGGGGATCGGGACCTGCCGGTGTTCGTGCTGGGTGGCGGATCCAATGTGGTGGTGGGTGACGCCGGCTTTTCCGGCCTGGTCCTGCAACTGGTGGCGCGCGGGGTGGAGTTCAGCAAGCGGGGCGACCATGTTCTGCTGGAAGCGCAGGCTGGGCAGCCATGGGACGACGTGGTGGCGGCTGCGGTGGCGCGCGATTTGGCGGGCATCGAGTGCCTGGCGGGAATCCCAGGCACGGTGGGCGCAACCCCGATTCAGAATGTGGGTGCCTACGGTCAGGATGTGGCAGATACGCTTCTCTCGCTCCGGGTGCTCGACCGGCGCACCCTGGAGGTGCGCGAGCTGCCGGCCGCCGAGTGCGGCCTTTGCTACCGCAACAGCATTTTCAGGCGCGACCCGAACCGGGCGATCGTGTTGTCGGCCAGCTTCACGCTTCGGCCCGGGGCGCAGCCTATTCTCGCCTACCGGGAACTGGTGACCGCGCTGGCGGGTCGGGCGCGACCGTCGCTGGCCGAGGTGCGGGCAGCGGTGCTGGATCTGCGCCGCAAGAAATCNNCTGGTAGCCCAGGCGCTGGGCGAGCATCTCGTGCAGGCACCCGAAGAGGTGCCGCAGTATCCTCTCCCCGACGGGCGGGTGAAGCTGGCGGCGGGATGGCTGGTGGAGCGTGCGGGGGTGGGGCGCGGCTTGCGCATGGGCTCGGTCGGCGTTTCGAGTAGGCACGCCTTGGCCCTGGTCCATCACGGCGGTGGCTCCGCCGCGGATCTCATTCGCCTGGCGGTGCATGTGCGCGACACGGTGGGGTTGCGTTTCGGAATCACGCTCCAACCGGAACCGGTGTTTCTGGGCGTGACGTGGCCGGAATCGTCGCAGACTGTTTGACCGAGGCATCAAACTGTGCCCTCCTTTCCCAGACGGTGGTAGGATCTGCCGCCATGACGATCACACGCACTTTGGTCCTTCGTTCGGCCGCATGCGCGGCCCTGGCTATGCTGGCGAGCCCGTCGCGGCCTGCGGCGGCCCCACCCGCGCCCGCAGCGGCGCCTGCGGCTGCGGGCAACTGCAAAACCTACGGCGGCGGCAAGTGCTGTAGCCCGGACGTCACGCTCCACCTGAGCAAGGACGACGTCTACGCGGCCTGCGGCCAGACCGAAGCCACCTTCTTGGGCGAGGTCGGCTCGAAAGACACCTGCAAGTACGTGTTCAAGGTCGCTGGTGAAAGCGAAGACAGCACTTACGTGCAGGTCTACGCCCCGGTGGCCAAGGAAGTGCTGGAAAAGCCGACGGATCCCTTCATGAGTTTCAAGAAGGTGGGCAAGGTCTGGGTCACTGACAAGGCGAAGTCGCCCAAGGCCCAGGCGCAGGTCTCGGGCAGCACGGGCCTGTACATGGCGGGCCGCGGATTCTTCGTCAGCGTGTCGGCCTCGACCAAGGTCTGCAGCAAGAACCAGGCCGTCCAGCTCTCCAAGTCCATCAAGTAGCTTCTTTCTCAGAATCGGACGAAGCCCATCGATGGCGCTGCTCGGGCTCGTTCTCTTCGTTGCCGGGTTGTGCCTGGCCCCGCTGCAGGAAACCGATCTCTTCTTTCGCCTGGCGAATGGCCAGGAGATCCTTCGGACCGGCCATGTGCCTGGCCGCAATCTGTTCTCGTTCACTTTTCCCGACCAGCCCTATCTAGACAGCGCTTGGCTCTTCGATGTTGCGGTGGCGGGGCTCTATCGTTTGGGCGGTTTTCCGGCCGTGGTCATGGGCAAGACCGCAATCGTGGTGGCGACCTTCGTCGCGGCCTATCTCCTGCTCCGCCGGCTCGGCGCTGGCCGAGTGATCGCAGCGCTAGTACTTGCCGCCGCCGCTTTCTGCATGCGCGAGCGCCTGGTGGAACGTCCCCATGTGGTGTCCCTACTTGGAGAGGTAGTGGTGTTGGCCTTGCTACCCGCCCTGCAAGACGGACGGCGCAAGGCCTGGCTGCTGGTGCCGGTTGTCGCTTTGTGGGCCAATTTGCACGCGGGCGCCTTCGTCGGTCCCCTGCTTGTCGCTTTGGCCGGATTGGGTGTGCTGCTGGAAGGAATCATCGCTCCCTCGCTCGCCTCGCGACGGACGATTTTCAACCATGCCCTCGCTGCCGTACTCTGCGCGGCGGCGCTGCTGGCCACGCCGGTGGGCTCGGGCATCTTTCGCTACCTCAGCTTCCACATCGACATCTTCGCCATTCATCCCGTCGACGAGTTCCGGCCCTCGGCTTGGCATTCGGACGTTCCTCTCTTGATCTACGCCGCTGCCTTGGCGCTCGTCCTCGGTGTAGGCGCAGCCCTGCGCGTGCGCCCGCGCGCGTGCGCGTTTCTGCCCGTGCTCGGCTTGGCGTTGCTGGCTGGCCGCCATGTGCGGTTCGGCGCCGACTTTGTTTTGGTGGCTGCCATTCTGGCCGCGCCCCTTCTGACCACCCTGGGGGCGCGCTGGACCACGCGGATCGCGCCGGCATACGGCGCTCAGTTTCAGCGCGCCACCGGCGCCCTGCTCGCGCTGCTTGCGTTCGTCCCGCGCGTGGCAGAGGTCGAGCGGCACGGCGGTTGGCTAGATGTCGATCTCGACCGCACGAACCTGCCCTGGGCCGCGCTGGCTTTCGTCGACCAGCACGGTCTGCGCGAGCGGATGTACAACGATTTCGAGACCGGCGCCTTTCTCATCTGGCAGGGTTACCCGCGCTATCGCGTGTTCGTTGATCCGCGACTGCCGGCCTACCCGCGCGAGTTCCATCAGCTCTTGGGCCGTAGCGAGATGACCCGCGCGGAATGGACGCGCACCATGGACCACTTCGGCGTCACCTCGGCGTTGCTGGACTACGCCGGCGTGAACCGGCGCGTGGCCTGGTGGGACCCGGCAGAGTGGGCCTTGGTCTTTCGCGCACAAGACACCCGCGTGTTCGCGCGCCGGCTCCCGGCTGCGCGTGATGTAATTGCCAGATACGAAATCCCGGCCAGCTTCACCTTCACCGCCGACGAGGGCAGCGCGACCGTGCCGCTCGATATGCCTCCTGCCGCCTCGCCGGTGCCGCTTTGCGAATGGCAGCTTCGCCTCGGCGATCTCTACTTCGATCTTGACCACGGCCACGACCAGCGCGCGCTCGTCGCCTACCGACAGGCGCTGGCTGCGCCCGCCGGTTGTCTCGCGCCCGAACGGGAGGCAGCCACGTGCGCCTGGCTTGGCGCGATTGATCGCGCGGCCGGCCGAACCGCGCAGGCACTGGCGCTCTTCGATCGCAGCTTGGCCATCGCGCCTGATGACACCGCGGTGTTGACCAACCGCGCGCTCGTACTGGAGGCGCTGGCACGAACCGGCGAAGCCGCGCAGGTTTGGTCGCGCATTGCCGCTCTTGCCGCTGGCTCACCGCTGGGCGAACGCGCGCGCGGACGGGAGCGTTCCCTCACCCGCGAGTGAACCCCGGTGCCGACTCCGTGTACTCCCCTCTCGTCTCCGTGCTCTCGACGGCACGCGACTGACAAGTTGCAGCCACGAGTCTGCCCGACGGTGGAAAGACAACCTTATCCGAACGGATGCCCGCGCCGACGCTGGTACGCCTCGAGATACAGTCGCTCATAGGCTTCCGCCGCCCGATCCCACGAAAAATCCTGCTGCATAGCCTGCCGGCGCATGGCCGTGATATGGGCTGGTCGATCGAAGTAGGTCGAAAGCGCCCAGCCTATGGTGTTGGCAATAGCGGAGGGGTAGAGGTCGTGGAACGTGAAACCAGTTCCCGCGCCGGCGCGTTCGTCGTAGTTCTGCACAGTGTCCACCAGGCCGCCGGTGGCGCGCACGATGGGCAGGGTGCCATAGCGCTGGCTGTACATCTGGCTCAGCCCACACGGCTCGTAGCGCGAGGGCATGAGCAAGAAATCGCAGCCTGCCTCGATCCGGTGGGCGAGGCCATCCTGAAACCCAATGTATGCGCGGAACTTGTCGCCCCGGCGCGCACACAGCGAGGAGAAGAAGCGCTCGGCCTCCCCATCGCCCGAGCCCAACAGGACCATTTGCAGATTCCAGCCCAGGACGTGGTCAAGCGTATGGGCCAGCACATCAAAGCCCTTCTGTTGTGTCAGACGCCCGACTACGCCAAAGAGGGGCGCATCAGGACGTTCAGGCAATCCCATTTCCCTTTGCAGGGCAGCCTTGCACGCCGCCTTACCGGCGAGATTGTCATGGTCGAAACGCGCGGCCAAGTGTGGATCGGTGGCGGAATTCCAGACCTCTACGTCGATGCCGTTGAGCACCCCGCGCAGATCGCGGCCGCGCGCGGCCAATTCACCGTCGAGGCCGAAGCCGTAGCTAGGAGTTTGGATCTCGCGCGCGTAGGTCGGGCTGACCGTGGAGAGAAGGGTGGAATGCCGAATGGCAGCCTTCATCAAGTTCATGTCGCCGAAGTGCTCGAACTCATTCGAGTTGAAATGATTCCAGCCCAAGCCGGTAATGAACAGCGCGCCGCTTTCCCAATTTCCCTGGTAGGCCAGATTGTGAATGGTGTACAGGGTGGCGCTGGCGTGGAGCGGCTTGGCCCACTCGACTGTGTTCACGTATACTGGCACCAAAGCGGTCTGCCAATCGTTGGCATGAATGACGTCGGGAATCCAACCCAGCACCTTGCACAGTTCAAGCGCTCCGCGCGAGAACAGGGCAAAACGCTCCAGGTTGTCCTGGTACGCCTGGCCGGGCGGTCCGTAGAGATCGGGACGATCGAAGAACCGGTTGTACTCAAGGAAATACGCCGGCACGTCGCTGCCAGGGAGCCGGCCCATGCGCACGCCCGCCCAAGCCGTGCCGAAATACATGGGAATGGGCACTAGCCCTTCCAGGCGCTCCAGATCGTTCCACCGGATGCCCTGGTAGAGCGGCATCACCACTCGCACATCGACACCCCGGCGCGCCAGCGCCGGCGGCAGGGAGCCCGCCACATCGGCCAGGCCTCCGGTCTTGCGAAATGGTGCCACTTCCGACGCGACGAACAGGACCTTTAGTGGGGCCTTGCCGCCCGGCGGAGGCACAATCGAGAATTCGCCCGGCGAGGGGCGAGGGTCGACGACGCGCTTGTCCGCAGTGCCCGGCGCCGGTCGAGCGATCGCTTGCTCGGGAGCCCGGGCCGGGCGAGGCTTCTTGCCCGAGGAAGGCAACCCCGGCGACTTGCCGGACGCATTTGCAGCCTCCGCCTCAGCGTACCGGGCCTTGCTCCCGACCTCGGGCTGCGAACGGTGGACGGGCGACGGTCGGCTTGCGCGGCTACGTGGCGTAGATGCGGTAGTCGATGTCCGGGAAGATGTTGTCTTGTGCTTCAATGCTAGCCAGGTAGGGCTCGTCCACCGCGCCCTTGGTCAAGTCTTCATAAAGCCGGGTGAAACGGACAATGTGCTCGTTGAATCTGCGCGTGGCGTACGGCACCGTGGTGCCGGTGGCCATGATGAACGTCCAGTCGCTGGCCTGGGCCAGCATCAATTCGCGGGCAGCCTGCTTGAGCGCCCGCACGACCACAGGGTTGGTTGCGCCCCAGTGCCGGCGCGCCAGTTCCACCATGCGCTCGCCCGCGGCGTGGATGTGGCGCCAGGTCCACGCGTTGCTTTCGTTCACCCACTGCTCGCCGTAGCCTTTTAGTCCCCAGGATGACGTGCCCGGGGTGGCGAGCTGGTTGGTCGGATGCCGGTCCAGATACTCGCTGGGCGTTATGGGCTGGATGACACTTTGGTCGAAGTGAAGTTGGCGATAGACATCGGAGAGGAAGATCGGACCCTCGTACCACCAATGCCCGTACAGCTCGGCGTCGTAGGGGCTGACGATGATGGGCGGCCGGTCCATGCCCGCGGCCAGACGCTGCGCCTGCTTCTCCATGTTGCCGCGGAAATGCGAGGCGTGCAGCCCCGCCTTGCCGCGGGCGGCGTCCGGGTCGTACACCCACTTGTCGTGCAACTTGTCGTGGGTGATGGCGTGGTATTTGAAGCCGGTGTACATCCGGTGCCCTTCCGGGTGGATGTGCGGGCCGATGTAATCGAGCGGCAGGTCAAAGCCGATGTCGCGGTAGAAATCCCGGTAGTGCGGGTCACCGGGATAGCCGTGCTTGGCGCTCCACACTTGTTCGGATGATTCGGTGTCGCGGCCGAAGGCTGCCACACCGGTGGCGCAGTAGATGGGCGCGTAGACGCCGTACACCGGCCGCCGGTCCGCGTACAGGATGGCGTGGCTGTCGACGAAGAAGTAGCGAATGGCCACTTCGCGTAGCAGCTCGTCGACCCCCGGCACGTAGCCGCATTCCCCCAGCCACATGCCCGCGGTGCGACGGCCGAAGTGCTTTTCGTAGAGATCGGCCGCCGTGTGCACCTGCGCGCGTAGCGCGGCCCAGTTGCGGTCCATCAGCGGGAAAAAGGCGTGGGTGGCCGTCGAGGTGATGACCTCGAGCCCGCCCGCATCCTGCAGGCGACGGAAGGCGCTCACCAAGTTTCCTTCATGGCAGCGCCAAGTGTGGCGCAGGCTGAGGAAGCGATTGTGGTACATCTCAGCCAAACGGTGGTATTGCGGTTCAGGCTTGGTCCGCTCCAGCTCCTTCTCGGCCAGCAGGATCAAATCGTCCAAGTGGTCGGCGTACCTGGTCTTGAGCAGGTCGTCGGTCAGCATGGTGATGAGCGGCGCGGACAGCGAAACCGTGCAGCGATAGGGCACGCCGTCTGCTTGCATACCTTCGAAGATCTGGATGAGCGGAAGGTAGGTCCCGCTGATGGCTTCGTACAACCACTGTTCTTCCATCACCGTCGGGTCTTCGGGGTGACGGACGAAGGGTAGATGGGCGTGCAGGACCAGCGCGAAATATCCGGTTGGCATGCGGCTTACTCCTTGACCGAGGGCTTGGAAGCAATCGCGTCGGGCGACGGATAGGAACCGTCGCCGGGGACCGCGGCGTCCACCAACCGTGCTTCGCTAGCACCCAGGAAGTGGGCCTCGCTGGCCCCGCCCACGCGCGCCTCGCTCGCCCCCCCTAGCCGGCGTTCGCTGGCTCCCGCCAGACGGCTCTCACTCGCGCCGGCCAGCATGCGTTCGCTGGCCCCGGCTAGTCGCACCTCACTGGCGCCGCCCAGCCGGCGTTCGCTTGCCCCGCGCATCAGGTATTGGCTGGCGCCCACGTACATGCGCTCGCTGGCCCCGCGCGCTTTCACCTCGCTGGCGCCCAAGTAGAAGATCTCCGATGCTCCGCCTAAACGCACTTCGCTGGCATAGCGCCAGCGCCGCTCACTGGCGCCGGGCATGAGCTGCTCGGAAGCGCCGGGCGGCAGCACGGGATGAATGTCACGCACTAGCGTTTCCTTCACCTCGTCGGCGATCCACGACTTGTAGATCTCCCAGCGCGCCACCACCGCACGACCGAAGTGCGCGCCCAGCCCGCGAATGACCACCTGCCAAGGGCCGTGTACGACATGGGTGCGGCCGCCCACACGATAGACCCGCGTCGGGCCGACAAAGGCTTGGCGGATCGCCTCGGGTGCCTCCACCGGATGGGTAAACGGTCCCGCTTCCCAGGACGAGATGGTCACCGGGCTTTCCCAAGCCGTCTGGCGATGTAACTCACTGTGGCCGTCGCTGAAGTGCTCCTCCCACTCGACGACTTCGGCGCGGTCTCCCTCGCTGAGTAGCACGGACTCCTCCCAGGGCAGAAGCGCCACGTGGCGACGCGGGGCCGGGGGCGGTCCCGCCTCCGTGGGGCCGGGCTCGGGCCCCGGGGCCCGGGCTGCACCACGACTAGGATGCCCGCGGCCTGCGTGTTCCACCGGGCCCCAGGTCGAGCGCACACTCAGCCACTCGGCCTCGGAGAAAGGCGCGGCTTCTCGTCGAGGAAAGTCGATGCGGCCGGAACGTGCAATTTTGATGAAGTAGCCCTCATGCGACTTCAGACCCACGTCGACAAACGCCGACGAGGCGGGCTTGCCGATGTGGAAGAACCACTGGCGATCGCGGCGGTCGAGCCCGTGGTCGAAATACGAATGGGCGTTGGTTCCGTCGAAGATGCGCCCTGTGCTGTCGTACACGCGCAGGTTCAACCAGGCGTCTTTCCCGCTTGCGCCCAGGCCGGATCGCGCTCGTTCGATAGACTGGTCGGTGACATCCCAGTACACGAACAGCCGGTCCGGGTCTACCGCCATGCCGGTCACCCGGTCGTAGCCATAGGTCCACGGGATGTCGCGTGACTCTTCGACCGTGCCATGTGACCCCAACTCGAACTTGTGGGAAATGGGGGCCGGCTCAGGTACTTCGAGCGAAGGATCGGTAGTCTTCCCATCGCTCCCCTTGCCGGGCCTGTCGGCCTTGTCCACGGGTTTCTCGGTGCTTGCACCTTTTCCGCCCCGGTCGGGGCCAAGCAGGCTGGTCAACTCTTCCCAGATGCGTTCCGCCAGCGCGCTCTTACCTAGCTTGGCGGTACCCTTCTGGCCCAGCCGCTTGCTGCACTCGAAAAGCTGGTGATGGGTGAATTTGGCCAACCCGTCGCGACCGATCTTGAGAAAGGCCGCCGAATCAGGGAGACCCAAGGCCCCCAATGCACGCGTTATCGCTTTTTCCTGTAGTGACTGACCTAGCCCCATGACGCCCCACGTTTTTTTGGTTTTCGGTAACGAGCGTTTTCCTCCAGGGGTAACGCTGCGCGGGCGGAAGCGTAAGGCCGAATCTGGGAGAATTCCAGATAAAGATGAGACGCCCGGCATCAGGTATGATGCGGGAGAAACGCGAATCCTGTCGCGGCCACTATCAAAAAAAGCGCCACCACCGTGTTCCAGCGCGGCGTTTCACCGAGCCATGCAGCCGCGAACCCGGTGAAAACCACCAGCGTGATGATTTCCTGGATGATCTTCAACTGGTAGGCGGTGAACTGGCCGTGGCCCCAGCGGTTGGCTGGAACCTGCAGGCAATACTCGAAAAAGGCGATGCCCCAGCTTGCCAGAACGACTTTCCACAGGGCGACGCCCTTCCAGCGCAGGTGCCCATACCAGGCGATGGTCATGAAGATGTTGCTCGCCGTAAGAAGCGCAATGGTACGCATGGTGACGCCTCCTCCTACCACAGGAGCGCCAGCGTCGCGCCCCCCGGACGTGCTATGGTTTCGCCTCCCTATGCGTATCGGCCCCGTCGAAATCGGCCCGGGCGCTCTGCTCGCGCCCATGGAGGCGGTGACAGACCTGCCGTTCCGCACCATCTGCGAGGAACACGGGGCGGCCCTGACCTTCACCGAATTTCTGTCGGCCGAGGCGCTCACCCGCGGGTCGGAACGGGTGGTGCGACGCATGTGGCCCAGTCTGGGTGGCCGACGCTTCGTCGTGCAGGTTGTCGGTCGTGAGCCCGAGGTGCTGGCGCGCGCATCGGAGATGGCGGCTGAGGCCGGAGCTTGCGTGGTCGACATCAACATGGGCTGTCCAGCACGCAAAGTCACCGCGGGCACGTGCGGCGCGGCTCTCATGCGTGAGCCGGCGCTCGCGGCTGTCATCGTGAGCGCCGTGCGCGCAGCCTTGCCGGCGTCCATCCCGGTCACGGTCAAGCAGCGGATCGGCTGGTCGGATTCTTCGATCAACGCGCCCGAATTCGCCCTGCGCATGGTAGAGGCTGGAGCGGCCATGATCACGGTCCACGGGCGCACGCGCGAGCAGGGGTTCTCGGGTCAGGTGCACCTTGCTCCGATTGCGGCGGTGCGCGCGGCCCTGCCCAAGCAGATCCCGGTGGTGGGCAACGGCGACGTGAAGACCGTGGACGACTATCACCGCATGAAGCGCGAGACAGGCTGCGACGCCGTGATGATCGGCCGCGCCGCCCGGGGCAATCCTTGGCTGTTCCGGGCCATCCGTGCGATCGAGACCGGTGCACTAGTGCCGGCGTCCCCCACCATCGTCGAGCAGCGGGCCGTCTGGCGCCGCCACGCTGATCTGGTCATGGAATACACCAGCGACAAGATGCGTCTACACGAGTTGCGCAAGACTCTGGCTTGGTATTCGCGTGGTTTGTACGGCGGTGCCGACCTGCGCGGTCGGGTCTTTCGCGAGTCCCAGCCTGAGGCGGTGATTGACCTGGGCGAGGGCTTCTTTGCCATCCTACAGGCGCGCGAACGTGCACGCGCCGATACCGGCGAACAGCCCGTCGCCGACGTGGCAGCACGTTGCCTGGCCCGCCACCTGCGCCGTCGGGGTGAGCTAGGAGACAAACCTTGGGTAGGATGACAATCCCGGCCGGGTCGAAAATGGCGAGCCGGTGGCTCATCTTCCTGCTGGTGTGCGCGTCGACTGCGAGCTGCGAAGACCGCTCGTATCGCGAGATCGGTGCGCAGATCAACACGCTTACCAAGCCCGGCGGTGGACCTCCCGCGGAGGCCATCGCTCAGTTGGCCCGCATGGGCCGCCGCACCCTGCCCCAGATCGAGACCGCCCTGCACACGGCCTCGCCGCGTGGCAAGAGCAACCTCATCATGGCCCTGGATGCCATCGGCGATCCCGAAGCTGCGCCCATCGTGCAGCACTTCGCGGTCTACGACGCGAGCGCTGAGGTGCGCACCGCTTGCGAGGAGCTGCTCCAGCGCTGGGCTGCGGCCGGTGATCGCCGCGCCGGCCCCGCGCGCCAGGCGCTCACACGAGTGAGCGAGAAGCGGGCCAAGGGCGAAGGACCGGAGTAGGGGCGACCTGCGGTCGCCCGCGAACCACGACGCACGCGGGAGCGTCCTCCAGTCGCCCTCACGGACGCGCGCGGGCGTCGGGCTATTTGATTGGGACAGGAATGCTTGGCGCCGGCGGGGCGGGCGGCGGGGGCGGGGGCGGCGGCGGGGG
>PMJO01000149.1:26611-33878 GCA_003158455.1 Myxococcales bacterium | reverse complement strand
GGCCGCTTTATCGATGGCACCATCCACGTGGTGGCACCATCCACGTGGTGAAGGTGGGCGCGACCAACGTGTCCCTAATTCTGAGAGATGGCGTATTCGGCAGCGTCACCACGGGTGGTACTGGGTCCGACGTTCACGTGCAAGGAGCGACCTTGGGTGATCCCCTGGTGTCGACGTCAGGTCACAATGTTCTTAACGCTAGTTCGGCCGCGAATGTCGTCTTCGACCATGCCACCGTCAACGGCGAGATTTCGCTGGCCAGCAAGAGCACCTTGGCCGTTGCCGACTCTTCGTTCCGATTCTCGACGGGCTCGGTGGGTGTGTCGACGGCCTATGCCGAGGGCTACTTGTACACCAGCTACGGTTCCGCCGTCGGCAGCCTGAAGGCGACCTTGACCAACAGTACCTTCGACGGCGGCCGTGCCCAGTTGCAGGTCGGGGTCAACGACGACGTAGTGATCCGCGGCTGCAAATTCTCCGGCTACGAGAAGTACGGCGTTTACGCAATGGGAGCACTGACGAATCTCGATCTGGGAACTGCGACTGACTCGGGGGCCAACGAATTCACTGGCAGCACGGCCAGCGGCATCTATGGCTTGTACGATGGGCGTTCAGCCACGGGCCCTACCATCCCGGTGAGCGGCACCAGCTTCAACGGTGTCATCCCGCCCGCCGACGTGGTCACCAAGTCCACCGTGCTGGCCGCGTGCGAGCCCGGAGCCTACTGCATCAACACCAACGGCAACTCGATCACGTTTTACTGATTTCGCCGCCGAGAAACACCGGTACCCGTCGCCAGATGGTGGCCACGGGATACTGCGTGACCAGGGGATCGGGCGTGAGCAGGGTCAATCCGCCAACGATGGCCCGACGAGCCCAAGCATTCCGCCCCCGCGCGATCCCATTTTGTGGCACACTTGGCCACCTAGCTAGTCAACGGAGGAAAAGATGAATCGATTCAGCTTCCTTATTGGTATTTGCCTGGTCACCATCGCGGTTGCTTCATGCGACAGCGGCAAGAAGCTCGAACTGGGTGGCTCGTGTACCCTGAACAGCGATTGCACCTCGCCGCTGGTGTGCAAGCTCGGGAGCTGTCGCAAGGCGTGCGTGACATCGGTTGACTGCGAGAATGGCGGGCACTGCGTGACCGTGGACGGCGTGTCTGTCTGTCAGACGTCGTCGGAATCGGTTTGCAGCACCACCAAGCCCTGCACTTCGCCGCTTGTGTGCAGCAGCACCGACAGCATCTGCCGAACCAGGTGCAGCAGCGGCTGCAGGACCGACCAGACCTGCGATGGACTACTCTGCGTGGACAACGCGGACCTCGCGGGCGGATCGGGCAAGGACGGCTCGGCCGGCACGGGCGACGGAGCAGCCGGTTCTGATGTGGGATCTGGGGGCGCTACTGGCGGCCATGACGCGGGATCTGCGGGCGCGGGGGATGGGGCGGTCGATGCCAACCGTGGCGTCGACGTGCCTGCCACCGGCGTCGATGCGCCGGTCAGTGGCGTCGATGGAGCAGCCACCGGCAGCGGCGGCAGCACGGGCGCGACCGGGGACGGCGGCCCGACCGACAGGACCGGCGGTGTGACCGGTTCGGGCGGAACCGCGGGAACCGCGGGCAGTCCTGCCGGAGGAGCACTGGGCGGTGCGGGAAGCGGCGGTCAGACCGGCAACTCTTGCCCCAGTCCGCAGACACAATTCGGTTTTGTCGTCCAGGGTGACAGCAATACCCATTTTCAGTCCGGCTTGGGCGTGCGCACGGCTGACAAACTACTCATATTCGACGGGTATCTCGGCCCGGATCCCACAGCAGCGACGGCAGACGCCGCGAGCCCTGCGCAAGTCTACTACGTGTATGTCCAAGCCTTCGACCCCGTGACTGGCAACAGCAACGGTGCGGAACCGTTCTTCAAGGCGGGTGACTCCGACGCTCAGCCGATCACGCTTGAGACGGCAGCCATCGCTCCTACCGGCGAAATAATCCTTCTCTACGCCGTCCCCGGTCTCGGGATGAACGCTGCATTCCTCAGCAAGTCGACGACGGACGCGGGCGTGGGAGGGCTGCAGGTTGGTCGAATCGTTCAGGTTGAAGTTGCAAACCTGGGGAGCACGCCTGATTGTGTTTGGTCAGTCGCGAGCAAGGCCTTCGTGTGCTCCTGGCTATACGCCTCCGCTGGCGGCTGGGCGGTCAAAGTGCGAAAGTTCCTTCCTGACGGTCGCTCCGCGGGAGGGGACACGGATGAAGTGCCGACAGACCGTACTGACAGCTACGCGGGTAACTACTACGGCGAGGTTGGCGTTTGTGGAAATCTACTTGGCGTAGGATACCGCGGCTATAGCGATAGCGAACCGAAACTTACGGTGTTGGACAAGCTTGGAAACCAAGTGGGTTCGACCGTCGTGCTGGCACCTTCCGGCACCTCCAGTTGGGTAACGGTTGCAGGAACTTCGGCCGGCTTCGTCACCTTCTACGATCACACGGGAGTCGCCGAGACCCTGGTTCCGGTTGATTCAAGTGGCAATGTTGCGGCCGCCACGGGTGCGGATGCCGGTGCCTTGCCCGGCTTTCACTTCACCGGCACCAAGGTAGCCAACTCCGGGCGAGCCATCAACGATGATGTGGGCGGCGTGGGCGGCGTGGGACTGGCGCTGCTCTACGACGACAGCGTGGCCTTTGCCTACGTGAGCGCTGACGGTAGCACCCACGTCGGCCCGGGCACCGTCATCTCCCACAGCCGCGCGGCCGCGGACTACATCAACATCACGAACTTCGCGGGTAGCTTTGGCGTGTCGCTCTACAGCGCTTTAGCCCATTCGACGCAGATGGCGGCCACCGGCTGCACGCCGTAGGCCTCCGCAAGATTCCGACACCGGGGCGACCGGCGGTCGCCCTGGCGGTCAGAACCGGCCGAGAACGCCGAAGCCGCCGCCTTGGGGCTGGGCCCAGGCAAAGGGTTGAAGGTGCGGGCCAGCGGCGACGGCGACGTTGTCCGTATTGTTTGCGACGATGCGCAGGATCACACCGGTCGCCAGCACGGCCGCTCCCAGCCCGGCCGTGCCCCAGCCGATCCACTTCTTGAGATTGGCATCGTCCTGCATCTTGTTCACGCGGGCGACGGCGGTTTGGCAGGCATCATAGCCGTCTTCGCCCTTGGCCACGCCGTGGCATGAACCACCAGGCTGTAGCGTCTTGTACACCTCGGTCCACGCCGTATCGGCTGCGCCTTGATCGCTGTGCGCCTGCAGGATCAGATACGTGCCCACGCCTGCCACCACCACGCCCGCGCCCACCGTGATCCAGGCATTGCGCCGTCGCCGGGCCTGGGCGTTGCGCAGCTCTTCCTTGGGCTGCAGCGAAATGCGCACGGTCTTGGAAAGGCCCTTGTCCACGGTCAGCTCGCGCTCGAAGGGCAAGAAGCCGGCGCGCGTGACGCTGAGTCGGTGCGGGCCCGCAGGCAAGCTCAAATCGGTGCGGAAGCGAGGAACACCGTCAATCGTGATGTTGGCGTCGGACTGGTTGATGTCCAGCTCGATCTGTCCGCTGACCTGAGCGGCGTCGTCCGAGTTTTCTGCTGCCTCCAGGGTGACCTCGCCGGTCGATCCATCTGCCAGGGTGATTTCGCCCGGGATCGCGCGGTAGCCGGGCCGGCGCAGGCTGACCTCGTGGTGTCCGGGCGGCAGCGATACTGACGCGGGCAAGGGTGTGCGGCCGACCAGTTTTCCATCGACCAACACATCCGCGCCGGGCAGAGCGGAATGCACCACCAAGTGGGCCAGCGCCCCCTGCAAGGGCATGAGCTCGACCGCGACCTCGGCTTGCTGCCCGCCCGAGATAGCCACTTCCTGATGGACCGGAACCTGGCCCGGCGCCACCACGGCCAGCAGCCGAATCCCACTGGCCACCGGGACAGGTGCGGCCATAGGCGTGCGGCCCACGACTAGATTGTCGATTTCGACCTGGGCCGGGACGTTGGTGGTGACCAGCAAGCGGCCGATGCGGGAGCTCTGCTCGTCGCGCACACGCCGACCGCGTTCAACCTGGGCATCCGGGATCCCTGCTGGCTGGGCCAGGGCCTTGTCGAGCGCCTCCACCGCTTCCACCGGGCGTCCCATCTCGGCGTACACCAAGCCGACGTTGACAAGGATGGAACGCTCGCCTGACAGATCGTAGGCGCGCTTGAATTCCAGCAGGGCGCCCGGGTTGTCGCCCTCGTTGAACAGGCGCAGCCCGTGGTCGAACCGGTCGGCTGCCTCCTTGCGCAAGTCGCCGGCAACCGCGGCTCCCGCCACGGCAAGAGTCACGCAGCAACATACGATGGCTGAGATTCGTCGCATTGGCTTGCGGCCAAGCAAACACCGGCTCGACGCGACCGTCAAGCCAACTACAGCTTCTTCGCCGAACGGACGTCGGTGTTGAATACAGACGACAGCGCCATGGTCTTGGTCGAACGCCCGGCCAGGGCATCCTCGGCGGCATGCACCACGTCCGGATCGGGGCTCTTGCTGAGCTGGTGCAGGACCTTCTTGGCCTTGGCCGATCCCAGCCGCCCGAGCGCCGAGATGGCGGTGACCAACACGTCAGCCGGCGGGGTGCGGCGGCCGAGCAGACGACCGAGCCGTCCGATGGGCTTGGCCAGGCGACAGAGGGCATCGTCAGTGTCAACCGCGGCGAGCGCGTTGGCCTCGCGCCGGCTCACCACCACTTCGATGGCCGCGCGTATCACCGGAGGCGAGGCCCCGCGCGCATCGTGCGAGATGAGGCGAATCGCCTGCGGGACGATCTTTGCGCTGCCCAGGCCGGTGTGGGCGCAAAGGAGCAGGGCCCGGATGCGCACGCTCTCGTCGGGATCGGACAGGGCCAGGGCGATCTGGCCCTCGGCCACGCCGGGGTTGGACTCGGCCAAGGCAGTCAGGGCATAGCGCCGCACCTTGGGCGACGAGTGCTTGAGTTGCTTGATGAACACGGGCGCCGCCTCGAGCCCGGCGCCTTCTTTCACGCAGGCGAGGAGAAGGTAGGCCGCTTCTTCGCTTTCCACTCCCTGGTCGAGCGCGCGCAGAGCCGCCGCCACGCCGCGCGCCTTCATCTCGGTCAAGACCCACGCCCCGGCATCGCGCAGCTTGGCCTCGCCCTGCGCGACCACCGCGGCTATCGAGTCGGCGGCGGTGTCTCCCCCCTCCGCCAACAGGGCGACGATGCCGTGCCGCCCGTTGGGATCCTCAGGGAAGCCACCCAGCATGGCTTCCATGGTGGGTTCGTCGAACACCCCGGGGATGGCTTGGGGATTCGCGACCCGCAGACGCATGAGAATGGCGTTGGACTCGACAAAACGATGAATGGAAAGGGCGTAGCGCATCGCCTTTTGCAGCAGCCGCACGGGATCGATGTTGGCGCTGCCAGCAGGCGGCTCGGTGGAGGGCCGCTTCTGCAGGGCCTCGACCCAGGTTTCGGCCAGCACCCATTCCTGCAATTCGGGTGGCAGGCGCGTGATCGGCACCACTTGGCGCCGGCACATCTCGCGCAGCAGCTCGTCGGTTTTGCGCGCCGGCGGATCTTTGAGCAGGCGCTCTACCATCGCACGCAGCACGGTCATGGCAGGCTCGCCGGGAACCTGCGAGGCCTCGCCCGCCTCGCGCAGGATCAGCTTGGTCGTGCCCACCAGGGGCAAGCCGGGCAAGCCGCGCGCGAAGATGTCGCGGGTGCGGAAGTCCGCCAGCCCAGGCAGCGCGCCCAGGATCTTGTCAAGGGTTGGCGCGGCCCAAAGCATGGCGCGCAGGACATCGAACTTGCGGAAGAACGAGTAGGCCATGCCCGTGACCAGGCGCTCGCTTTGCTCGGAGAGCGTGGTCGGCTTGGCTTCGCCCAGGGCCAGCAGCGCGCGCACGTCGCGTCCCAGCCGGCCGAAGGCGGTGCGCACCGTCCAGGCCACTTGCGGGTTCTGCGGCGGCAGGTCGATTTCGCGTACCAAAGCCACATGGGAAACCTTGTTGTCGAGCAACGCCTTGGCCAGGCGCGCGCCCTCGCGGGCGGTATCCGTCTCGACCGGTGGCGCGGCCGTGACTTCGAGAAAGGTCTGCCACTCGCTCTCGGCCAGTCCGCGCGACAGGGACAGGATCACCAACGAGCGCCGCTGCATGAACTCCAGCAACTGCAGCACGAAGGCGCCGCCGATCGAGGGACCCACCAGACGGCGCAGCTCAGTGCGCGCGGGACCAGTGCCATCGACATGGACTTCAGGCGGGCCGCCCGCGACAGATGGCGGGCCGATGACGTACGCGATCTCGGGCTGGGTCCGATGCAGGCGGGTCAGCTCTTTGAAGAGGCGTTGGCGCACCCGCGGGAAGTTAGGCTTGGCTGGGTCGAACTGCGCGATCCTGTGCAACGCCCGCACCAGGGTCATGGTGAACTCGACCACCTCATCTGCCAGGGTGTGCATGGCGCCCCTATATTTGTAGAAGGCCGCACTCTGTTGCGCAAGAAACCCACCCGAGCCCGTCGGCAAGCTCCGAGCCGCCCGAGAGCCAGGCCCGCGGAAGGCGGGTCGCGTGGGCGAGGGCGTGAGCGTTTTCGTCGGCGGTCCGCGTGAGGCGGACAGCGTGTGCAACCGCGCCTGCGGGCCGCCCACGCAGGCCGCGAGCCGCTGCCGCCCAGGCTGGCCAACGGGCGCTACTTGATCAGCGTCGCGTCCTTGTTGTGGGCGAAATACTCTTCCGTCAGCCGCTTCATGTGCGCCGACCGGCGGTCGTAGAGGCGCTTGAGCTTGCGCTGTCCCCGACGGGCAAGCGCGTAGTGGGTCAGCATGGGCAGGCCGATGGTGGAGTCGGTGTAACAGACCACGGCATCGGGGAGCTGGTTGGGATCGATCTTGCCCCAGCTCACCGCTTCCGAGGGCGTGGCGCCGGACAGCCCGCCGGTGTCGGGTCGCGCGTCGGTGAACTGCAGGAAGTAGTCGTGCCCCNNTGGATCTGCGGCTCGGTCTGCAGGGTGAAGTTCTTGGGCGAGCCGCCACCCACCAGAACCACGCCCGTCTTGCGCTTGTGCAACTTCGCATCGAGCACGATGGCGGTGGTTTCGTTCACGTCGATGCTGGGGTTCACCCGCAGCTTGTTGCCGCGCAGCTCGACGCCCGCGANNCGACGAGCAGAAGCAGGGCACGCCGGCGCGAAAGGCCGCGGCCAGCACGGAGGCGTCCTTGAGCCCGCTCTGGCGTTCGAACTCAGCGCAGTACTTGCCGATCAGGTGGTGCAGCTCGGCCGTGCCCATCTC
>PMJO01000149.1:0-26574 GCA_003158455.1 Myxococcales bacterium | reverse complement strand
AGCGGCAGGTTCATCGCGTGGTGCATGTCGTGGTACAGGTTCGCGCCGGTGGCCACGATCCAGTCCACGAAGCCAGCCTTGATCAACGGAATCACGGCGGCGCTGCCCAGGCCCGCCGGGGTCAGCGCTCCGGCCAAGCTCATGCCCACCGTGACCCGGTCGTTGGCCAGCATTTTTTCCACAAACAGGCGGCAGCCTTCACTCAAGCGGCCGGCGTTGTAAGCGAGAAAGGTGGCGTCGATGAGATCGGGCAGGCTTTCCTTGCCCGAGATCGGCTTGGGCAGGATGCGCTTGCCCCGCAGGTACATCTGCTTGCCCTTGGCGAACTTGTGCGGGTACTGGCTGACGAACTTCTTGGGCAGAACGATCTTGCTCATTGCGGGTCTTTCCTTTCCCAGATCATCCCCTGTGCGAGAGGGTTGGGCGCACTCTGGACAAAAATCCGGGCCTTTGCAAGACCGGGAGTCAATCCGCGAACACGATGCTGCGCACGCCGGGGTGCAAGGTCACTTCCTTCTCGTGCACCTGGCCCAGGGCAGGCACGTAGAGGCCGATCTTGTGCACGCCGGGGTCTAGCCGCAGCTTGGTGAAGGGACACAGGACGCCGGTCTCTTTGCCGTCGACCACGATGGGCAACTTGCCCTGGGTGGTGCACTCGGCCCGGAAACGCGCATCGCCGGTAATAGGCGGATCGACCGCGAGCAGTTCCTTGGATACCTGCGTGCCTTCGCTGGCTGTCACATCGAAGGCAGCCGAGGCGTGACCGACGAGAACCAGCACCACATGAGCCGGGCCGGACTGGATCCTGGTCTGCAAAGGTGTTCGTCCACGTTCCTTGCCGTTGATCCACACATTGGCACCAACCGGTTGGCTGGTGACGGAAACACTGACCAGAGGGCCCGTTCCGGCGCTGTCCGAGACGCCCTTGCCCCAGGTTGCGGGCGCCGCGCCTCCGGGGACCGTCGCTTTCTTCTCCGGCGTCGTGGGCGTCGCCGGCTTGTCCGCAGCCGCCTTCTTCGCCACCGCAGGCGCCACTTCGACTGCCGGGGCCGAGCGGCGCGGGCCAGCCGTCGGCGGATTGGCTTTCGCTTCACTCTCTTCTGGCTTCCCCGTCTGGGTCGTGACTTCGTCTGCGGACGGGGCCGCAAGCGGCGGCGCAACTTGTGGCCTTGCCAGCGCAGGCGGCTGCCTACCTCCCAGCAACGCGCTCCAAGGCTTGCCCTTTGCCCCGACGACAAACCCGGCTAGTCCACCGGTCAGGACACTGGCGCCCAGGACCGAGCCCACGATTACCCAGATCACTCGGCGCTTCGGGCGCTTGGCCGTCTGCTCGTCAGGGGACTCCGCCCAGGCGGGGATTGGTGTTTGCGCCGACAGCACGCGCCTGACTCCGGTCCCACGTGCACGTCCACCCGAGGGTGGCTCAGGGGCCGGTGGCAGGCGTGGCGGGGTACGTGCTGCGCCAGCCTCGGGCAGGGCGGAGATTTCGGACGTGGGCAGTGGGCGGGGGGCGCTGTCCTCAAAATACGCGGGGGCCGCCGCCGGCCGGTAGACATCATCCAGGTAGGCGTCGGCCTTGGCTGCGGATTGGGCTTTCTCTTCTGTGAAGGCCACGGCTTCGAGTGACGGGGTGCGGTCGTCTGCATAGGGCGCAGCCTTGGGCACTGGCTGGCCAGCAATCCCGCCGGCTACCGGTTTGGGCAGGCCGTATGCCCCGGACGCGCCAGCCGGGGACCAGGGCGGTCGGGCGCCCTCTGGCGAATCAACCAACTCATCCTCAAGCAGGGAGTCGCCCCGGGGCTGCTCCGCCGCGTGAGGGGCCTCGGCATCGGCCAGCAGGATCTCATCCCCACTGGCCTGCGAGCCAACGCCAGGCACCAGGGGATAGGCAGCGGTCCGCGCAGGTGCAGATAGAGGCGGTTCATCCAGGGCAAATTGCCGTGGGCCGCTCGGGTCGCCCAGGGTCACCGGCGAGTTGGGCTGTGCCGGTTCAACTTGGACCTCGTCAAGGAGGCCCAAGCCACTCGATGAACCGTCGGACGAGGGAGCAATGCCAGCCTGACCGCCGAGGGCGGCAAGGGCGCGCGCGCCCCAGGTCGCAGGCGGTGCATCGAATGCCGGGACGCTCGGAAGCATCACTCCGGCGGCGTCCTGCAGCGCGGCCGGCTCCTCCCGCGCGGAGGGCGCGGGTGCGGAAAAATAATTCGCGGGCGGTGCGCTCGCTGGCGTCGCCGGTGCAAGTGGCCCAGTTGGCGACTTCAGAATCCATTCCCCGGCGGCCGCACGGTTGCTGTCCGGAGCGGTGGCGGTGAAGGCAGGCGGCGCATCCAAGGCCGCGGTTCCCAGCGGCCCGAAGCCGAGGCTGGTCAAACTTCGTTCGCGGCTAGCCGGGCTCGCGGCCGGCGTCGGAACCGGGATGGTGGCGGGCGGGGCGGCAAGGGACGGTGGCCGGGGATGCGTCCTTGCCGCGCCGGAGGAGGTCGCCGGCACAGAGGGCCGGCTCCTGCCCACAAGGTCGTCAATCAAGCCTGGCTCGCCCACCGCGGTAGGTGCGTAGGAGGGGCGAAATTCGCCCGAAGGTACCGACGACGGAGCCGATGGGACCGCGGGCGGGCCGGCCGGCTCTGCTTTGACCGGCTCGTTGGTCCGAGGGTGCAGTGGTCCCTCTGATATGGGAACCCTGAAAGGGTTCCCATCCCCTCCCGCGATGGTGTGCGGCGAGCCAAGCTCGCCGGCTCCCCACGCGACTGGCCCATAGGCGTCGTCGTGTTCCACCTCGGAAGGCGGTGGTGGCGCATCGTCGGCCCCGTCGAGCGCATCGGCCAACGACGCCTCCGCCGATTCTGCCGGCGCATCGGGCGAAGAGCCCTGGATGAGTGCACAAAGATTGGCGACCAGGGCTGCCTCGGCGATGTCCGCATAGACCGTTGCCAGCGCCGAAACCACGTCGGCTGCCGCGGGTCGCGCGCCGGGACTCATCGAAAGCAAGCGGCCAACAAGCAGTCCCAAGTCTTCGGGCAGAAGGGAGAGAGCGATCTGCGTGTCAGCGGCGCGCCGGCCCTGGGGCGGCAGATCGCCATTGCACAGCTCGAAAAGCAAGACACCGAGACTGCACATGTCCCCGGCTCTGGTGCAGTCAGCGGCGGGAGCCGCCAGCTCGGGTGCGATGTAAGGCAGAAGGCGTCGCGGCCGTGGCTCGAACGGGCGACGAACCGAGGCGCGCAGGCCGAAGTCGAGCAGCCGAATCGCCCCCCGCGAGGTTATGAACACATTGCCGGGACAGAGAGCACCGTGAATGAAGGGCGGCTCTTGCGCGTGTGCAGCCTGCAGTCCGTGCGCCACCTCGGCGCCGATGTAGGCCACCAGGCGATGCCAGCGGCGGGCCACCTCGCCCTTGCCCGTAGCGAGCGCGCCCGCCTCGCGCGCCCGCTGAAGGAATTGGGCCAAATCTACCCCCTCCATGAACGGCGTGACTGCGAAGACCACCCCTTCTCCCGAGTCTGCCTCCGCTACCTTGGCGATACGGGGATCGGAAACGGTTGAGCTGCGCCGCGCGGCTTGCAGGAACGGCTCGCTGACCACGGCTGGGACTTCCGATCGTTTGAGCTGCAAGACTTTCACCGCAAAGCTGCGATCGAGCCCGGCCAGGCCCTTGACGCGTGCACGGTAGGTCTGAAAGCCGCCGTCGCCGCCGACTTGTTCGGTGCACTCGTAGCGGCCCAGCTTTTTTAGGCCAGGCGGATCGCCTGCTGCCGGAGGTGCGAGGATTTGCGGCATCGATGTTAGTATCGGTGGAAAGACGCGCGCTCTTCACTGATGTTTCGCGCACTTAGCCTGGCGCAGAAACGCGCCAGAGCACACCGCCCGCTATTGTACGATCGTCGCCGGCCAGGTCGCAATCGCCTGCCCGCCGCGGGGCACCGTTGACGGCTCGCGCCTAAGTGTCTAAAATCATGGCATTTGAGTTCCTTCAAACCCCGCGACGCCGCAAGTGAACAGGCAAGCGCCGCCCAGGCTGAAGGTGCGCCGTGGACTCTTCGCTTCATCTCCGGCAAGTATCAGGGGGGCGAATTTCCGCTGCGCCCGAACCGCGAGATCGTGATTGGCCGCTCGTCTGACCTGGACATGGTCCTGGTCGAGGACATGGTTTCACGCAAGCACGCGAAGATCATCACCGACGGCCGATCGGTGTCGATTCAGGATCTGGGCTCGACCAACGGCACCTTCGTCAACGGCGAGAAGGTTCGCAGTATGCAACTCAAGGATGGCGACCGCATCTTGGTTGGCACGTCTATCATCAAGCTGGTGGCGGGAGGTGGCGAGAGCCGGGCTCCGGCGGCTTCGTTGTCCGAGATCGAGGCGCGTTCCAAGCTGCAGGTTACCGCCAGCCGGCGGGTGGCGCCCAAGTCGATGTCAGGCAACATCGAAGAGATCCCCTTGCCCGACCTGCTCCAGTTGCTTTCCACCAGCCGCAAGTCGGGCGTGCTGGTGCTGCGCTCGGAGTGGGGCACCGGCCGCCTGCACCTGCGCAAGGGCCAGATCTACTTCGCCAACATTGACGAGAGCTTTGACGTTAGCCCGCGCAAGGCTATGTTCCGCATGCTGACCTGGAATCAGGGCCTTTTCGAGTTGGAACCGCCTGACGACCGCCGGGTGATGGAGGAACTGCAGGATCCCACCGAGGGCTTGCTCATGGAGGGCATGCGCCAGCTCGACGAATTCAAAGAGCTGTCGCCCAAACTGCCGCCGCTGTCGGCGATGGTGTCGGTGCCCAAGCCGCTGGGGCCGCGCCTGCGCGATCTGGCGCCCGACCATCTCGACGTCATCCAGATTGCGTTGGGCGGCGCCACCGTGCAGGCCATCATCGACCAGAGCCGACAGACCGATCTCGACACCGCGCAAGCCATGCTGTCGCTGCTCGAGCGTGGGTATCTGGTGGTGGGGTAGTACCGCCTCTCGCAAATTCGTAGCTGGTTGGGCGGGCCCGCTGCCGGCGGCGGCGAGGGCGCGCGCGAAGCGCGCGGGGTGGGTAGGGTGGTTGGCGGGTCCCGAAGTCCCCGAAGGGGGATTCGGTGGCCGGTCCCGGTGGTCGGAGCCGGATCCGGCGGCCGGTCCCGGATTCGGAACCGGCAAACCGAACCAGTCACGAACTTTCAAGGATCGGTTGCAGGTTAGTCCCCACTCTTAGGGCTTTCGCCCCGGCAGATTTTGTGTTATATTTGGTGGTAGGAAGCTTACGATCTATTCACTCGCAAATGCGGAGATCGCCTCGAGATGTTGATGAGCGCGTTCTGCCGAAGGTCTAGAAGAAAAACCGAACAATCTCTGCGGTTGACCGCGTGGGGAGCCGGCGAGCTCCCCCAGGGGGGCTTCGGGACGGACAGCCCACCCCGCCCGACCCGCGCGCTTCGCGCGCGCCCNNCCCTTTCAGGGTTCCCATATCAATTGCGTTGGCGCTGGCCATCGCAAGTGCGGGACTTGGGTACCCGTCCGCGCAGGCGGCCAGCCGGGTCCACTACGCCGACAGGGGCTGCAGCGAGCGAAGTGACTTGCCCGGCTGTGCGAAGAAGACCTTTTCCAGCAAACTGCAGCCCTACACCGCGAAATCCTATGCCGATCATGGCCTAGCCGACCCGATGAGCGAGGCGGGCCAGAAGGCGCGTGGGCTTTACATCACGCCCATGTATCTATTCAACAAGGGGGCCGAGCGCACGGCAGCCATGCTCAGCAAGGCGCATCTCAATGCCGTGGTCATCGACATGAAGGACGACAACGGCAATCTCGTCTACCCCACCCGCGTTGCATTGGGCGAGAAGCAGCGCTACGTCCTCATCCAGGATCCGGCGGCCATGGTGCGCGCGTTCCATGAGCAAGGCATTTACGTCATCGGCCGCGTGGTTGCATTCAAGGACAGTCGTCTGCCCCTAGCCCGGCCCGACCTGGCCGTGCGCATGGGACGCAGGGCGCAGCGGCTGTTCTCCGCCGGCGCCCGCTGGCTCGATGCCTATTCCGCCGAGGTGCAGGACTACCTCATCGACATCGCGCTTGAATTGCAGGGCTTCGGCTTCGACGAGGTTCAGTTCGACTACTTGCGCTTTCCCAAGGGACATGCGGGAACCTTGGGCACGTGGTTGCACCAGGGCAAGCGACCTACGGATCGCTCGGGTGTCATCGCAAGTTTCTTGGAAAGGGCGGATCGCGCGCTTTCCATCCCCATCTCGGCGGACGTCTATGGCTTGACCACGCTGGTGGACGGCGATCCACGCACTCTCGGGCAGAGTATCGAGAACATGGCGAAGTACGTCGAGGCGGTCTCGCCCATGATGTACGCCAACGGCATGGGCACGTATTTTCGCAACCAGCGGGTCACCCAGGACGTGGTCTACGTCATCGAGTGCGGCCTGCGCCGCGCGCGCGCCAAAGCCGGCGGCATCGTGCTGCGGCCGTACCTGCAGGCCTACTCCAACAGCATCGAGGGTTTCTGGGGCCCCGGCTTCGTGGGCAGCGAGCTGCGCGCGGCCGAGCGCGCCGACGCCGACGGCTTCTTGTTGTGGAATCCCACCATGCACAACCAGGTTGTCTTCGACGGACTTCGCGAGATGAAGAAGACCGCCCAGAACGCGCCTGCCCCGCCGCGGTTCCGGCGTGACAGCTTCTCCCGCTTGGCCTGGTGTCCGCAGAAGGGCAACGTCTTCGACGTCAACCCACGCCGCCAGCCGCCCAAACAGCTCGCCAGTAGCCAGTCCGCCGGCGCGCGCTAGCGACCGCCAATCATCTCTGCTTTCCGCGCGCGTGGAGCATGGTCACGCGCAGGCCGGCGGCCCTTGCCAGTTTTGCCTGCCGGTCGTCGTCGGTTATGAAGGCGGGCGCTTGCAAGATGATCGCGGCAGCTACGTGCAGGATGTCGAGCGAGCGGGTGCCAAGGATGGCCGTGTGCCGGCGGCTGATGGATTCAGCCTGAGCATAGACGTCGACTAGATCGTAGACCGGCAGCTCCCAAAGTCCGGCCGCGACGTCGGCCTCCACGTGACCCAAAGCCTGCTCAACGATTCCCAGGGGGATTTCGTGGCGAAAGACCTTGAGGTGCCAGGCCGTTACCAACTCGACCCTGTGAAGATGGGTCAGCGCCGCGGGCGGAGCAAACCGCGCGCGCACCCGAAGGGCGTCCGCGCTGTCCGGTTCAGGCAGGTACCACTTGGTGATGACGCTGGTATCGAAGTACGCCGTCACACGCGCTCTCCGCGCAGCTCGCGAATGATTTTGCTGGGGGTCGCTCCGGTGAGCGTCGCGCCGGACATTAGCTGCTTCATCCTGGTGGCCGAGTCGGGCCAGCGCAGGCGACCCTTGGTGTGGGTCGCGGGAACGATGCGCGCGATCACCTTGCCGTGTTTGGTGACAGCAATCTCCTGACCCTTTTGCACCTGGGAAAGGACGCTGGCCAAGCCGTGCTGAACCTCGCGCACCGTCGCAGTCTTCATGTTAGACATTATGTCTAACTATTCTGGAGAAGGCAAGCTGGCCCCGCGCGAAAAAAATCGATCAGAGATCAGCCGGATCAGAGTCCAGAGGGTCAGGGATCAGAAAAAGATGGGGACACCACCACCCGAAAACCGAGGTTGCCGCTGCGAACGACGGGAAGGAGGTCGTAGCGACAGGCCGAGCGCGCGAACCACCGATCGCTGAAGAACGACGCCCCCCGCACCACGCGGGAATCACTTCCACCTGGAGCCTTCCGCTTCGCACGGGCCTTCGCCTCGGCAGGATAGGGATATGGTTGCCACAGGCTTCGCGTGCATTGCCAGACGTTGCCACTCATGTCCTCGCATTCGGAGGGGCTCTTGCCCGCGCGGAAGCAGCCAACCGCGCTGGTCGAGCCGATACCTGTCTCGTGAACGTTGGCCCGCTCCGGGTTCAGTTCGTCGCCCCAGGGATAAATCCGGCCATCCGCGCCGCGTGCCGCCTTCTCCCATTCGGCCTCGCTCGGCAGGGTCACCTTCCCGCGATCGAGAGCGGCCTTCAGCTTGGCTGGCAACTCTGACCACGAGCGAAACTGCTGGTCCAGCCACGCGCAATACGCCGCTGCCTCGTCCAGGCTCGCATACGTCATCGGGCGGGTTGCCGGTTCTCGCAGCCCATCTTCACGCTCAAGTTTCGTACCCGTTGCCTGGACGAACACTCGGAATTGCTCCACCGTGACCGGAAAGCGCGCCATCAAGAATTCCGGAAGCTCGACTCGGTGTTCCCAGCCGTCCCAGCTCCCTGTACCAGGCATCAATGAACCGGTCTATCTGTGTCTGGTCGAACGGGGCCAGCTCGAAGGTCGGCACATTGGCCAAGGCCGCGTCGCACGATGGGACCTGGTACGACAGGGTTCGGCAGGTGGCGATCAGGCGGCAGCGCGAATAGCGCGCGGCGAACGCCTGAACTGCATCGCGCGCCAAACGGCGATTCCTCACGCTGGCGATCTCGTCCAAACCGTCGAGGATCACCAGCGCCTCTCCCTTTTCAAGCGCCGCCGCAATCGGCTTGGCGGCAAAGTCGAGGTTCTGTCTGTCGAGTTGCTCGACCAAGAAGCCCCAAAGCTGCTTGGCGTTCGGCTCTCCCCCAGCCTGCTGCAAGGCGGACGAGCGCGCAAAATCGCGCAGCACCACGTGCAGAGGCACCAGGTGACCCTCTGCCTGCGGCCAACCCGGGAGCCGGTCGAGCCACCTATCATTCGGGAAGAGCGCATGCGCCGCCAGGCACAGCCCCAGGTGGGCAACGAAGGTCGACTTGCCCGAGCCCGGATCGCCGAGCAGGACCAACTGCCGGTTCCGAATCGCCGCTTCCAAGGCCGAAAGCCGCTTGGCCTCGGTCGGCTCCGCTCGCTCGCGCTTCTTGCCGAAACCTTCGGGTGGCTCCTCCAGCGACTTGGTGTCGAGCGCGACGTAGACCTGGGCCAGGTCGGGCCGCTCGGCCGCCTTGTTGTCAGGCGACGAGGGTACGATGGCCCGCAAGGGTAGATGACCGAGTCGCGGAATGAGAACCTGGCGATAGATGTCCAGAGCCTCTCGTGGATCGTTGGTCGGCTCGCCGATGTAGACATCGCCCTGAAAAGTGCCGCCAGTCATCAGCAAGCTGCCAATCACGTCGCCGGCATTGATGCCCCCGTTTGCGGCTACCCGATTGCCATTGCCTTTGACCGAGACGGCGCGATCCGCGGCCGCGAGTTTCTCCTCGAGCTCGGCGATTCTGGCCATCGCCGCCGCAAGATCCATTCCGCCGCCTTGCCCGCGTCTACCAGCCACGGTCTTTGCCCACGCGCACGCTGTTGCCACCGCCGGTCACTATGATGCTTCCCGTGACATTGCCGGCGACGATGCCCCCGTTGCTGGCGACCTGATTGCGGTTCCCGACCGCGGAAATCGCCGGGCCATGCTCTGGCGCTGCCGGGTTCGGTGGGTCAGCCTCAACTTGTCCGCCTTTGCTGGGTTTGGCCTTGATCGCGCTCACCAACGGCTGCATGCCGTTCTTGTCATCCAGGCCGCCCCGCAGATCGACACGCGAAAGCCCTGCCAGGGCGAGCGGCGTGCGCGCGCCCCGCCGCGCCCGCGGGAGCAGTACAGGAATCACGCGCAGGTGACGATCCTCGACAGCCCGGGCTATCTCGCGTTTCTGCCAGGGGCCGTACCCACCAGGCCCCACCAGCACCGCAACCGAACGGCTCCTGTCCAACCCCGCCTCAATCTTCTCGGCAAAGTGGTCGCCCCCGCGAATCGTCCAGGCGTCCAGCCACACCTTCAGGCCAGCCTTCTTCAAACGCCGCGCCAGATCCGAGGCCACCTTTTTGCCCTTGCTACTGTACGAAACGAACACGTCATAGATTCGCCTAGCCACGGTGCTCCTCGCTTGGCCTCCCATCCTGCTCGCCAGGGTTGCATGTTACCGCGAAACTCTCAGCAGCGGGGCGCAGCACGGTAGCTCCTGCGCTGCCTGCCTCAATCACTTCCCCGACCGCGATTCGCCGGTCTCACGCTTGGGCATGGGCGCCGAGGGCGCTTGAGCAACCGGGGTTGCTTTGCCAAGCGCCAGGCAAAGGCGGCGTAGCTGCGACACCTGTCGGAGGCGCGCGCTCACCGCTTCAGGTGACATGTCGACCTTCACAGCTCGTCCTCTGAGATGAAGAAGCTACAGCATCTTCCTTAGAAATTGCCCAGTGAAGCTGGCTTGCGCTTTGGCCACGTCCTCGGGGATGCCCTCGGCGATGACTTGCCCGCCGCCCGGGCCACCGCCCGGGCCCAGGTCGATGACCCAGTCGGCGGTTTTCACTACGTCCAGGTTGTGTTCAATGACAATGACGGTGTTGCCGGCGTCCACCAGGCGCGCCAGCACACGCAGCAGTTGATCGATGTCGGCGAAGTGCAAGCCCGTGGTCGGCTCATCCAAGATGAACAGGGTGCGGCCGGTGGCTTTCTTGGCCAGCTCGCGCGCCAGCTTCACCCGTTGGGCCTCACCGCCTGACAGGGTGGTGGCGGCCTGGCCCAGAGCCACATAACCCAGCCCCACCTCGCGCAGGGTCTCCAGCTTGGGTCGCAGTTTGGGGATGTTTTGCAGGAAGCCGCAGGCTTGCTCCACCGTCATGTCGAGCACGTCGGCGATGCTGGCCTGGCGGTACTTCACCTCCAGGGTTTCGCGGCTGTAGCGCCGCCCGCCGCAGGCNNCGGCCGCCCTTGACGTTGAACGAGTAGCGGCCGGCGCGGTAGCCGCGCGCCTTGGATTCGGGCAAATTGGCGAAGAGATCGCGGATGTGGGTGAACACGCCGGTGAAGGTCGCCGGGTTGGATCGCGGCGTGCGGCCGATGGGCGACTGGTCTACGTCAATGACCTTGTCCAGGTGCTGCAGGCCATCGACGCCGTCGAATTCCGCACTGGGCGCCCGCGCCCCGTGCAACCGTTGTTTCAGCGCGGGCAGCAAGGTGTCGACGATCAGGCTCGACTTGCCCGAGCCGGACACGCCGGTCACGCAGGTAAGCGCACCCAGGGGAAAGCTGACCGTGAGGTTGCGTAGGTTGTGGGTGCGCGCCCCGCGCAGCACCAGCGCCCGCTTCTGCGACCCGCGTCGGTGCTTGGGCGCCTCGATGGTCTTTTCGCCAGACAGATACGCGCCGGTCAGCGATTGGGGATTGGCCTCGATCTCCTTGGGCGTGCCCACCGCCACCACGCGGCCACCTAACTCGCCCGCGCGCGGGCCCATGTCGATGATGTAGTCGGCGGCGCGGATGGTGTCGGCGTCGTGCTCGACCACCAGCACGGTGTTGCCCAGATCGCGCAGCTTGGCCAAGGTTTCCAGCAAACGCGCGTTGTCCCGCTGGTGCAAACCGATGGAGGGCTCGTCGAGGATATACAGCACGCCCTGCAGGCCGCTGCCGATTTGGGTGGCCAGGCGGATGCGTTGGGTTTCGCCACCCGAAAGCGTGGCGGCCGGCCGGTCGAGCGAAAGATAGTCGATGCCCACGCTAATGAGAAAACCCAGGCGCGCACTCACCTCGCGGATGATACGTAGGCACACCTGCCAGTCGCGCTTGGACAAGGCCAGACCTTTGATGAAGTCGTGCGCCTCCCGGATGGTCAGCGCCGTCATTTCGGCGATGGTCTTGCCGCCCACGCGGATATGGCGCGCCTCCTTGCGCAGGCGTGTGCTGCCGCACTCGCTACAGGGCGACTGCGACATGTAGCGGTGGAACTCGTCGTAGATGGCCTCGAAATCCTCGTCGGTGGTGCGGCCCTGCTCGCGCCGCCGGCGCTGGTACTCGTCGTAGCGCCGCTGCAGGTTGGCCAGCACACCCTCGAAGCTCTTCTTGAAGGTGTGCTGCTTGCCGTTCTTCTCGAAAGTCAGCCTAAGTTCCTCGTCCTTCGATCCTTCGAGGATCAGTTGGCGCACTTCGGGCGAAAGCTTGTTCCAGGGTTTGTACAGATCGATGCCGTAGTGGGCGGCCAGCGAGTCGAGCAGTTGCTGGAAGAAAGCGCTGTTGCGACGTTCCCAGGGCTCGATGGCGCCCTCGCGCAGCGACAGGTCTGGATCGCTGACGATGAGATCGGGGTCGAAGTACATCTTGGCCCCGATCCCGTCGCAGGCCGGGCAGGCGCCGGCCGGGCTGTTGAACGAAAAGAGGCCCGGACTGACTTCGGGAAAACTGATGCCGCAGTCGGGGCAGGAGAACTTCTCCGAAAACAGCAGATCGTCACCTTCTAGGGGCGAGATCTTGACCAGGCCGCCCGACAGCTTGGCCGCCAGTTCCACCGATTCAGCCAGGCGCTGCTCGACCCCGGGCTTGCGCACCAGACGGTCGACGAAGACATCAATCGAGTGCTTCTTGCCCTTGTCCAGCTTGGGCGGGTCGGACAGATCGCAGAGCTCGCCATCGATGTTGGCGCGCACATAGCCGTCCTGGCGCAGGCGATTGAGTTCCTCGTGGAAATCGCCCTTCTTGGCGCGCACCACCGGCGCCAGTACGGAAAAGCGCGAGCCTTCGCTCAGGGTCAGGACCTGATCGACCATCTGCGGGATGGTTTGCGCGGCGATGCGCTGGCCGCACTGCCAGCAGAAGACCTCGCCCACCCGCGCCCACAGCAGGCGCAGGTAGTCGTAGATCTCGGTGATGGTGCCCACGCTGGAGCGCGGATTGCGGGAAGCGGACCTTTGCCCGATGGCGATGGCCGGCGACAGCCCGTCGATGGAATCTACGTCGGGCTTGCCCCACTGTTCGAGGAACTGGCGGGCATAGGCAGACAGCGACTCGACGTAGCGGCGCNNGTCGAAGGCCAGCGAGGATTTGCCCGAGCCGGACAGTCCGGTGATGACCACCAGCTTGTCGCGCGGGATCTCCACGTCGACGTTCTTCAGGTTGTGCTCGCGCGCGCCTTTGACGACAATCTTGTTCATCGCTGCAAGCGGGCCACCGGAGTAGTGAGCCCGGAAAGCAGGGCCCACACCCACGACGCCCAGCCTGCAGCCTACCAGGGGCTGCGGAACAAGAATAGCCCCTAATGCATCAGCAATAGTCGATGGCGGTGACGGTCAGCTCGCGCACGCCTGCGTGCCAGCGCACCACGACCGTGTCGCCCACCGCCTTGCCCAGCAGCGCCTTGCCCACCGGCGACTTCCAGGAAATGACCCCTCCCGCGCCCTCGATTTCGTCCTGGCCAACGATGCGATAGACCAGCGTCTCCTCGTCCTCGTCCTGCACCGTAACCGTGGCCCCGAAGAACACGCGGTCGCGCCGCTTCTGTTCCCTCGGGTCCACGATGGCAACGTGGTCCAGCCGCTTGGAAAGGAAACGCATGCGCGCGTCAATCTGGCGCAACTGGCGCTTGCGGTAGATGTACTCGGCGTTCTCCGAACGGTCGCCCTCCGCGGCGGCGTCGGCCAGGGCGCTCACCACCTCGGGCCGCTTGCTTGTGTGCAAGAACTCCAGCTCGTCGACCAGCTTGCGGTAGCCCGCGGGCGTGATGTAGTTCTTCTCGTTCGGTGAAAGCGCCTCTTCTTCGGGCAGATCGTCGGGATCATGCACCATGCAGCACCAGGGGCATGGCCGGGCTCGCCGCGACGGACTTTCGCGGTCAGCCCAGCCGCGGGCCTACTCGCCGCGCTTGCCGATGCGGTGGTCCAGCATGACCAGGCTTGAGCCCTTGTCGCCCACCATCTTCAGCTGATCCAGGATCAGGCTGGCGTTCTTCTCTTCCTCCACCTGTTCCTTGATGAACCACTGGAGCATTTCCATGGAGGCGAAGTCGTTTTCCTTGGCGGCCTGGGCGTAGAGGTCGTGGATCAGGCTGGTCACCTTTCGCTCGTGGGCAAGCGTGCGATCGAACACATCGATGGCCGACTTGAAGTCCGACACCGGCTTCTCAATGGCCGACAGGGTCACCGTCTCGCCGCGGTCAACCACGTAGTCAAGCATCTTCATGCCGTGGCTCTGCTCCTCGGTGAACTGGACTCGCATCCACTTGGCAAAGCCGGGCAGGCTTTGCCCTTCAAAGTACAGCGCCATCGAGAGATAGAGATACGCCGAGGCGAACTCGTTTCTGATCTGCTCGCTGAAAGCATTCTGCATGGTCTTGCTTAGCATCGCGTGGGACTCCCTTCTGTCGTCCTTGGATGCAGCAAGAGTCGCCGAGTTTCACGCGGAATTCAACGAGGAACAGCATCCCGCGCTGGACCTCGAGTAGGGGCCGGGACGCGGGTGGAAGCCCCGGCCTCAGCCTGCTATGGATTCAAGGGGGGGCAGTTTCCGTCCGCCCTGGGGCAGGTCAAACATTTCAGGTCCAGCACCGTACCCGCGGGCGCGTTCGTTCCTTGCGGGCGCAAGACAGTGATTCTCTGGTTCATGTATACGTCTGGGCAACCCTTGTTCGGATCCGGATCGGAGTAAAGGTACCAGCAAGGCCGAGCGGCATCCGGAATGTTGTCGATTGCCGGACTTTGCGGGTTGAGAGGGAGTCCTGTGGTGGTATCTATGCACTCGGGGCGGGAATACTCCTCGTACCCGGTTTGCAGGCAGGTACCCGTTCCCGGCCTGTCGCAAGGGATGCGATCGATAACCTGGCATTCGGGCTGGATTCCGGGCGCAGCCGGGTTTGTGTCGATCAACGGGTATTGGACACAGCCGGGTTTCAGCACCTGAACGATCGCGTTGGCGATCGCGGTCATTGCGGGTGAGAAGTCAGTATTGCACAGGCTGAAGGTGTTCGGAATGAGATTGCCCTGCATGTCCTTCTTCTGGAAGGCATCAAGGAACTTCTTCAGGCGAAGTCCGCCATATGCCTTGTAGATATTGCCATCAGCGGACTTGCTCGCGGGAACCGTGCAAACGGGCATATAGTCCCATAGCGTGCTCTGCTGGCCAGGAAGCGAGGTAGCATCTATGCCAATCTGGTACTGATCGCTGATCGTAACACCGGACAAGGTTGCGTCTGTGGGCCAGCCGATGATGCCCGACACGAGAATCTGGTCGGGCGATTTCCGGATTATCCCGTTCACGCTATCGATCATGTCCTGGACTCGGATCAGCGGAAGATATGTGTGGTCCGGGTTCTTGGGGTCAATCTGGTCCTTGGGCGCGCAGTTGGCAAAAGCGGTGGTGTAACCAACGTTGGGCGCCGGCAAAGGGTTGGGAGGCTGGAAACCTTGCGACGGGTCGTCGTAACCGGGAATCGGCTTGCCGTTGCAGACGTGGCCGCGTGTCGCGCAGCGCAGGCTGGCGGTTTCGGTCATGGGATTCTGCAGGAACATATCGTTGTTCTTGTCGTCCGCGGGATCAGCGGAGCAGTCATCCTCGTCGGTGATGAGAACAATCGCCAGGTAGCCCTTGTTGCGCACGAAGTCTCTGTTCTCCGGGTTGACCGTGTTGTTGGAGTAGTCGGCGTTGAGCGCGACGCGAGTAGATTGCAGTTGATGCTCGAATCCGCAGCCGTTTGTTCCCACGGACTTGGCCAGGCAACTGAAGACGTCCTGGATGTTTCCGTCGTAGTTCCTTATCCGCCCGTTCCCGGCTGGATCCGCAACATCCGAGATCCAGCGCTGGCCCGAGTGCAGGCCGCACCCGTTGGGGTCCGGGTGACCGCCCGCGTTTGGATCAGCACCGGGTGCTACCGACGCGAGCGGATTCTTCGGATCGTTGCCGTACAGGAGACCCCGGTCGCCCAGGATCCTCCGGCAGTTCGAACCGATTGCATCCGCCCCGGACCCCATGTCGCTGCTGATCACGCCGATGTGGACGTCAGGCAAGCTTGTCCCGCCGCTACCGTCGGGAATTGTCTGCAGCACATTGATCATTTTCCCGAAGTTGGAAGCCAGCGCATTCTGCTTTGGGTCCATCGACGGAGAGTTGTCGACCACGAACAAGATGTCGACCCTACGATCCGGGCTGACCAAAACCTGGAAGTCGGTCTCCTGCAAGGGCTGCCCTGCGCTGCCGGCGCCGGCAACGTCCTGACAGCCCAGGCCCTGGTTCTGGGCCGGATCGCAGGTGATGGGCGTCGTTAGCGAGCCCGCGAGAAAGTCCTTGCACATGCAGACCTTCTCGCAGCAAAGCGGGCCGACCACGACGGGGATGCCGCAAGCAAAGCCGGTCTTGCAGCGCTTGTCGTTGGGGTCTCTCGGGTCGCGGGTCTGGCCGTTGCAGTCGCTGTCCGTGGTGCACGCGCCAGAACAAGTAGCACCCGTGTCGACACCGGAGCTGAAAGCCGCCGGCTTGAGACAGAGGCTGCTGGGGCACTCGGCCGCCGCAGGATTGTACGTGGCCTGCGCCGCGCCGGTGTCCGCCAGCAGGTCACAGGGCCGGCCTATGGCGTTCTTGTTGCCCGGATTCCCGCAAGCGCCGAGAAGTACGCCAAGCAATCCCGCGACAACAGAACTACACCTTGTGAACATGGATCACACCTCCCTCGAAGGACAGGCAACATTAACACCAACACCGGTCGGTGCCTAGTGCACACGCACTCCTATGCATTCCAGCCGGCGACGATTGCCTGCGCGGCAGCGAGGTCCTGGGGCGTGTCGATCTCGCGCCACTGGCCGTCGATGAAGACCGGCTCCAGTCGCACGCCCTGGTCGGCCAGCGGGTTGAGCGCATCAGTCAGATACGCCTGGCGCAGGCTCGCAGACATGCCCAAGGGTGCGTCCAGGCCTCCTGCCGCGAGCGCCCGGTCCCAAACCGCACGCAGCGCTGCAGCGCCCGCCGCGGAAAAATAGGCCAGGCCGATGAACTCACCCACGGCTTTCTCGGGCGCCGCCGCGCCTTTGCCCACGCGCACGACCCGCGCTCCGTCGAGCAGGGTCAGCTCGGCCTCGGAAACCGGGTGCAAGGTGCGGCCTTGATAGGTATCTGCCCAGCGCCGGTCGATGATCAATGAAACCGGCGCCGGGTTGCTGGCGCGCGCGCGCGCGGCCAGGCGCGCGACCACTTCCGGCGTATACACGATGTCACTGTAGGAAAAAAAGAAACCATCCGGCATATGCTCAGCCGCGCACAGCAGTGAGGCCAGGATGTTGTTGTGGGCCCAGTCATGGTTGTCGACGAAAGAGAGGGATGCACGCCCCCCGTCGATGCGATCGCCCAGATAGCCGCGCACCACCACGATGTCGAAAAGCCCCGCGGCCGCAAAGGCGCGCAGTTGCCAGTGCAAGATGGGCTGGCCCGCCACGCGGACCATGCACTTGGGAATGTTCTCGGTTTGGCGGCCCAGGCGTCGGCCACGGCCCGCCGCCACGATGATGACTTTGCTGCTGCTCACGCGGTTCTTTTGCACAGCTTGCGTATGACCGCAAGAATCGTGCGGCCGGCATAGGCCGCATTGAATGCCAGGTACACGTGCAGGAAGAGATCTAGGCGGTTGGCGGCGGCCACAAACACCAGATAGCTGGGGTAGTGAATGATCAATCGGCCCAGCCATTCCGCGGCGGCCACCGCCTTTCCCACCAGCGAACGCGGCGGGTTTGGGGTCGCTGCCGCAGCGGCTCCATACAAGCCATCTCCGTAGTCGCCGGCGCTCTGCGGCCGGGGCGCGCCGGTGGCGCGCAGGTACTCGGGTCGGCGCACGAAAGTGGTCAGGCTGATGGCCGAGGCCACCACCGCCAGTCCGCCCAGCGCCTCAAGCAACCAGCGGGTGTGACCATCCGCCCGCCACAGGCGCGCGCCCGTGGCCGCGACTAGCAGAAAAGCCTTCAGCTCGTCCATCAGGAAATCCAGGTGCGCGCCCACCGGCGAACTGGTCCCGCGCAGCCGAGCGAGCTGTCCGTCCACACAGTCGAGCACATAGGAAAGTTCGAGCACGCCGACCGCGATGAGAAGGCCGCCGTAGCCAGGCAAGCCGACCAACAGAACCATGGACGCCACGAAGCACGCCAGCGAGACGAAGGTGACCTGGTTGGGGGTAACCCGACTTCCGGCCAGCGGCACCAGCAAGATCGCAGCCAGGGGCCGCGCCACCAGACGATTCCACAAGATGTCCTTGGGCTTCTTCGTGCGCCGGTATGAATCGGCAATCTGTGAGAACAGGCTCACGGCAGCCCAGTAAAGCGCTCCCGCGCCAGAGCGCCAAGGGGAATCTACAGCAACGGCAGCGGCAGGCCGTAGTAGATGAGCAGCCGTGGATTGTGGAGAGGCTTGGATCCCGCGAAGTTGCCGAGGCCCGGCGCGTCGTCCGCGTTCTTTCCGACCCTTTATTGGCAGCCAAATGATTACCGTTGATCGTAGACTCCCCATGCAGGGATTTGGGTGATAACCATGCGTAGCTCGTCCTCAAGCGCGCCTGCCTTCGCGCCATGTGCTCAGCTGACGTCGGTGGCCATGGCCGCAACACTGTTTCTGGTGGCGGCGTGCTCCGCAAACTCCTCTGGTAGGGCGCCTGGAACTGGCGGTTCCAGCAAGGCCGGTGCAGGCGGAAGCCTCGCAAGCGGCGGCGCTGCAGGAAATGTAGGAGGCAACCCGAGCGGCGGCGGATCGGGCGTCACCAGCAGGGCGGGCGCAGGCGTTGGCGGCAGCGCCACGACGGGCGGTGGCGGGGCGGTGGGCGCAACCAGCGTCGGCGGATCAACTGGCAACGGCGGAACCATCGCGCAGGGAGGTACGAACGCCAACGGTGGCGCGCGTGCAACCGCTGGCGCGACCGAAGCGGGGGGCACCGTCTCATCGGGTGGAACAGTGGTTGCCGGAGGCGCGGCTTCTGGTGGCGAGGTCGGGAATGGTGGCAGCAGGGCCACGGGCGGCGTCTCGGGAACTGGCGGTTTGGGCGCGGGCGGCGCAACCGGCTCCGGGGGAAGCTCGGGACAAGGTGGGGCAACCGGCAGGGGCGGGACAAGTGGCACCGGCGGCTCGACCGCGAGCACCGGCCCGGCGTTGGCTTTCCCGGGCGCACAAGGGTTCGGCAAGAAAGCGACCGGCGGTCGGAACGGCGTGGTCTATCACGTGACCAATCTCAATGACTCGGGCGCGGGCTCGTTCCGCGACGCCGTGAGCGCCTCGAACCGCATCGTCGTGTTCGACGTGGGCGGCTACATCCAGCTCAAGACAGCGGTGTCGGCCAAGAGCAACCTCACCATCGCGGGCCAGACCGCGCCGGGGCAAGGCATTGGCTTCCGCGGTGGCGAAATCTCGTTCGCCAATTCGTCGAACGTCATCTGCCGGCACATTCGCATCCGCCCGGGGAGCGACACCGCCAGTACGGATGACGACGCCTTGAGCCTCTACCGGGCGAAAAACGTGATGATCGATCACTCTTCGTTCGAATTCGGCCCGTGGAACAACATCGATGGCGTCAGCGACGACTGGCAGAACTATCCGGTTACGGATATCACCATTCAGGACTCGCTGATTGCCGACCCGACGGGACAGCAGTTCGGGGCGCACACGGAGTCGGTGTCGAGCCAGTGGTCCTGGTACCGCAACATCTTCGCCAATTCGCACAACCGGAATCCGCTCGCCAAGGTCAACAACGTGTTCGTCAACAACGTGCTCTACAACTGCTCGGCGGGATACACTACGCACACCAGCACCGCGTTCCAGCACGATATTCTGAACAACTACTTCATCTTCGGGCCCGCTTCTACCGGGACGGACAACACCTGGTTCCAGGTCGACCAGAACCAGTCCATCTATTACGCGGGCAACCTGAAGGACACCAATCTCAACGGAACGCTCGACGGAACCACGACGACGCCCTACTGGTATCAAGGAACCGGGACAGTTCTTTCAAGCGCCTGGTCGAGCGATGCCACGGCGACCACGCCGCTCGACCCTGCCTCCGCGGCCCGTGTCGCGATGTCGATCGCAGGCACGTTGCCGCGCGATCCGATCGACGCCCTCATTATCAGCCAGGTCATGACGCTGGGGAAGGGGACGACAGGGGCAGGCGCGAATACCGTCGGCCCGGGCAGCGACCTTTACACCAGTCAGGCGCAGACCGGACTTGCGAACAACGGCTACGGGGCGATCACCGGCGGCACGCGGCCGACGGATACGGACAACGATGGCATGCCCGACAACTGGGAAAACGCAACGGGTTCGAATCCCAGCGTCGACGATGCCATGATCAAGGCCTCCGACGGCTATGTGCTGGTCGAGCACTACATCAACTGGCTTGCCGAGCCGCACGCCTCAACCAGCGCGGGCACTTCGGTGGAGGTGGACCTGTCCGACTACGCCACGGGATTTGGCACTGTCTCTCCGACCTACGCCGTGTCGGGCGCGCAGAACGGAACGGTGATGCTCCAATCGGACAAGCACACGGCCACGTTCCAGGCCACCGCGGGCTTTACGGGCTTGGGTTCCTTCACCTTCACCGTGACCGGGTCGGACGGCACGTCCTATACCGATCAAGTGGTGGTGCTGGTGGCGCCCTAGTCAGCCGAACGGTTTGCCTCCCGTCGTGAAATCGTGCATTTGCTTCCCATCTAGCTAGATTTTCACCTGCGTCATCCGGTACGAGAACGCGATCAGGGTGACCCAGTCGGGCACCTGTTTGCTCAGAGCCTCGATTTCAGGGCTGGAGGGGCGCTTGCTGTCGATGGCGCGGAGGCCGAGTTCGACCGGTTGCGAGCCCCGCAAGACCAGCTGGAAGTCGATGCCGTCGTCGCGCACGCCCTCGAACATCACCGTGTAGTGGCTGGCCTTCGGGGGCGGCGGAAGCTTGTCGCTCGCCGACCAACCCAGCAGCGACGCCACCGGAATGGTCAGCCGCAGCTGGGGGCTGGTCCCGTGGAGGTGCAGGGTCACTCGGCGCGTGTCCGAGCTCGAGTCGTAGACGCTCGCGGTCACCTCGGCCTTGGGTGCAGGCATGGGGGGCAACCCTGCCGGGAGCATGAGTGTGAAGGGTTCCATCATCCCATCGAGGGGGGGCCACGATGGCGGAGCCGGTGTGGCGTTGGGAAACACTGGCAGGAAGGGCCGGGTTCCCTCCACGCCCTCACCGGCCAGCAGGAGCGCGCTGGTTTGATCGTTGGCAACTTGCACAGCCAGGAGGCGCTTGGGGCGTTGGGCCGTGTACGGCCAATGGGCCGCGGTTAGCACGATCCCGGCGACGCCCAGGATGGCGCAGGCTTTGCCGATCTTGCTGGTCCCTCCGGCACGGCAGGGAAGGGAGAAGGCAACGATGCCCACTAGGCCGGTGCTGAGGGCCACCAGAACGGCCAGTACGGCATCGATGGGAGCCTCGGAGGGAACGATTCCCGCCATGGGCACCAGGGTCGCGACCAGCAGCGTGCCCATCTCCACTGTGGCAACAGCTCCCGGGACCAGCGCGACTAGCGCCGCAACTACGCGCGCCCTGGGAAAGGCCGTGGCAACCAGAGCAGCGACCGCACCTCCTGCCACCCAATGCAGTGGAATAAAGCCTACTGCGACGCTCTTGAGTGTCGCCAGCAGCAGCCAGAACGCCCAGAACGAAAGGGCGCCGAGCCAGGCCGTCCACGCGACGCGATCGAGGTCGCCGCCCAGCTTGCGCAGAGCGCGCGCCCGCCACCAACTCTGCATGAGTAGCATCCCCGCTGCTGCGGGGAGGACAAAGCAGGCCAAGACGAGTCCCGGGCTGCTGTACCATCCCGCCGAGCGGTGGAAGATGGCTTTCAGCACCAGGGTTGGCACGAGCGCCGCAAGAATCGCCGCCAACAAGCCGAGAAAGTTCCACGCGAAGGAGGCGAGCACGCTGACCAGGGACACCATCCCGGAAGTCCGCATGCGCACGAGGACTAAGACGAACATGGCGAAAGCCACCAGGCCCAGCCAACGCCCTGTCGTGACAGAATGGGCGACCATCGCGAAGCCAAGGAGGTCGTAGTAGACCGTTGGCCGCGAGTCAGAGGCCAGCGAGGTCGCGCTGCTGGCCAGCGCCCGCGCTGCGGTGAGCGTGGTCTCTCCCATGTGTTGCGGGCCACCCGGCGCGAGCCGATCCAGACGATCCAGATCGGTGTGCAAGGCCCAGGCATCGCCGATCATTGCCAGATCCAAGCCGGCCAGGCCGGCTTCGTGGAACGGGGTAAAATCGCCGGCAAAGGGAAGGATGTGACTCTGGGCAAGCTCTTGCGCCAGCACGTTGCCGAGGGGCAGGCTGACTTCACGAGCGAAGGTCTGTGCCAACCAGGGATTGCCCGGGCCCGAGCCAATGAGGGCCGAACGCCCGCCCGGCAGGGCTTCCAAGTAGATGTACGCACGAACGTCCTTGGCCCAGGGGTGTTTGAGGAAGGACACCGCACCCAGTTGGCCACGTTCCTCGCCGCCGTTCAGGCTGACGATGATGGTGCGATCCAGGGGCGCTTTCTGGGCGAGCACTCGCAGTGCCTCGACGATACAGGCCACCCCGGCAGCATCGTCAGCGGCCCCCACCGAATCCGGCAGGGTGTCGAAGTGCGCGTCGAGCAGGACGGCCTCGCTCGACTTGCCGGGCAGCCGTCCCAGCACATTGGTGACTCGGTAGACGAAAGGGCTCGATGGGCCAAAGAGATGAAAGTAGACGCCCGAGTCTTGTTGCGTGGTGACCTCGACGCCAGGGATCTTGCCTAGCTCTGTCGAGAGGTAGGCGACAGCCCTGTCGTACCCCTCCCCCCCGTTGACCCGTCGACCAATATCCTCGGTGAGGACGCGAACGATCGCGCGCGCTCGGCCCTCGGCGAACTGCTCGGCAGGCGCATCCACACCCAGGGGTGGCGGAGGTACGAGTGCACGCACGGACAGGAACAGCACCACAGCCAGCACCGAAAACACCAGTAGCCAGGAAGTGCCCCAACGCCGGAACTCAGAAAAGGGACCGGGCATGACCCTACAGACAATCGGGAAGCATAATGGTTCCCGACGGTCTGGCCAGATCGGGGCAACCTCCCACAACTTAGCCTCCCGCAGCCGTAGCCAGCGCTCCCGCGGCAGAGCGTCAAGGGGAAGCTACGGCAACGGCAGCGGCAGGCCGTAGTAGGCGGAGTAGGCCACCACGATTGCCGCACCCAGGACGATGCCGAGAAGCACGTGAACCAGCAAGGGCCAGTCGCCCAGCCCGCGCTGGGCGCGCCGCTTGCCCGGCCGAAAGCGTGGGTTTTCGGGGTCGACCGCAAGATCGTCGGGCTGGACAGAAGCGGAGAGCACGCTCCGATCGGTGGACGGACCCGCCGGCCGCGGGAGCGCCGAAACCGGGGGCGGAGTCGTCTGCGTCGCGGAGGCAACCATAACTTGGGCCTCAGGTGGCGGCGTGTCCACGTACGCGGCCGGATCTTGCATGTCGTCGGATATCTCGACGCCAAAAGGACGTTGCTCGATTCCGCGTGTCGGTGTCGAGGGGCGCACTATCTCGCCGGAGATGTGGTTGAGCTCTGGCGACTCCGCGGGCGAAGCCCCACGACTCGCAGCGGGCGATGGCGCTGCAGCAGGCTCGGAAGGCCGCGGGGGCGACTCCGCGCCGCTCGCGACCACCGACACGGCTGTCGCGGGAGGTGGCGTGGCCGGGGAACGCGTTGTGCGCTTGACTGGTGCAGCAGGCGTCTCGGCTGGTCGGGAAGCTGGCGCAGAAGCCGGAGGCGGAGTTGCCGCCGAGCCTTGCGACGTGCTCGGCGGCGTGGCAGCGGCTTCCGGCACCGGAGAAGACATCGGCCGCACTGAAGACTGTGCGACAGAGGGCTTGGTAGCGGGCCACGGGACCGGAGCCAGAGGCGAATCCGCGGCCGGTGCGCGGGCAATGGGCTTCAGGGGCGGGGGCAAAGGCGCCTGGGGCGAGGGGGCCGTGCCTGGCGCGCTCGTCACGGGCAGGCCCGCGGCTACCGCAAGCGCGGTGGGCACGCCCGCATCCGGTGCCCGGGCTGGGGAAACCGTGGCCCCTGCCTTCTCAGCAGGAATGCCCGCCGTCGACACAGGACGAGCCGCCGGCACGGTTGGCGCGGCCTGCGCTACAACCGGCGTCCGCTCGGCGCGAGCCGGCGCCGTTGTGCTCGCCCTCGGCACCGGCGCCGGTGTAGCTGCGCGGATCGGTGCGGCCGCCGGCGCTGGAGCTGGCGCAGACGGTGTGGCTGCGCGGATCGGTGCGGCCGGCGGCGCTGGAGCTGGCGCAGACGGCGGGGCTGCGCGAATCGGTGCGGCCACCGGCGCTGGCGCAGACGGTGCCGGTCGCGAACCTGCCGCTCGCGTGGGCAGCGAACCCATTGGCGCGGCAACCCTGCTCTTGAATCCGGGCAGGGACGGAACCCGAGGCAACTTGGGGCCGCTTTCCCCCGTCGGCCGCACCGGCGCACCCGCGGGGCGCGCGGGCGCGCTCTTGTTGATGGCGGCAAGAGAAATGAGAGGGTCGGTCCCGCGGCGCTGGCGCACGCCAGATGGTGGCTGCGCCGGCGCGCCGTCACCCACCACCGCGGCCGAAGCTGTGTTCCGCCGGGAAGGCGCGGGCGCAGGGGGCGTCACCGGTAGGGGCAGATCGATCTCGAAGAACCCTTCCTTCCAGGCCATGACCTCGGGAAGTCGTTCGGGAGCCTCGCTGCCACCCACCACGGTTCCAACCAACTCGCCACGTCGGTAGCTGATGCTGGCCTGCTCCTCGCCACGCCACACCTCGAGGGTGCAGGTCAGCACGTACTCCTCGCAGTAGCGCATGACCTCGACCAGCGGGCGTTGGGCCAGATTCCCCTCGCCAGGGCCGGGTTTCGCCAGCGACCCGGTTTTCGGGTCAGGCAGGCGGGTATCAATCACGAAACGGGCGCCGGCCAATTGCTGCAAGGCCGCCACAGCCTCCTGGCCACGTCGATCGCCAGCAAAAGCGTCGTTGAGGCCACCGGCCAAGAGGTGCACCTCGCCTGCCTGCGCTCCGCCGGCCCCGGGCGCGAAAACGCGAATGCAGGCCGGCAGCGCCGCGGCTGAGAGCACGCTCATTAGCTCACTCAGCGAGCCGCCTGCCCACTCGGTGACGCGTTCGCCTGACGGCCCATTCATTCTTCTCACCCCACGCTAGGAATCGACGCCAAGGCCGGACTCCTGCGCCGACGCATCGGCGGGCACGACCTGCAACCCTGTGTCAGGGTCGACATCGGCTGCGCCCAGCGCAGCCTGCGTATCGAGGCTGCCGCCGTCGACCTGCAACCCTGGGTCAGAGGCGAGATCGGTTGCGCTCAGCGCAGCCTGCACATCGAGGCTGCCGCCATCGACCTGCGACCCTGTGTCGCGCACGACATCGGTTGGGTTTGCGTCCGGTTGGCTGGAAAAGACGGCGGCGTCCGGGAGCTGGAAGTCAAACCCCGCGTCCGTGCCGTAGTTCACATCGCGCTTCTTTGAGGATGAACAGCCAGAAAGCCCAAGCGCGGGGAGCACAGCCAAGGACGCAAGCCCGAGCACGACCAGCAAGCGGGACAGCATGGTTGGACGCTAGCAAGCGGCTCGCGCCACCGCAAGGGCCGGTGCTTTGGAAAGCCCATTCCTAGCGCACGATGCTTGCTTCGATGATGTAGTCCAGATTGGCGAAGTCACGCACCAAGTAGGCATTGCCCTCGCTCTGCATGCGGCCCTGGTTGGGGCCCCTGCCTTGGGGAGCACCCTCCCCATAGCCGCCGAACAGGCCATCGACGACGTCCATGCCGCTGGTGACCTTGCCGAAGGGTGCAAAGCCCATCCCGTCCAGTTGCCCGTTGTCCGCATAGTTGATGAAGACCTGCGTCGTCCGTGTGTTGGGCCCTGCGGTGGCAAAAGTGATGAAGCCACGCTTGTTAGACTGTTTGACCGGGTCGTCAGGAATGTTGGCGTTGCGCCAGATTGCATTAACTTCGCCCTGACCGTGGATACCCCACTGCACCATGAAGTTCTTGATGACTCTGAAGAAGCGAGTGTCGTTGAAGTAGCCGTTCTTTACCAGGTTGAAGAATCGGTCTGCGCCCTGCGGAGCCCAGTCCCTCTGCACCTCGATCACGAAGTTACCCTTCGAGGTGGTGAACTTGGCGCGATACATCGCGGGGGCTTGGTCCTTGAACGCATCGAGCTTCAGCAGCGATGGCTTCTCTGCCGGCGCGCTGGGCGCGGCAGCCGCCGGCTGTGGGGCAGGCGCTGCAGCCACCGGCTGCGCAATCTGCGTGGGTGGCTCTCCGGCGGGCTTCTTGCAGCCGAGGCCGGCCAGAGCAACCAGGACGAACGAGCGTGAGAGAAGTCGTATGGTCATGCGGCGGAGCATACAAAAGTTTGTGAATCGCGACTAGCGGGTCAAGTCGAAGATTTCCAGACCCATAAAGCACTCGAAGTGCTTGGCGTTGGTGGTCACCGCCGTCACTGGCCAACCCGCGGCCGCGAGCTACTGGATGGTGATGCCTCCCAGGTCGTTCGAATCGCTGATCGTACAGTGGGATAGGTCAAAGATCATGAACTCGATAGCCTTCTCCTGGTTCAGGAGCTCGTGATTCAGACAGTTGCTCGGGCTGGCGGAGGGCTTGGGGTCGTAGTACGGGCCGTCTTCCAGACCGCTGGCTACGTGGACATCCGTATACGCAATCCGACCGCACTGGCTACCCTCCGGTGCGCCCATCGGGGTGTTGAAGGTGAAGTAATCGACATACCCGGGGATGGAAATGTAGCGCCCAAGTTCAAATGT
>PMJO01000037.1 GCA_003158455.1 Myxococcales bacterium | reverse complement strand
GCATTGCAGCGATTCTCTATCATGCAACCCTGGCGACACGCCGCTGCCGCAGTTCGATCAAAGCTGTATGGGCAATCCAAGCCCGTGCTACGAAACCAGGCTGTGCGCGCAATACATTTGGTGCAAGAAACCCGTGATTCCATATGGTGGTATCTGCACTGGCATCTGGTCGGATGCAGGTATTCTTGAGTCGCCGGACGCGTCTGATGATGGAGGCGATGGGGAAAGGCTACCTTGCTGTGGTGATGGAATTGTCGACCCAAGCGAGCAATGTGATCTGGGCAAGCTGAACGGTGTGCCTCTGGATGTCCATGGGAACCCAACAGACGGAGGGGGCTCGGTTTACTGCGACACGAGCTGCTTGCTCAACGTCTGCTTTGGGTGCTAACGGCTTTCTGGCAGTCGCGGTTAGGCAAACCATCGTATCTTGCGACCTCCTGACACTCAGACCTAGGACCAAATGTTCAAGATTTCCACGGCCGTCGCAGCTCTCTTTGCAGCCGTCCTGATGGCACTTGCATGTAGCAGCTCTGGTCTCAGGACCATCGCAGATGCTGGAGCAGCAAGCGGAGGCCAAGCAGGCGGCAGTATCAGCAGCGGAACCACCGGAGGCTCTGGTGGCACGATTGGTCCAGGTGGAGCTGGAGGTGGTAGCACAGGAGGTGTTGATGGTACGAGTAGTCCAGGTGGCACGATTGGTACTGGTGGACCGAAAACTGATGGTAGAACTGCTAGCAGCTCGGTAACTGGTGGCACAGGTGGGCCGCGCGGAACCGGTTGTGGATGGTTCCTAAGCTGCAGCCCACGTGACCAGCAGGTTGCCTTCTGTCCAGCGGAGCGCGAGTGCTATACGCTCCGGACCGAATGTGGGCCGACGCTATGCCTATTGCCTGAGGGTGTGCATTGTGATGATCCACTGTCGTGCAATCCTGGCGATACACAGACGACGTCGGACAACTGTGATGACTACTTAACCTGCTACATACAGGGGCTGTGTACGCAGTTTATCTATTGTACAAGATCCGCGAGTCAGTATGCGGGCATCTGCAGCGGCACCTGGTCAGATGCAGGCATTCTTGAGCCCCCAGACGCATCTGCTGATGGAGGTGATGCGGGAAGGCTACCATGCTGTGGCGACGGCATTGTGGACTACCAATATGGTGAGATGTGTGACTTCGGTCCACTGAACGGCCAGTGCTTGGACGGTCAAGGGAAGCCAGTGGCGAGCGGTGTAGGGTGTACCTATTGCTCCACGGATTGCATGTCTGAAGAGCAGGTCGGCGGGTGATGCGGGAGCTGCAAGCGTACGGGACATCAACATACCCTAGGCGCACCGAGGTCGAGTAGCAGGTAGTCACTCAAGCGCCCTGGCCTGCCTTGGGACCATCCGAAACAAGTGGCACTAGATGCTGCTATCCCCTCCGCCGCCATGCCCTTTCGTGATTCAAAAGTGGAGCTGATGGGGATCGAACCCACGGCCTCTAGAGTGCGATGGCGAAACGACGGTCATGATTCCAATGATTTAGCGGAGTTGGAACGTCAGGAGACGTCAGAAAGCGTCCCCAAACACCCCATTCTGGCTGTGTGTAGCCAGAATTCTGGGGCCGGCGATCCGGTGTCTGAGCGGCTCGGGGACGCGCAGCGAGATTGGGCTGAACAGCACGATCCACGCGAGCTGCGCAAGGTGCTGCTCACCATCCTGGGGTTGCTTGATGGATGAGGTGAGCGGCTGGCGTGCCGGCCGGCCTGCGCTGCTTCGAGCGTGCCGAGGCCGGCGCCGAGTGGCAGAAGACCGTGAGCCGGGTTCGTGCCGATCACCATCGCAAGTCTCGACATCGCCACCCACTCTATCATCCGCCCGGACGCGATCCGACTGCGTTGACGGTGATGTAGACCGGGGTGCATTGGCAAAGGATTTCCCCCTATTGGGCCCCCTTCTCTCCTTCCAGCGCCGCCACTTTTGCGAGCCGGCGCTTGAAGCGTTCGTCACCCTTGAACTGGGCGCGCAGGAAGGTCTGGACCAACTCCCAGGATTGAGCCTCCCCGGTGACCTGGCCGCCCAGACACATGACGTTCATGTCGTCGTCCTCTACACCTTGGTGAGCGGAAAATGACTCCGTGATCAACGCCGCACGCACGCCGGGCACCTTGTTGGCCACCACGCAGGCCCCGACCCCGCTACCGCAGATGGCCACGCCCCGGGTGACCTCCCCCATCGCCACTGCCCTGGCCAGCGGCACCACAAAGTCCGGGTAGTCGTCTCCCACCACCAACTCATGGGCGCCGAAGTCCACCACGTCATGGCCGGCGGCCTTGAGGGCCGACGTCAGCTGCGTCTTCAACGCAAAACCGCCGTGGTCTGCAGCTACTCCGATGCGCATCGACTCTCCTGTGTGCTAAACGCCTTGCGACCCGATGCCTTGTTCGGGTTGAGCATCAGTCGCCCTTCCGCAACTCATTGCCGGTGCGTCGCCCCGGGCCGTTCCCACTATCGGGAAGACCGACTACCAATTCCTGGGCTACCGCCTCGGCGGCAGGATGGAAGCGGCTTCCGTCACGCTGTGCGAGTTCCTCATATGAGCGATAGCGCTCGGTCGCAACGGTCTGCGCCATCTCGGCAAGCGCGGCCGCTTCCTGGGGTCTCATAGCCGCCAACGACTTGTAGCGTATTTCATTGTACGCATATTCTTTCAATTTGATCGTCGGACGTGGCGAATCGAGCTG
>PMJO01000074.1 GCA_003158455.1 Myxococcales bacterium | reverse complement strand
CCCAACGGCTGCAACGGCAGCTTCCCCGTGCTCACGAACCCAACGGGTTTGGCGAGCGCCCTTGTCACTTGGGTGCAGAACGCGAAGACCCAGTGTGTACCGATCTACGCTGTGTCCGCCGAGAACGAGCCGGACAGCTGCGGTATCAACAGTACGACCGTCTACTCAGCTGCGCAATTGGCGACATGGATCGACGTTCTCGGCCCTGCCATGGCAGCCATAGGCGTGAAGGTCATGGCGCCAGAGACCATGAATGCCTGCGGATTTACTACCTACTTCAACGCCATCAAGGCCGACACGGCCGCCTGGAACGCCGTCAACATCTTCGCGAGCCACGAATATGGGTGCGGCACGTTGCCTTCCGAACCGTCGATTGCGGCTGCAGGCAAGGAATACTGGGAGACGGAGGTCGACACGGGAACTGGGAAGGGTGACTCGAGCGGCGATGGTATCGCCAGCGCGCTGCCGATGGCCACGACGCTTCACAACGACCTCACCAAAGCCAACCTCAACGCGTGGCACATCTGGTGGCTGTACAACGCCAGCGGTAACGGCGGCTGCCTCTACGACACGACCAACAACGTGTGGAGCAAGCGCCTCTGGGTCCTGGGCAACTACGCGCGCTTCGTGCGGCCTGGCTACATGCGGGTTTCCACCTCTGGAACCATGCCGTCGGGGGTTCTGGTGACTGCCTACCAGAACCCGGCGGATGGGACCGTGGCCGTGGTGGCAATCAACAGCAACACCAGCGCCACGCCGCTCTCGCTGTACATCTCCGGAGTCGTCCCCTGCAGCATCACGCCGTGGGTGACTTCAGCCACCGATAGCCTCGCTTCCAAGACCCCCATCACGGTCAGCAACGCTCGTTTCAGCGCGACGCTTGATGCCCAGAGCGTCACCACTTTCGTGGGCAAGCCATAAACGCTGGGACGAGTTCGGGTCAGGTCTTGCTGGGATCGAGGACGCGGCCCATGAACAGGATGGCACCCGTGGGCTGATCACGCACGAAATAGAGGAAGGGGCGGTCTGCCGAGACGCTCATATCTACCTGATACATGCCGCCGTCTTCCATGACGACGCCAGTGCTAGCGGCTGCCTCGGTGCCATTTTCCCCAACGTCGATGTAGGTCTTGTGCATGACATACGCGATGTAGAGGCCCCCTGTTCCGTCCATGCCCGAGAAATCGGCGTCCCCGGGGGCAAAGGCCGAGGTCATGCCCAAAGCCTTGAGCAGCCTTACTAGGTCCATTCCAGTCTCGATCCTGAAGCGGGGCAAGGTGAGAGCGACGGCTTGCGCGTTCATCCCGGTCACCATGGTGGTCAGGGCGTTTGCGTCCAGCGAGGATTCGACCTGGCTGAACTGGCCGGTATCCGGCACCACCACCACCATCGAGAGGCGTGGGTTGGCGTAGGGTAGGGACACGGCTTGGAAATTCGTCCCGTGCAAGGCGGGAAGGCGCGCTAGATCCCCGTTCATGAACTTCGTCTTCACCTGCCCACCGTCGCGAAGGGTGAACCACCCGTCGCGGGTCTCGATCGGGTCGAAGCCGCGCTCCCATCGCGCGTTGAAATAGATAGCGTTCGTCAGGACCAACCTGGTGAAGGCGTCGATCATTCCGTCCGAAAATAGCTCCTGGATCTTGTTTTCGGTCTGCCCAGCCACCCAGTCGTTGATGGTGATGCGGGATTGGTCGGGGGCGTTGATGAAATCAACCAGGTTAACTCCTGCGCCGTAGTTTGCCGCCAAGGTCGCCAGGAAATCGGACTTGAAGGCGTAGGTTTCTTCGGCCCAGAGGGAGTTGACGATGCGCAGGCGCATGGGGCCCCCATCAGCGCCCGGGTAGCCTTCTTCGAGTGAGGCCAGTGTCTGGTCCAGAGCATTGAACGCCGGGTGCAGTCGCGCCGGCGGCAGCGTGAAATGAAGAGCCTGGGCCATCTCGCTGGCCGTGGTACCCGCGGCACCCGCAAAGGTCATGGCAAGGGCGATGGAAAGGCTGGCCGGCGAGTAGACCAGATTGTCGGTGGTTGCGGCGAGCTTCTGATAGGCGGCGAATGCAAAGGCCGCATTGTCGGAAGCCAGCGTGGCAATGTCAGCCGCCGGCACCTGCGGGTCCGCAATGCGTGGGATTGAGGACGCGGCAACGCCGAAGTCCAGGGAAGGGGCGGTGTCAGCGATCGTGTCGCCAGTCGCGCCGGACATCGTGTCGGCAGTCGCGTCGACACTGGTGTCGAGAACAGCATCGATAGGCGCGTCGGCAGCCGCATCGATAGCGGTGCCGGCAGCAGTGTCGAGAGCCGCGTCGGCAACCGGGAACGGGTCGGGTTTGGAGTCGAGCGGAGCCGCGGTGTCAGGCGGCGAGACGCTAGCATCAGCTTGGAGGCTTTCGCTGTCTGCGCCACAGCCAGCGAGCGCGGCTGAGCAGAGAGCGAGGAGAACGCACGTTCTGTTCAAGATCGACCGGTTCATGATGAGTCCCAAGACGTGTAGACGCATTTGCGAGCCTACATTTTGACCCCGCGGGCGCAGCGAAATCCCAGGGTACTTACCCGGAGACCAGCGCCGGCACTGTCGCCCCTGTCACGGCCGGCCGCGCGGACCCAGGTCGGGTCGGCGTCGACCCACCCGCCCCCACGGACAACATGAGGTGACTCATCGAAGCGAACCACTTGTGGGTTCTTGGTTGGCTTCTCGGTGTAGTCGGCGAAGGTATCAGCGGTCCATTCCCACACGTTCCCCGCCATGTCCAAGACACCGAAGCGGCTGGCGCCTTTGGGATAGCTGCCCACGGGTGCGGTGGCTGACCATCCGTCATCGCCCGCGTACATCGGCGTCCAGCCCGCACCTATCCGCTGCTCCGCCATCGATGTGCATTCGCTACCACAGGCATTCAGCCTGCTCGCGTCCGGTGCCTCGTTGCCCCAGGGATAGTTGCGACCGTCGTTGCCGCGGGCTGCGTATTCCCACTCAGCCTCGGTGGGAAGGCGGCCACCGGATGATTTGCAATAGTGATTGGCCTCTTTCCAATCCACGCAGTTGATGGGATGCTGATCCAATCCGCTTTTGCCCCAGGTGCAGAATTGACTCAAGGTCGTCTTGTACTCGGACCCGATGTCCTTCCACTCGACCGTGGGACTGGGGGGCGGGCAGTCGCCTGACTGTACGCAGACGCGATAGGCAGCGACAGTCACCTCGGTTTTGTCTATGCAGTAGGGCGACAGGGTCACCTTGTGGAGGGGCCTCGACTTGTCCAAGTCCTGGTCCCCCATCCAGAACGTTCCGCCAGGGATGGACACCTGGTTCGCTGCGCAACCGACAACTGCCATGGGCGTCGTCGGGTGGGGACGGAACAATCGACATCCGGTCTGGAAGAACAACGCCAGTCCGGTCGAGGCCGCGAGCCCAAGACCAATCACCGTGGACAAGTGCGCTGACCTAGGGAAGATCGCCATGGCCGTACTGTCTCACGTCACGACCTCCTTGGCATATATTGCAAGGTGACTCATTGAGAACCGATTCCGTTCGAGCCTGCGACCGTGCGCTTGGACAGTCGCCGGCGCCCTAGAACTGGCTGAAGAACGGCCACGTTTCCGAAGGCATCCATGACGTGCTCTTTCCGGAATCGGTGGGCAACGGGGTGTGGGGGCCGTCGTAGTTGCACCAGCGAACGGGATCGGCCGTCGGGCAGCCCGTGTAGTTCGTGCAGACATGGCCCCCGGTGGGCGCCGTGGGCAGCGTACTGATCGTGCACCCGTTCCACTTGGCGAATTGATCGGTTTGCGAGGTTTGTGTGACGCTTTCCTGCAGGCCCCCTGAGCCGAAGTAGGGGATGGGCTGGCAACTGGTGGGATTGGTCACGCCTCCGCCGGAGTGGCCAACCGCGGCGCGGAATATGCCTGGCCGCGAGCAGGCGAGCGTCCACGTCATGGCTGCGCCTTGGCTGAAGCCTTCCAACATGACTCGCGAGGTGTCGATGCACAGGTCGGCCTCCACCGCCTTGAGGACGGCGTCGACATAGGCAAGGTTGTCCCCATTTCTCCAATCCGTACTTACTGCGGATAGCGCTATGAAAATCGTAGTGTTGTTCGAGGGAGTCCAGAGCCCGAAGTAGTCTTCCCCGGCGGTTTCCTGGTAGGTGCCACCGTACCCATGCAGGTCGAGAATGAGCCGGTACGGACGGGAATTGTCGTAGTTCGATGGCCACCGAATGGCGTATTGGCGGCTCGTGCCCGAAACCGTTATTGTGATTGGAGTGGCCTTCGAATTCGTGGTGCTGTTCGTCAGCGTGGGCGTCTTGCCGCACCCGGCACTAGGAACCGCGCTGGCAGTGCCACCGTCGCCGCTACCACTGCTGCCGCCAGCGCCGCTGCCGCCGGTCCCCGACCCGCCTGCCGATCTCCCGCCGCTGCCGGAACCGCCGCCGCTGGCTGTCGAGCCACCTGTCGAGGTCGAACCGCCGGTGGCCTTCGTGCCACCGGTATCGCCAGCCCCACCCGTCGATACCGTGCCACCGGCTCCGGTACTGCCGCCCGCAGCGACCGAGCCTCCCGAGCCCGAACTCGAACCGCCGGTGCCATTCGTCCCACCGGCATCGGCGGCTCCGCCCGTCGATATCGTGCCACCGGTTCCGGTGCTGCCGCCGGTTCCGGTGCTGCCGCCCGTTGCGCTCTTGCCGCCGGTTCCGGTGCTGCCGCCCGCAACGACCGAGCCTCCTGAGCCGACGGTTCCGCCGGCGATCGTGGCTCCCCCGCTCGCCGTCGCGCCTCCCGAGGTCGTCAGTCCTCCCGAGCCGCCTTGGTGGGAGCCCCCGGTCCCGCCGCCGCCGCCGCCGGAGTCGCCACAACCGAGGCCGAGTGCAAAGCAAAGGGCCAATCCGCCGAGGGCCGGTCGTAGCCAACCCAGGTGACGGTGACACGACTGAGAACTCAGGGAGGCAACTCTTGCAGACATGTCCACTCTCCTTCGGCTAGGATCGACCGACGCAGGCCGTGAGGCCAGGCTGCGATACTAACGCAGCCTTCTCCCATTTCGGGAGACAAGATTCAAGCCTGAGAGCTTGCCGGCGTAGGCGTCTTTCAGCGTCTTCACGTTCAGCTTCACCATCCCCATCATGGCCTGCATGGCCCGCGCGGCCCCGGCGTGGTCCTTGCCGCCGAGGCACTCGCCCAGGGCCTCGGGTACGACCTGCCAGGACAGGCCGAATTTGTCCTGCAACCAGCCGCATCGGCTGGGGCGGCCGCCCTTGCGCAGCTTGTTCCAGTAGTAGTCGACCTCTTTCTGGTCCTTGCAACTGATGAAGAAGGAGACAGCGGGATTGAACTTGTACTGGGGTCCGCCGTTCAAGGCGTGGAACATCTGGCCGTCCAGTTCGAAGGTGACCGACATGGGCGAGACGCTGTGGATCTTGGATTTCTTGAAGATGGAGCAATAGAACTTGGCGGCCTCCTCGGCCCGGTCGTCGTACCAAAGGAACGGCGTAATTCGATTCATCTTCATGCCAGCTGCTTGCCAGACGAGGTTGAATTCGCGTGGCTACTCGAGTGGAATCCGCGACTTGTTGCTGGACAACCACTTGGCGAACGTCTGCAGCTCGGGATTAAGCGAGCGGCTGAAAGAAAGGTCGCGCGCCCCGCAGTAGGCGCTTTCGGTTTCCGCCTTGAACTGGAACATGTTTCCCAGGTCGTCGGCCCCGGGGAAGCCGAAGCTGCGGTAAACGTCTGGGGAAACCGCATTGAAGGCAACCGGTTGTCCCAGCGCCTGGGCGAGCGCAGCGGCCATCTGGGCGCCGGTGAGATGCTCGCCGGCCACGCCCACGGTCTTTCCAATCAGGTCAGGACGCTTGAAGATCCCGAACGCGCACTTGCCGATGTCTTCCACCGCAATGCCGGGCAACTTTTTGTTTCCCATGGGCAGAACGAACGCCAGCTTGCCATCGGGGCCCTTCTTGGGTCCCATGCCAAAGCCAATCAGATTCTCCCAATAGAACGACGTCAGCAGGAACGTGGTCGGCACGCCCAGGTCGCGGAAGTAGTGATCGGCCGCGGCCTTGGCATCGAAGTGTGGCACCTTGTACTTGTCCTTCAAGGTCGGCATGCGCGAGTCGCTGAGCGGGAACGCCTTGCGTGTGTCCTCGAAGGTGGACCAGATGGCGTGCTGCAGCCCCGCCTGCTTGGCCGCCTTGGCCAGGGCTTGCCCCTGGGCAGTCTCTTTCTCGCCGGAAAAATGCTCCCAGAAGTTGGTCACACAGTAGGCGCCATACGCGCCCGCGAAGGCCTTGGACAGGCTTGCCATATCGTCGAGATCGCCGGCCACGACCTCGACCCCCAACTTGGCCAGGGCCTGCGCCTTGTCGCCCGCGGGTTTGCGCGTAATGGCCCGCACGGCGAACTCGCTGCTCTTGTCGGCCAAAATGGCACGAACCAGTCCTCCGCCCTGCGCGCCAGTTGCCCCTGTTACCGCGATGATCTTTCTAGCCATGACGTCCCCCACATTGGATTGAGTTGCTGCAAGCCACGAACCCGCTGGTGGCCAATGATTGGATGCGGGGGACGCATGTTCATTTCAGAGCAAGGTCCGTAAATGCGACCGATGGGCACGGATCGCAATCATTGGGCGTGCTTGGTGTGCGAAGGTCAGTTCTGTATCATTTCGACTGCAGCGGCGCGGGCGGCATTTTCGCCGGCGGCTGGGCCAGGCGATCGAGCAACTCAATCGCGATCGCTCGCCGTTCAGGCGCCAGGCGGTGGAGATGATCCCGATTGTCGTGAGCGCGCAAAGCATCGCGCAGGGTTTCGAAGGGCGTGGCATCCGGCAAGGCGTCGAGCAAGGCACGGGCTTCGGACGGTTTAGCTAGCCGAGCGAGCTGCAGGAAACCATCGACTGCAAAATCGAAAGCGTCGGTCGCGTCGGGATGGGTCGCGCACCATTGCGCAACGATTGGCAAGACAGCAGTCCAGTCCGCCGCGTTTTCCCCGCAGTGCTCGCGAAAGACGATTCTCGAGTATTCGCTCTCCGGGCCCAGGATGACCGCCCTGACAGCGCAGGCTCGGGCTTCGCCTTCAGCGCCACCCTTCGAGTCGAGCACACCGACAAGGCATGCCCACGCATAGGCGTTCGCGGGATCGAGGTCGGTGGCTTTGCGGTAGGCTGCTTCCGCCTCAGCGGGACGCTTGGTTTCCTCGAAAAGGTCGCCCAGACATCTCCACGCATGGGCGTACGCGGGATCGAGGTCGGTGGCTTTCCGGCAGGCTGCTTCCGCCTCAGCGGGACGCCCAGTCTTCGCGAGGAAGCGGCCCAGACATGTCCACGTATAGGCGTCCGCAAGATCGAGGCCGGTGGCTTTCCGGTAGGCTGCTTCCGCCTCAGCGGAACGCCTAGTTTCATCGAGGAGGTCGCCCAGACCTGTCCACCCATAGGCGTTTGCGGGATCGAGATTGGTAGCTTTCCGGTAGGCTGCTTCCGCTTCAGCGGGACGCCCAGTTTCATCGAGGACGTCGCCCAGGAACTTCCACGCCCAGACGTCTGCGGGATCGAGATCGATGGCTTTCCGGTAGGCTGCCTCCGCCTCGGCAAGGCGCCCAGTCTTGACCAGGGGAAAGCCTAGAGCCGCCCAAGACAGGGCGTTCGCGGGATCGAGATGGATAGCCTTCCGGTAGGCTACTTCCGCCTCGGCAAGGCGCCCACTGTCGACCAGGAGGAAGCCCAGATGTATCCAAGGCCAGGAGTTCGCGGGATCGATCTCGATGGACTTGCGAAAGGCAGCTTCTGCTTCAGAAGGGTGAGCATTGCTTGCGAGGGCCCTGCCCAGAACGATCCACGGGAAGGCGTGCGCGGGATAGAGCTCGATGCCTTTGCGACAAGCAGCTTCTGCCTCAGAAGGACGACCCGAGATTGTGAGGAGATCACCAAGAAGAACCCACGGTTGGGCAACCGTGGGATCAAGGTCGATGGCCTTGCGGCATGCGGCCTCGGCCAGGGGTTGGGCGTTCTTCTGTGCTAGAAATCTTGCAAGAGTGAACCACCAGCCGGCGCTAGCAGGTTGGTAGCCGAGCTCTTTGCGCAGAGGTGAGGGCATCTTCTTGAAGAAGGTCACGACCTCGATCTCGGGCAGATCCTGTTTGGCGCGCTCGGTGTCGAACCACTTCTCAAGCGATTCAAAGGTCGGAGTGTCCCAGCTTTCCCGTAAAGTGGCGTGAAGGAGGCTAAGTCGAGATTTGGGAGATTCTGCGCGCGTGAGCGCGCTGTAGATTACATCCCGGGCGTCGCGCTGGCCTTCGGGGCCGCATCCCGCCGCGTCTCGCGCCATCCTGGCGATGATCTTCCCGGCCTTTTCGTCCGGGAAGACCAAACGGATGAGAGCGACGAACCAGTCGAAACGGTTGCGGGCCGCACGACCGTGGCGCATGAGGTAGTGAATGTTTGAGAAGCGATCGGCAAGCAGGTAGGTCTTTCGCTTCGGGCGTCCGGTCGCCTCGCTGACCAAACCGTTCTTCGTCAAGGAGCGTAGCTGCGCGCTCACTTGGTTGCTGGGCAAGCGAGTGGCGGTGGCGATCGCTGCAACTTCGACTGGATCCCATGCCAGCGCAACAGCGTCGAGAATCCGCTGTTGTTGCCCGGGCAGGGCATCGACGATAGCCTTGAAGTAGGGGGTGAACTCATCAAGTAGTTCTTCGAGATCTCCCCGGATGTCGCCGCGCAAACCCTCCTGGAGCAGACGATAGAAGGTCTTGATGAGACGGGGATTGCCGCCGGTCAGGAGGTGCAGCGCTCGCACCGTGCCCTGTCGCCTTTCGAGAGTGTGTTTGACCTCGTCGTCGCCTCGCCTTTGGGCCAGGTTCAGCAGGCAATCCCGCATCTCTTCGAGCGAGAGGGGACGTAGTTCGAAGCAGCGGAAGAAGTCGTTGAACGGCTGATCGACGGACGAAATCTCGTCGAAGTAGCGAGTGGCCGCGCCGATGATCATCACGCGGGACTCCTTCATGAGGAAGGCGCGCAGTCGGTGAAGCGGTTCAGGATCGCGGATCGAGCCGAGGAGATCGTTGAAATTGTCAATGAGGAGTAGGGCGCGTTTGCCGCTCTGGACGACCAACTCCATGAAGATCCGTTGGGCGTGCTCCTCAATGTTGGCGGGCGCCTCTTCAAGCAAGCGCTGTGCGCGGCTGCCCGAATTTTGGGTGGCGTGTTCCCATTGGCGGATGGCTTCCAACCAGAAGTCGGCCAGATCCCCGACGCGACGGCTCTCTTCGTCGAAGACAACCGGCTGCCACTGGCGGGCGAGATCAGCATCCCGGCTCAGGCTGTGCGCGATAGCCCACAGGGTTGTCGTCTTTCCCGCGCCGCGCACGCCAATGAGCAGGCAATGCTGTGGCGGATGCCCTGGCTTGTTGCCGCGAACGATCCCGAGCAGGGTCTTGAGCATCGGCTTTCGGGCGGTGAACTCAGCCAGCAACACGTCCGGCGGAAGCAGAGCCGGATTGTGGATGGCGAAAGGTTGTTGGTTATGGGCCATTTGCAGTTTCACGCGGTCTTGCGCAACCAGAAGTCGCGCAGGATGTTCGATCCGAAACCGGTCAGCTGTTTCCCCGTTGTCTGCTGGAGCAGGTAACCATCGTGTTTCAAGGTATCGAGGACATATTCCAACTCATCAGCGACGAGTTTGAGGTGCGCCGGTTCGGGAATCAGACGGGCGTGAATGGTTTCGAAATCGTCGCGGCTGAGTCCACCTGCCGCCCGGCAAGTGGCCTTGAGGATTTCCCGGGCCAGTTGGTGCTCGCCAGTGACGAAGATGTCTTTCAGTCGGTCATACATTCCGTCGCAGTACTGGTTGCGGGCGCCATGGACCAGGCGCTCATGATAGAGCCGATCCAATTCATCGACGGTGGGTGCCCGCGGGAGTTGCCCCTCCTGTATCTCCGAAATGAAGAGCTGTAGCAGAATGGGCCAGTTGGCGCCGAGGAGCTTGAGGATGTGCCTGCGTCCTGGGAGGTCCAGCGCCAATTCGTTGTCGGTGGTCAACTTTTCCAGCAGACCAAGCGCCTCTTCCTCGGCAAGCGGCGGGATTTCGTGCGTGTCGAACTCGTTGATCGTCGGTGCGAGCCCCAGCCCTCTGACCACGCCTTTCAGCCCAATGGAGCCCGTGACCAGAAAGCGGGCCGGACTGTCCTTCAGCGCATGACGGGCAGCTCGGAACCAGTTCAGGACGGCTTCGACGTCATCGCGGGAGGTCTTCTTCGCGACCAACTTGAGGAAGGTCGGAAACTCGTCGAGCAGAAAGAGGACCGGGAGATCCGATTCGGAGAGCACCGCCAGAAACTCGTCGGCTGGCTTGCGCCAAGCCGGCTGAACCTTGCGCTTTTCGATCTCGATTCCGCCTATCTCGGGCAAATCGATCCTGCGTATGCGGTCCAGGAAGCCGGTGATCCGATCTGCTGCCCAGGAGAGCGGGGAAGTGGGTTGTTCCACGGCCTTGCGCAGCTCCGAGAGCATGTTGGCTAGCCATGCCTCCGCGGTGTCGTGCTTCTCGAGGTTGATCAGGACAGGCAGGAAGCCCTCTGGGTTGGCATGTATCTCCTCCAGGCAAGAGGTCTTGCCCGTCCGGCGCGGACCGAGGAAGGCTACGTTTCCGCGGTGCTAGGCGCGCAGTAGTTTGGCGATCAGTGCGGGGCGTTTGTAGAAGTTGGAGCCAGTGGCAGGAGGTCCGATGCGGATTTCCATGCAACAAATATATGGTGCAAGATTTTTGTTGCGCAACAATAAAGTTGCACACCTGCTGGTTCAGGTCACGATGGCTCAAGGCTCCAGGACCACTAACATCAAAAATGTACGTGTTGTCGGTATGTTATCTAAATACTGCTCCGAGTCGTTTGGTCCAACAACCAAGTGCCTCTGGTGCGGTGGCGATGTTGTTCACCCAGCCGGCCGGAACGCAGCGAGCAGGTGGTGGGCCAGGACGGACGCTCTGCGGTTTCGTGTTTGACGAAGACCAGGGCTGGCCCGCGATGCGCTCGGCCCAGGCGTCGAGCGCGGCGGGGGTGTAGTCCTCCCGGCGCAGGCGCAGGTAGCCCCAGGATGTGGTGGCTTGCAACGGCGTGGCCAGCTTCTCCGCTTCGCTTCACAGAGGTTCCAGAGGATCCGCGCCTCCCATTCCATAAAAACGTACATTTTCGATTCTTCATTCCACATACATAACGTACACTTTAGCCATGAAGTCGATCCAGGCCACCGACCTGCGAAGAGCCCTCTTCGAGACGCTCGACCGACTGGCGGCAGACCGCGAGCCCGTCGAAATCATGCGTTTCAAGCGCCCCATTGCCGTCCTGGCTCCCTCGCCAAGCCTCTCCGCTGCCAAGCGGAAGCCCCTCATCGATCTCGACGCAATCTCTCACTTCTGCAAGAAACACCATGCCAAGAGCCTCGCCCTTTTCGGCTCCATCCTACGCAACGACTTCGACGAGAACAGCGACGTCGACGTCCTCGTCGACCTCGACGGACGCCGCCTGAGATTCCACGAGGAATGCCGCATGCTGGACGAGCTTGAGATTATCTTCGGCCGCAAGGTGGACATGGTCCAAGCCGAGAACCTGGCCTCGCCTCGGATGAACCCGCACCGACGAGCCTCCATCGCGGCGACCGCGAAGGTGGTGTACGATGCGACCGCGTGAGAGCGGCGATGCGGCCTTCCTCGACGACATCCGGGAAGCCTGCGCTCTCATCGTTTCGCGCCTGCGAAAGAAGCAACTTCCCGACTTCGTGTCCGATACGGAGCTTCAGGACAGCGTTGTTCTGCGACTCATCGTGATAGGCGAGGCCTGCAAGAACGTCTCGGAAAGAACTCGGAGGCGCTATCCTGACGTCCAGTGGAAGGACATGTCCAGGCTCCGGGACCTGGCCGTGCATCACTACTGGAAGATAGACCCGGTCAGGATCTGGGAGATTGTTCGAGAGGACGTGCCCTTCCTGCTCTCGCGCCTGTCCAAGCCTGAGCGTTCGCGGCTCGGTTGAGGCGAATCGTTGTTCACCCAGCCGGCCGGAGGGCAGCGAGCAGATGGCGGGCCAGGACGGGAGCCTCTGCGGTTTCGTGTTTGACGAAGACATAGGCTTCGCTCCAGGGCTGGCCGGCGATGCGCTCAGCCCATGCGTCGAGCGCGGCGGGGGTGTAGTCTTCCCGGCGCAGGCGGAGGTAGCCCCAGGATGTGGTGGCCTCCAGCGGCGTCGCTAGCTTCTCCGCTTCGGCGATGCACAGAGCGGCCCCGGCGGATCGCAGAGTGGCGTACACCTCGTCACAGAACCACGAGGCGTGACGAAACTCGAAGGCAGGACGAATTCCAGGCCCGACTTGGGCAAGCACGGTCAGGAAGGTCTGCAACCGCTCCTGGTCCTTGTGCAGCCAGGGCGGCAACTGGAACAGCACTGGGCCCAACTTGTTGCCCAGGGTCGCGGCGCCGCTGGCGAAGCGCTCCACCGCGGACTGTGCGTCGTGCAGGCGTAGCTCGTGGGTGATGCGTCGGCTGCACTTGAGGGCGAAGACAAAGTCGGCGGGGGTGGCGGCCGACCAGCGTTCGAGCAGGGCAGGGGTGGGCATGCGATAGAAGGTATTGTTGATCTCCACCGTCGGGAGTTGCTGCGCGTAGAAGGCCAACATGTCATTGGCGGGAAGTTTCGCGGGATAGAACGAACCCCGCCAGGGCGGATAACTGAAACCGCTGGTCCCGACCCACACCCGCATCGCCGCCCCCGTGACTAGCCCCGCGCGCGCGCCTTGGGCCGCGCACTGTGCGGCGACGAGGATCGAGCTGGCTTGCGCGCAAGCTCGCCCGCGCCCGTGGCCGCCGGCTGGCTGCGCGCCGCCAGACTGGCCTTGAGCGCTTCCATCAGATCGATGATCTTCGCGGGCTGCTCGGGCGCGGACGACACCGCCACCTCGTGGCCGGCCACCTTGCGCTCGATCTCGGCCTGCATGCGTTCGCGCACGTCGTTGCGATACGCCGCCGGGTCGAAGCTGTCCGAGGCGATCTGTTCGACCACCTGACTGGCCAGCTTCAGCTCGGCGTCGCTCGCCTGGCCCTCGGGTATAGGCACCTCGGCCAAGGGGCGCACCTCGTCGGCATACAGCAGTTGCTGCATGACCAGCCCGCTGGCGCCGGGTTGCGCCCCCGCAACCGGTCGCAACATCACCAGGTACAGTCGGTCGCGCGCGGCATAGCGAGCGATGGCGGCGCGGCCGCTTTGGCGCATCACCTCGACCAGCAGGCGATATGCCTTCTCGCCGCCCTTGTCGGGCGCCAGGTAGTAGGGACGGTCGAAGTAGATCGGGTCGACCTTGTCCGCGGGCACGAACTGCGCAATGGCAATGGTCTGGGTTGCCTTCTCTTCCATGGCCTTGAGTTCTTCATTGGTAAAGGTTACGTACTGGTCCTTGGCGAATTCGTAGCCTTTGACCATTTCTTCGCGTGGCACCACCTGGCCGTCCTTGGCGCACAGGTATTGCTGATGCAGGCGCGAGCCGTCCTTGCTGTGCAACAGGTGAAACGAAATGCCGGCCGACGGCTGCGTGGCCGCGTACAGCTTCACCGGTATCGACACCAACCCAAACGAGATTGTTGCACCCGCCATTGCCCGCGCCATGATTCAAGAATAGCGCATAAAACAGTTGCGGCGAGTCCCGCGCAATGTTTGCGCGAAAAGGCACCTTTGTCCCTGCAGGATTATCGCGCAAAACGTTCGGCGGGCCAAACCAATGAGCCGTTTGGCGGCGGTTCCGGCCCCAGTCGCATGTTCGTCGTGCACAAACATGCCGCCCGCCGTTTGCACTACGATCTTCGCCTGGAAATGGAGGGCGTGCTGCGCTCGTGGGCGGTGCCCCGGGTGCCCAGCTTCGACCCGGCGGAAAAGCGTCTGGCGGTGCAGGTGGAAGATCACCCCATCGAATACGGATCATTCGAAGGCGTGATTCCTGCCGGCAACTACGGCGCCGGCCCCACCATTGTCTGGGATCGCGGCACCTGGACCCCGCTTGACGACGTCGAGCAGGGCCTGCGCAAGGGCAAGCTGCGTTTCACCTTCGCCGGTTACAAATTGCGTGGGGCCTGGTCACTGGTGCGTTTGGCGAAGAGCCAGAAGGATTGGCTGCTCATCAAAGAACGCGACGCCTACGTTGTCCGCGGCGACGCGAGCAGCTTGGCCGAAGCTTCCGTGCTGTCCGGCCTCACCATCGAGGAACTGCGTGACGGCTCGCCCCGCTGGGCCGAGGTGCGTGCGCAGGTCGAGAAACTGCCGCGTTCCCCACTGCGGGTCGAGCAGGTGCAATTGATGCTGGCCGAAACGCGGCCGCAGCCATTTTCCGCGCCAGGCTGGCTATTCGAGATCAAGTACGATGGCTTTCGCGCCCTGGCCGCGCATGAGGGCGGGCGGGGCAAGCTGCTCTACCGGCATGGCAGCGACGCCACCCCGCTCTATCCTGATTTGGCGGCGGCACTGGGCGCGCTGCCGGCGGATGTTGTGCTGGACGGCGAGATCACGGTGTGCGACGAGCAGGGCCGGCCCAGCTTCGAGCGCCTGCAGCAGCGGGCGCGGCTAACCCGACCGCCGGATATCGAGCACGCGGCCCTGCGTCTGCCCGCCAGCCTGTTCGTTTTCGATTTGCTTGGGTTCGAGGATCGCGATCTGCGATCGCTGCCGCTCTCCCAGCGCAAGGCGCTGCTCAGCCGCCTGCTGCCGAAACTGGGGCCACTGCACTACGTGGACCATATCGAGACCCGCGGGCAAGAGATGTTCGAAGAGATCACACGTCTGGGCCTGGAGGGGGTGATGGCCAAGCGGGCCGAGTCGCCCTATCGCGCCGGTCGTTCGGCTGATTGGCTGAAGATACGGCGCGACCGCAGTGGGGATTTCGTAGTGGTGGGCTACACCGCGCCCCGCGGCCTGCGCAGCGGACTGGGCGCCCTACACCTGGCTGCGCACCAATCCGGCGCCCTGGTGTACGCCGGACGGGTGGGCAGCGGCCTGTCCGAAAAGGATCTGGCCCGCCTGCCGCAAGAGCTTCACGACGACGTGCAGGCCGCTCCCGCGTGCACGGGACCGGCGCCGCGCGGCCCTGCGCACACCTGGGTGAAACCGCGCCTGGTGTGCGAGGTTCGCTACAAAGAGATCACCAGCGACGGACTTTTGCGCCAACCGACCTTCCTGCGTTGGCGCGCTGACAAGCGGCCGGAGGAATGCGCCCGCCCGTCGGCGCAGGCCGAGCCGCCGCTCGCCAAAGCGGATGTCGAGAAGCGGATTGCCTTCACCAATCTGAAGAAAGTCTTTTGGCCTGAGCAGGGCTTCACCAAGGGCGATCTGATTGACTACTACCGCGCAATCGCGCCCTGGCTGCTGCCCTATTTGCGCGACCGGCCCCTGGTGCTGACCCGCTATCCCGAGGGAATCGCCGGGCCGTCGTTCTTCCAGAAAGACGCGCCCACCTGGTCGCCCGACTGGGTGCGCCGGGTGCGCATCTGGAGCGACGAGCGGCAGGGCGAACTGGAGTATTTCCTGTGCGACGACGTGGAATCGATTCTGTACCTGGCCAACCTGGGCAGCATTCCGCTGCATGTGTGGGCGAGCCGCGTGGGCTCTTTGGAGCGGCCGGACTGGTGCATCTTGGATTTGGATCCGAAAGACGCGCCCTTTGCCCACGTGGTGCAACTGACTCGCGCCATACACCAACTGTGCCAGCGCATAGATTTGCCCTGCTTTGCCAAGACCAGCGGCGGCAGCGGACTGCACGTTCTCATTCCCCTGGCCGGCCAGCTTACCCACGCCGAGTCGCGTACCCTGGCCCAACTGCTCGGCCAGGTAATGGTTCGCGATCATCCTGATCTTGCCACCTTGACCCGCGCCCTGGCCCAACGGGCTGGCCGCGTGTACCTGGATTGCCTGCAGAACGGTCACGGCAAGACCATTGCCGGCCCTTTCAGTGCACGCGCAGTGCCGGGCGCCCGCGTGTCCATGCCCCTGCGCTGGTCCGAGGTCAACGCTCGCCTGGATCCCGCGGCCTTCACCATCAAGACCGCGCCTGGCCGCATGAAGCGGCTGCGCGAAGATCCCCTGACGCCGGTCCTGCAATTGCGCCCGGACCTGCCGCGGGCGTTGGCATTGCTGGAGGGGAAGGTCTGAAAGTCGCAAACCAGCGCTCTACCGGAAGTCACGCAGGGCTTGTTGCAAGGCCGCCGGGAGATCCCGGCCACGATCGAAGCCACGCGCGTGGATGAGCGCCAGCGATTCGCGCGCGAGGGCCAGATCCGCCTCGCTGCAATCCTGCAGAAGTGAACGCAGATCCATCGCATCCTGCGGACGCAGCCGATCATCTCGGGCGAGGACTTTGAGCGCAATGAGGTGCCCGAGACGTGCCACCGGGGCGTTGATCCCAGGCAGAAGCTCCAGCAGCTCGGCCTGGGCGGCCACTTCGGGCTCGATCCCCGATGAGGCGAAGAGCAGATCGAGCAGAGCCCCCGCGTCTTCGACTTCGGAGCCCTGCAGGCGCACGGTCGCCAGACGGTGGGTCACATCTTGCTCCAGCGTCGTCACCACCCGGTAGCCCCGACTCTGGAGGCGGAGCACGATCTCCTCCGCGTCGCGATCGTCGGATACCGCCATCGCTATGTCTACGTCTCGGGTGAGTCTTGGTTCACAGCGGGCGCTGACCGCCAGGCCGCCGATGATGGCAAAGGCATGATCGAGACGGCCCAGGTCGTCGAGCGCACCCAGCAGTGCCTCACGAACGGTGCGCATGCGCTAGCGCCTTCGCGGCCAGGTGCCGGGCTGGCCCACGCCGTCGCCATATTCTGCGCCAGAGCGGAGGGAATAGAAGGCGCCAAGCAGGGCGGCGATCTCCTGCTGCGAAGCCAGGGGGTGGTTTCGCAGCCAGCGTTGTCGCACAAGCTGCGGCCCAAGATCGCAGAGATCCATCGCAGTTCTTAAACGTGCAGCGGCGGCGCCTGCGTCAGGGTGGCTCACATCGCTAGATTACCATGGTGGCCGGGCCGAGGTTTGCAACCATTCCCCTCGCCAAACTCGTCGGGATGCAATTCAGGCGATGCGGATGACCACCTTGCCGACGGTGCCGCCGGCTTCCAGGGCTGTGTAGGCCGGGACGGCCTCAGCCAGGGGAACGACCTTGTCGATCACCGGCTTGACCGACCCGTCGGCAAGCAGGCGTTCCAACTCGGCATAGTCCGCGGGACGGTCGCGCATGCTGCCAAGTATGATCCGCTTGCCGCCGACGACCCTCTGCCAGACCGATCGTGCGATGAGGGATGGCCCGGGCATGGTGGTCACCATGGCTCCGCGGTCTTTGAGCACAGGGGCGACCGCCGGGAACTTCAGGTGGCCGAAGACGTCGAACACCACATCATAACTGACGTTGCCCCGGGTGAAATCCTGCTTGCGATAGTCGATGACCACAGCAGCGCCCAGCGAGCGTGCCCGCTCGGCGTTGGGTTCGCTGCACACCGCGGTCACCGTCGCGCCCCGGGCCTTGGCGATCTGCACCGCGAAATGCCCGACGCCGCCGGTAGCGCCATTGATCAGCACGGTCTTGCCGCGCAGATCGCCGCATTGACGAAGTCCATTGAGCGCGGTGAGCCCGGCCACCGGCAACGCCGCCGCAAGCTCGAACGACATGCCGTCAGGCATGCGGCGCAGACGTTTGAGCGGCGCAACCAGCCGCTCCGCCTGGGCACCTGGCTTGCGCAGCATAAGGGCGGTGATTCCATAGACCCGGTCTCCCACAGCCGGGACGGCGACACCGGCGCCGGCACGTTCCACCACACCAGCAAAGTCCGAGCCAAGCGTCTTGGGAAAGCTACGGCCGGTGATGAACTTAAACTCGCCGCCGCGCACCTTCCAATCCACCGGGTTTATAGAGGACGCCTTGATGGCGATCAGCACCTCGCCCCGTTTGGGCTCGGGGGCAGGCAGCTCGCCGATCTGCATCACCTCAGGACCACCGTATGCATTGATGTATAGGGCTCTCATTCTTGCACCTCCCAGCGGGGACGACCCACCGGCGCGTCCTTTCTATGCCACTTGCGGCAGCCTCTTTCCAGCTTGAAGACCGCCACATCTTGCCGGTGTTGCCGTGGATGCGACGGTTGTACCGCTCGTGACATCTAATCGTAGTGTGTCGCGCTGCCAAAGGCTGGAAGGAGGACGAGGATGGCAACGAACCGTGGATGGATCGGAGTTCTTTGTATGCTGGCGGCTTGTTCCAGCGCATCTTCGAAGACTGTCGACTTTGGTGCGGGGGGCCGCGCGGCCGCCGGCGGCGCGGGCGGCGCTCAGGGGCAGCTCGACGCGCTGGCTGAGGTTGCAGGTGGTAGCGCGAACGGTGGCGGCCAAGCCACTGGGGGAGCAAGTACTGCCGGCGGGGCATTGGCGACGGGAGGAATGTCGTCGAGCGGCGGGGCATCGGCGACAGGAGGGAAGCTATCCAGCGGCGGGGCCGGTGCCGCAGGCGGGGCATCAGCGACAGGAGGCATAGTGTCTAGTGGTGGCGTGGGGACGTCGGGAGGAGCGGCCGGCGGCGCCACACGATCCGGGGGAGCGACTGCCGCCCTGGACGCCAGTGTTGACGCTGCCCCAGTCGACGCTCCCGCGCTCATCGACACGAAAGCCGTGGAAGTGGATACCGGCCCTGATTCGGCGAAGGGCGAGAGCGACGTCTCGCCCGGCCTACATAGCACCTGTGTCGGGCCACCCTCGGCAGCTCTCGCCAATGCCAGCGTGCCTTCTGGCTACTGCGCCTGGACCTGGGCCAGCGGCCTCAACAGCCCGCGCGGAATCGTACGCAACGCGAACGGCGACCTGCTGGTCGTCGAAGCAGGAGCAGGGCAAATCACGCTGCTCTTCGATGGCAACGGCAATGGCGTTTCGGATAGCGGCGAACGGGTGACGCTGGCAACTACCTCGGGGTTGAATCACGGAATCGCCATCCACGGCGGCTATCTGTACGCATCCAGCCAGACGACCGTGTACCGCTGGGCCTACACTGGCGGGCGCCAGGCTTTGCCCTCACCTCAGACGGTGGTGAGCGGACTTCCCAGCGGATTCCATGTCACGCGCACCTTGCTCTTCGACGGGCAAGACCGTCTCTACGTTTCCGTCGGCTCGGGAAGCAACGTGGATCCGAATTCCAACCGGGCTCGGGTGATCCGCTTTGCCGAAAGCACCCTGGCCAGCGGTTCGACTTTTGCGCAGGGTGAACTATTCGCCGATGGCCTGCGCAACGAGGTGGGTCTGACCTTGGATTCGCAGGGGCGGGTCTGGGGCGTGGAGAACGGCGTTGATGACCTAAGCCGAGCTGACCTGGGGGGCGACATCCACACTGACAACCCCGGTGAAGAGCTGAACCTGTTTGCCGAGCCCGGGCACTTCTATGGTTATCCGTACTGCTGGTCGGAGTTCTTGCTGCCCGCGGGGGTGGGGCTGGGGCCCGGGACGCAATGGGTGCATCCACAATTCTTGGGCGATGGAACTCACACCGACTTGTGGTGCAGAAACACGGCAAACGTGATTCCACCCGTGCTGGTCATGCAGGCCCATTCCGCGCCCCTGGATATCAAGTTCTACAGCGGCGGCGCCTTCCCCGCCGAGATGACGGGGAACGCAATCATTTCGTACCACGGCTCGTGGGATCGCACCCCGGCCACCGGGTACAGGGTCGTGCATGTTCCATTTGGCGCCGATGGCATGCCAAGCGGAGATCCTGTCCCCTTGCTCGAATATGCGGGCGCGGGCGACACCGGCAGCGGCTGGCCCCATCGCCCCGTGGGTATCGAAACCGGAGTGGATGGGCGACTCTTCGTCAGTAGCGATGCATCCGGGGTGATTATCGCCATTGGCTACAACGGCGGGTGACCCTCCATGTCCCGCTAGCGAATGTCGATGCGGTATTCGAAACGTAGGCCGGCGGAGGGAGGAAACGACGCCGCGCGCACGGCCTTTTCGATGCAAGCACCGACCGGCGTGTTCGCCAGCTTCCCGCCGACGCTCGCCCCGGTTATCCGGCCGTCCTTGCTCACGACGAGCTTCAGCTCTGCGATGCCTTTTTGACCGAGCTGGCGTCCGCATTCCTGGCCGCGCATCTTGACGCCCGCCATGACTCTGGAGATGTCGGCCTGCGACAGCGGTGGAAGCGGCGCTGGCTCTTCGCGTTTCGGAGCTGGCTCGGGTTTGCTCTTCTGTACATCGTTCAGCAGGGCATCCAGGCTCTTGCCTTCGTGCCGTTTTTCCTTCTTCTTGTCGGTAACCACGTCCGCCATCAGGTTGTCGAGCGAATCCTGCGAGCCGGAAGCCGTGGGTCTAGTTGCCGGCTCACTTTTCTCCTTCGGCGCGGGTTCCTCGAATGACGGCCTGGACTTGCGGGCAGGGACGGCGGACTTGGGCCCGTTCGCGCGCTCATCACCCTCGGTAAAAGGATCGTGATAGGTGCTGGCTGCGGGGCCTGCGGCGGTCGCCACGGTGGGCGCGGCCTTGGCGGCCGATGTCCTTGCTTCGTTTTTTGCGTGAGCTGGGTGCGCGGCCGGCGTTTTCGCCGCCGCAGCTTCCGCGCGGCCCGGCGCTGCAGCGGTTTCGGTGCGCGCGGCGGGCGGCGGCGCCACGGCCGCGGCTGGTCTTTCGGGCTCGGCGGGTTTTGCCGCCCGCGCTGCGACGGGCTCTGCGGCCGCCGCCGGCTCCTCGGCCCGCCCTTGCACGCCGGGAGCGGGCTCGGGCAGAGGCGCGATCGAAGGCGCAGCAGGCGCGAGAGAGGGCGCGGCCGGCTTACTCTTCCCCACGAACTGCGGCACGGACATCCCGAGCATCGCGTACCCGCGTTCGACGAGCGACAACGCCTGGTTTGTCAGGGTGGGACCCGCGGCGACACCGCCCGCGAACACCAGCAGCGTCCACAAAGTCAGCCAGCCCCATCTCCGTTTGCGCGAGACATCGGGCACGGTAAGCGGCCCCATGAACACGGGGCTGCCAAGGGACGGTGGGGGCTCATTAGGGACGGGCCAGCGATTGCTTGGGGCCATGGCTGGGCATTCTAGCGCAAGAAAACGGTCCTTCCCAAGTCAGAACGTAACCCACCTTTTCGTGCATGGATTCGACGTACCTGCGCCTGCGATGCTGCTGGTCACGTTCACCCGGTCCTGTCGGACTTTCGCTGGGCCTTGGACAACTACTGTCACTCAGTCTGCAAATTGTCGGCTCTCCCGTCGGTTCGGCGTCTTGTCGTGCCTGGCCGCCCGACGATCACAGGACGAGAATACTCTGCCGGCCCGCAGAGATAGGGCGAGAACATCCCGAGGAGGCAGACGGTTGGCACAGCCATTGCTGCCCAAGCAAACGAAGCTTCAATCTAGCCTTCCCTATTGAAAATCGGATCCCTCGACAAGAGCAAACCCCGGGCGACCGGGGGACGCAAAGCCACGGGACTCACTGAGTTAGCCGGGCTACCGAAAGGAGACCACGATGCTGCGCGTGACTGCTAGGTTCAGCGATTTGCTGGTTTTCAGCTCGCTATGTTCACTGCTAGGTGCGTCTTGTGACGGAGAGCCGCCGGAAGAAAGCCTGCCTGCCAGCGGGGACTCGCCCGCGGGCAAATCTATTTCGGATCCGTTGTCGGTCCGGCCGGTAGACCGCCTGACCGCCATAATCGACGCCCAGGATCGGGTTGTACTGTCGGGAAACCGACACCCCCTGGCGCGAGCCGAATTCGAGACGGGGGCTGCGCCTTTCGGGCATCGCATGGAGAAGATGATTCTGGTCTTGCGCCCGGACGACGTCCAAGACCAGGCGCTGCGGCTGCTCATCCGAGACCAACACGACCCAAACTCGCCCAGCCACCACAGGTGGCTGACTCCCGAGATGTACGCCGAGAGATTCGGCATTTCCGACAACGACGTCGCAGTGGTCTCGGCCTGGTTGCAAAGCCACGGCATGACCATCGAGCAAGTGTCGAGCGGAGGCCGCTTGCTGCAATTCACCGGCACGGCCGCGCAAGTCGAGGAGACCTTTCACACGCCCATCCGTGCGTACACGGTCGCTGGCGAGCTTCACTATGCCAACACGAACGATCCGGAGATTCCCCGCGCGCTGGCCAGCGTCGTCTTTGGTGTGGTTTCACTGCACGACTTTCGTTCCCAACCGTCCATCGTCCGCAGGGACCTGTCGGACTCTGCAAACACCTGGTCCTACAACGGCATTCAGCAGAGCGCCTTGGTGCCGCAAGACCTGGTTAAGATCTATGATGTCAGTCCCCTGTACACGGCATCGTTGGACGGAACCGGACAAAGCATCGCCGTCATTGGGCGCAGCAACATCGCCATCGCCAACGTGCGCACCTTCCGAACCAGCTTCGGATTGCCGGCCAACGATCCGCAGATCATCCTGAACGGCAAGGACCCCGGCATCATCTGCGGCGGCGACGAGGCCGAGGCCTACCTGGATGTCGAGTGGGCAGGCGCTTTGGCGAAGAAGGCTACCGTCAAGTTCGTCGTCTCGGCGTCCACCACCGCCACCGACGGCATCTTCCTCGCATCTCAATACGCCGTGAATCGGAACCTCGCGCCTATCGTGTCGCTCAGCTATGGCCTTTGCGAGAAATCCCTTGGAACCGCGGGCAACCAATTCTTCAATAGCCTGTGGCAGCAGGCCGCCACCCAGGGAATGTCGGTGTTTGTAGCCTCGATGGACAGCGGCGCGGCGGGCTGCGACGAGATGAACGCCGCCAGGGCCACCGGCGGCCTCGCGATAAACGGCCTTGGGTCCACCCCCTTCAACACGGCGGTCGGTGGCACCCAGTTCGACGATGCCTCCAACCGCGCGCCCTACTGGAGCACGACCAACGATCCGACCACGCAGGCCTCCGCGCTCGGCTACATTCCCGAGATGGTCTGGAACGAGAGTGCCAGCGGCCTGCTCTCCAGCGGCGGCGGGGTCAGCACGATCTACGCTAAGCCTGCCTGGCAGTTTGGTCTGGGGGTCTTGGCTGACGGCAAGCGTGACATTCCCGATCTGGCGATGCCCGCGGCAATCCAGGATGCCTACAAGATCTACGCTGACAATCAGCTTATGGGCGTGGGCGGGACCTCGGCGGCGACACCAGTGTTCGCCAGCATTATGGCGCTGGTACTGCAGAAGGCCGGCCAATCCCAGGGCCTGGTCAACCCAGTCCTCTATGCGCTTGCCTACAACCAGACCTACAGTAGTGGCGCGGCGGTCTTCCACGATATCGTCAAGGGCAGCAACACCGTGCCGGGAGTTACCGGCTACAGCGCGGGTCCTGGCTACGACATGGCGACCGGGCTGGGATCGGTCGATGCCGCCCAGCTTGTAAACCATTGGTCAGAAGGTAAGACTCTTCCCAACTTCCAAATCGCGGGCACGACGAGCACGGCCTCGGTGGTTCCCGGCGCCAGCACAAGCGCGACCTTCACGGTCAAGGCAAACAACGGGTTCAACTCGGCAGTCAGTTTCTCGGTCACCGGATTGCCGGCAGGGGTCACCGGCAGTTTCGCCCCGGCCTCGCTGACCGGCTCGGGCAGTACGATTCTGACGCTCGCGGCGGCGTCCAGCGCCACGTCCGGCACCTACGCGTTGGTCATTGCTGGTAGTGCTGGCGGCACCTCTCACAGTGCCCCGCTCAGTCTGACCGTAGCCAGCCCTCCGCCGGCGCTTTCCCTGTCGTTTGCTCCAAGCTCCATTGATGTCGCGGCGGGAGCGAGCGGCACGACGACGGTGACCACGACCCGGAGCGCCACCTTCAACGCCGCGGTCAGCCTCACCGTCTCCGGTCTGCCCCAGGGTGTGATCGCCAAATTCTCGTCTGCCACCATCGCGGCGCCCGGCGCGGGATCGAGCGTACTTACCGTGACGGTCGGCGCCAGCGTGGCCGGCGGCACCTACGTGGCAACTTTGACCGCCACCGGAGGGGGCGTGACCAAGACGGCGGTCATCGGCATCAACGTGCTCCCGGCTCCCAGTTTCTCGCTGACCATCAGCCCAACCTCGCTGAGCGTGACGCCGGGAAACACCGGCACAACCAGTGCAACCACCATACGGACCACCACTTTCAATTCTGCCATCACAGTCAAGGTGACGGGAACGCCCGCTGGGGTCACGACCTCTACCGGGACTATCAGTACGCCTGGATCCGGGATCTGCACGCTCAGTGTTGCGGTCGGCAGCGGCGTGACCGCGGGCAACTATACCTTGACGGTTAGCGCGACGGGTGGTGGTGTGACCAAGACTGCCTCGTTCGCGGTAACCGTGCTCCCGCCTCCCAGCTTCTCGCTGACGGTCAGCCCGGCATCGATTAGCGTGGCGCCTGGAGGTAGCGGAACGACCACGGCATCGACCCAGGGAATGAACAGCTTCAGCTCTGCCGTCACAGTCAGCGTAAGCGGCATGCCGGCAGGGGTCACGGCTTCCGCCGGGGTCATCAGTGCGCCCGGATCGGGAAGCCGTCCCATCAGCATATCCGTCGGAAGTAGCGTTGCGGGCGGCAGCTATTCGTTGGCCGTGACCGCGATCGGTGGTGGTGTGACAAAGACCGCAACCTTGACCCTGCTGGTCCCGGGCATGACCCTTTCCGCTAGCGCGAGCACACTGGTGTTGAGCCGGGGGAGCACGGCTACGGTCAACGTGACGACCTCGATGCTGGGCGGTTTCAGCTCGGCGGTCGCATTAGCGATTCAGGGACTACCATCCGGCGTGACCGCGACGTTTACCCCGCCTAGCCTCCCGCAACCTGGAAGTGGCAGCGCGGTTCTGAAACTGTCGGCTGCCTCATCCGCCGCGACAGGTCTGGCCACCTTGAGTATCAAGGCCACCGCAGGAACCACAATCCGCACCCTCAGCCTGAGTCTCACCGTGAAATAGCGGCCGGCACGCGAACCACGTGCGCATCGAACCCGGCCGTGGCAAGAGCGTCAATCTGCTTGGTAGTACCCTCTGGCAGGCGCTTGACACTTGTTGCCTGTCGCAGGGATAGTGCGGGGGATTGTGCAAGCGCGTGTACCGGATAGGCATCGCCGCTTTCGAGTCGTCGCCGGGCTGCTTGTCGCCGCAGCTATCCTGACGATTTCGTGGGCGGTCCTGTTCCGGAACCAAGCCTTCAGCGGGGGCGACCTGACGGACTACCACCGTCCGGCGAAGTCGTTGATTGCGTCGCTGGCGCGTGCTTCCGGCGGCTTGCCGGAATGGAATCCATTCTTTGCGTCCGGTCAGCCTTTCGCCGGCAATCCCGCGCACGAGATCTTTCACCCTCTCACCACACTGTTTTTCCTGCTGCCGTTTGAAGCGGCCTTCGCGCTGCAGGTCATCCTTCCGCTGCTTGTCGCCTTGGGCAGCATGTTTTTCCTCCTGCGCACGCTACGCCGAAGCGAGTGGGCCTCGCTGATGGGCGCGCTGTCATGGGCTTTCGGTGGCTACTTGCTGTCCACTACCACGGTCCTACCGAGCCTTTTCGTTGCATGTATCGCGCCTTTGATTCTTGCCTTCGTCCTCAGGTTGTTGCGTGGATCGGGGCTTGGCGACGTGGCGGGCCTTTCCCTGAGCGTGGGATGGCAATGCCTGACCGGTGAACCATCGATTCTGCTGGTGATGGCCTTGCTCGTCGCGGCGCTCGTCGTGCAGCAGCGCGGTCGCTTTACCCGGCGGGCGCTGGTCCTGGTCGCAGTCGGCCTTGGGCTGGGGGTGGCGGTCGGGGCCGCGGCGTTGATCCCGGGGTTCGAGCACGCCGGCAAGACCGTGCGGGCGGGAGGCTTGCCCGAAGCTTGGGCCGGCCTCTGGTCCATGCCGGCCCTGCGCGCCTTTGAGCTCCTCTCGCCGAATGCCCTGGGTCACCTTGACGTTCCGGGCGGCTACTGGGGGCTTTCGTTCTACCAGCCCAGGCCGGGGCCGTTCCTGGCCTCGCTCTACCCGGGATTGCTGGCGACGGTGCTCGCCGGTGCGGCGTGCGCCCTGCGCTTCCGTCGACTTCTCGCCTGGGTGGTACTAGCCGGGTTGGGCTACCTGCTGGCGCTGGGCAGGTTCTCTCCGCTCTGGGCCGTGCTGCACAAGCTGCCCTTGTTCTCGGGCGTTCGCTTCCCGGAGAAGTTTGCGTTTCTGATCGTGCTACCGTTGGTTGTCGCGTCGGCCTACGGCTTCGACTTCATCGTGCGGGGGCCCGCACGGCCGCGCCGGATCCTGGTCCGCATTCTCGTGCTGCTCGGCGGGGCGGCGGCGTTGCTCGCGCTTGTACTGGGCTTGTGCGGGATCGACCACGCCCGGCTGGCAGCCTTCGATGCCCTGCGCGTGGCGATGGTGGCCTTCGCTATCGCCGCCATTTTGGGCCTGCGCCGACGCCTCGGTCACCCCACGCAGGCGCTCATACTGGTTGCGACCCTGGCCATCGATGTGGTGAGCGCGGGCAAGTCCGTGGTCCCGACTCATGACCGCTCCGATCTCAATGCCCCGCCGGCGTTTCTGCGGCCCGTGGTGGCTAGCGGGCGCGACGAGACGGTTTTCCATTGGGCGGCTTGGATCCCCGGGATCCAGAGTCTGCAGGGGACGCGGGGCATCGCCCAGCCCCTCATCCCAGTGCAGTGGGGACTGGCCATGACGCTCGAGAGTGACTTCGACCTCACCCAGTTGCGCTGGACCTCGGATGCCACCGACTCCTTCTGGGGAGCCATCCAGGGCGACCGGGCTCTGGTCGAACCGCTTTTGCGGCGCCGCGGGGTAACCGCCGTCATTCAGGCCGGCGCCAGCGAATTCCAGCCGGCGGGCACGGCGGAAATTGGGGGCAAACCGGTCTCCATCCAGGCGCGCTGGTTGCACAACAGCCAGCCCATGGTGTTTGCCGCCCGCCGGGTGGAGATCGTCGACGGAAACCAGGGCTGGGAGAAAGCCGTGCGCAGCCTGCGCGAAGACGCGGTCGACACGGCGTGCGTGGACAGTTCCGGCCTGCGCTCGTTTCCCGCACTACCCGCGCCAGCCGACGTGCACACGGTGGCGCGCACCCCGGTCAGCCTCGACCTCGACGTGTTCGGACGCGGTCCCGGGCCATCGTTTTTGGCCATCAACCAGACCTGGGATCCGTACTGGCGAGCACTGGTCGACGGGGTGGCGGCTCCGCTGTTGCGCACGGAGATCTCCCTGTCCGGTTTGGTCGTCCCTCCTGGCCGGCATTCGATCGTGCTCGAGTACGACAATCCTTGGTTGACCGTCGGCATGGTCACCACGGGGTTGGCTCTTCTGACTTGCCTCGCCCTCATTCTGCTGGCCCGTCGCGCCGGGGCGAGGTGAGCCAGGATTGGGCGGAACCGGGGGCCGGAGGCTCGCCATTGCTCACCCTCCACATTGCACGAACCGGTCTTCCATTCGAGTCCATGGTGGCGGCCGCGGCTGCGTGGGGGTCCTGTCCGACCAGCTAGCCGTCGGTCCGTGCTCGTCGTACACTGCGTTCCTCATGCTCGACATCCGACTCATCCGAGACAAGCCCGACGAGGTGCGCGCTGGCTTTGCCAAACTCGGCTCAACCGTGGACCTGGACGCGGTGCTAGCGCTCGACCAAGCCGTGCGCAAGTTGAAGAACGATTCCCAAACCATCCAGGCCGACCAGAACCGCCTATCGCGCGAGATTGCCAAGGCGCCAACCCCAGAGGCTCGTGAAGAGGCAAAGGCCAAGGGCGCCGCGCTCAAGCAGAAGATCGAAGCGCTGGCTGCCGAGCTGGCGCAGCAGGAGCAAGCCCTGGACGAGAAACTGCTTGAGCTGCCCAACCTGCCGCACCCGTCGGTGCCGGTGGGCAAAGACGACAGCGAAAACCGGGTGGTGCGCGAAGAAGGCGTCAAGCGCAGTTTCGCTTTCACGCCCCAGCCGCACTGGGATTCGGGCCCGCGCTGGGGCATCCTGGACTTCGACCGCGGGGTCAAAGTCTCCGGTTCGCGCTTCTATATACTCAAAGATTGGGGCGCGCGGCTGCAGCGGGCGCTGATCAGCTTCATGCTGGACCTGCATACCGGCCGCCACGGCTACACCGAGATCCTGCCGCCCTACATGGTAAGGCGCGAGGCCCTGGTGGGCACCGGCAACCTGCCCAAGTTCGGCGACAACTTGTACCACGATGCGATCGAGGATTTCTGGTTCATCCCGACCGCCGAGGTGCCGGTGACCAACCTGTATCGCGACGAGATTTTGGAAGGCGACAAGCTGCCCATCAAGCACGTGGCCTACACCGCTTGCTTCCGGCGCGAACAGATGGCCGCGGGTCGCGACACCCGCGGCATCAAGCGC
>PMJO01000001.1 GCA_003158455.1 Myxococcales bacterium | reverse complement strand
CCCGATGTGCTCACGATGCTGTCCAAGAAGCTGGAAGACGAGAGCAGCCCGTTTCTGTGCGCCGAGATGGAGCGACACGTGGATGGCTGCCCACACTGCAAGGGGTTGTGCGATTCGCTCAAGCGCACGCTAGCCTTGTGCAAGTCTGCGCCCAGCCCACTGGTTCCCCGGCAGGTGCAGGAGTCGTTGCGCAAAGCCGTCCAGGCGGCGCTGGACGAGCAACGCTAGTCGAACTCCCTCGGCGCGCCGGTCGCTCTATCCCGTGGGCTCAGGCGGCACAGCACGCGATTCGGGCAGGTAGGCCCGGGCCGACTCCGCAGCGGCGGCCACATGGCGCCAGGTGGTCCACCCGCCACTCAAGTTGCGGGCGTCGAAGCCGTGCTGGCGCAAGATGCGCACGGCGACATGAGCACGGAGCCCGACCGCGCAGTGGACGAGGATGGGGCGGTCCTTGGGCAGCTCGCCCAGCCGGTCGCGCAGCTGGCCGAGCGGAATGTGAACCGCGCGTTCAAGGTGGCCGGCGTGCCACTCGGAACTCTCTCGCACGTCGAGAATCAACACGTCCGGGCCATCGATTTCGGACCAGCCAGCCAGAGGCGAATCTTGGTTGCGGGCGTTCTGCGCGATCATGCCGGCCAGGTTCACCGGATCCTTCGCTGCACCGTACTGCGGGGCATAGCAAAGCTCGGCCTCGGCGAGATCGTCGACGGTGGCGCGCATCTGGATCGCCATGGCAATGGTGTCGATGCGTCGCTCGACCCCGGCCTCACCCACTGCCTGCGCGCCCAGAACGCGACCGTCCGACGGGCGAAACAGCAGTTTGAGATGGATCGGCTTCGCGCCCGGGTAGTAGCCGACGTGATGACCGGGATGCAGGTAGATAGCCTGAAAGTCGGAAAGGCCGGCCCTGCGCAAGGACTTCTCCGATGCGCCGGTGGACGCGATGGTCAATCCCAGGACACCGCACACTGCGGTTCCCTGCACGCCACGAAATCCGGTTGAACGTCCGGCGATAGACGCGGCGGCGATACGGGCCTGACGGTTCGCTGGGCCTGCGAGCGGAACGAGCGCGGCGCTGGCGGTCACGACGTCGGAGATCTCCACGGCATCGCCCACTGCCCAGATGGCCGGGTCGCTGGTGCGCATGTGCAAGTCGACGACGATGCCTCCGTGTGGCCCGATGGTCAGAGCCGCCGCCTTGGCTAGCTGGGTTTCCGGCCGCACGCCGATGGAAAGGATGACCAGGTCGGCCGCGATTTCCAGGTTGTGTTCCGTGCGCACAGTCAGCCCGCCGCTGGCGGCCGCCGCGAGCGAGGCCAGGCCGTCCCCCAGACGCACGGTCACGCCATGGGATTCGCAATGCAGCCGCACCGGAATCGCCATCTCGGGGTCGAGAGGAGGCATGAGCTGGTCCAGTTTCTCGATGATCGTCACATCCAGCCCGCGATGGCGCAGATTCTCCGCCATCTCCAGTCCGATGAAGCCGCCGCCCACGATGACGGCGCGCTTGGCGGCATGCTCGTCCATCCAGGCGCGGATCTGTCGTACGTCCGGGATGCTCCGCACCGTGAAGACGCCCGGCAAGTCGATGCCTGGGATCGGCGGCCGGATGGGCACCGCGCCTGGGGACAGCAGCAGGGCATCGTAGTGCTCTTGCCGCTCGGAACCGTCCGAAAGGTTTCGCACGGTGACCGTGTGCGTGGCACGGTCGATGGCGGTGACCTCGTGTTCGGTGTGGACCTCGATGCGAAAACGGTCACGCAGCAATTCCGGGGTGGCCACCAGCAGCTTTCGCTCGTCGGTGATGACGTCGCCAACTCGGTAGGGCAGGCCGCAATTGGCAAATGACACGAACGCGCCGCGTTCGAAGATGACAATCTCGGCGTTCTCGTCCAGACGGCGCAATCGCGCGGCCGCCGAGGCGCCGCCGGCAACGCCTCCAACTATGATGAGTCGCTTTTTCACGCCCTGTGAGAGCCAGAAAGCCGCATTTGGGTTCGCCAACCCGCGAATCTTTTGCGCGGGGCCTGGCTCGAGAAGGAAAGAAAGACGGCATGCCTGCACGCTGAATCCTTTTCAACAAGACTGGCTCTCACCAGGCAAGAGGGAAATGAACATGGCAACAAAGGCACTTGATCAAAGCAACTTCGACCAGACCATAAAGACCGGCATCGTGCTGGTGGATTTCTGGGCACCCTGGTGCGGCCCCTGCCGCGTCTTCGGCCCGGTGTTCGAGAAGTCATCCGAGGCCAACCCCGACGTCGTGTTCGGCAAGGTCAACACCGAGGACCAGCCGGACTTGGCCACGACCTTCGGTATCCAGGCCATCCCAACCCTGATGGCGTTCCGCGATGGGATCCTCATTTTTGAACAAGCCGGTGCTCTGCCCGGACACGCGCTGCAGAAGCTCATCGACGAAATCAGGGCGCTCGACATGGCGGAGGTTCGCGCCAAGGTCGACGACAAGGTCAGCACCGCGACCGCCAGCAGCGGCGGGGGATGCTGCGGGTGATTCGATGCGACTAGCCCTTGCGCTGGAGACGAAGATGACTCTCTCCACCTTGGCCTCGGTCGTGGTCGGCGGTGCTCTCGGATTTGGCTACTACCGGCTGGTTGGTTGCAGCTCGGGCGCATGTCCGATCACCTCGAACCCGTACATCTCCACTCTCTACGGCGCGTTGCTGGGCTATCTGATCGGAGCTGGCGGCCGACTGTAGACGTGAGTTGGATCAGTCGTCGCCCAGACGATAGTAGCGAGCGCCGAGCCCCAGCAGTTCCCGAACTGGCCGGCAGTCCGGCGCTGCCACGGTGCCGGTGCGGTTCGCGGCCACGGCGCCGCAGCCGCCGCCACACACGGAGGCCACAGGACAGCTCTGGCAGGCCGGGATGGAGAAAACGTTTCGATCGCGCCAGCGAGCAATGGCGTCTTCGCCGCGCTCAATGTTGGGGGCCGTAACCGAAACAAAGGGCCTCTGGGCCTGTTTGGTGCGTCGGTCATGCTGACGTGCTCCTGGGCGATGGGCGGTCTGAGGATGTACTTGAACAGGTTCGTCCTGCCAACCTCGTCCTCGCGGAGCTGCACATGAATGGTAGCATGCATAGCTGTTTTGCACCGCCGGCTGCTGTCGTCGGATTACCCGCCGCGCAGGTTGCGCTCGGCGTGGGCGAGGATCTCGACCAGGCTCTCCAAAGCTGCCTCGCTGCCGGGGACGCCGTGGGTGCGCTGAGCGATCTCCTTGGCCAGCAGAGCCAATAGGTAGCGAAGCCGCGCCTTCGCCTCTGCGTGCAAGGCAACATAGTCGTCGTGACTGGCATTGACCTGCCAGCGCCGGCCATCGAAGCGGCTGCGCCAAGTCGCGCCGGCGTCGTCCACCAGCTCGGGCTCCGGAATGCCAAAGCCGAGACCGGCACCGGGCTCTTCGGCCTCGATGACGACCACGGCGGCCTCACCCCGCGCTGTGCGCTCGCCCTGCCGGCCCTCGGCGACCAGGGTATAGCGGCTGCCTGGTCGCGCATCGGCCGAGGCCAGCACCGCCGGACGCCGGCCCTCGCCCGCGATGGACAGCACAGGCGAGGCGGTGCTCCAAACCATGTCCACCTCGCCCAGCACACGCCGGCCTGACTCGTCCACGCCCACGCCCAGCACGCGCCGCTCGCGGCCAGGTGCCAGCGCGATCTCGGGCGGCGAAATCTTTATGGCGAAGAGAGGTCCGGGCGGAAAGAGATCCAAGGTGCGATCGCGGGCCGGCGGGGCCTCGTCGTGGCTTTCGCCCGTGCCATCGCCTGCGTCCACCTCGGCGCCGCTGGGCGCGATCCCGGCCTCGCCAGCATCCCGCATCTCGGCCTCACTGCTCGCCACGGCGGGCAGCTCGTACTGCGGCAGTCGGTTGCGCAGTCCCTTGAGTGCGCGTCGCAAGTCCTGCACCACCTGCCGGCTGGCCGCGGCTCCCCGCTCACGATCCAGACGCTTGAGTTCCGCCTCCACCAGGGGCACGACCCCGTCCAGCGCCTGCACGAAGGCCTCGGCCGCCGCGTCGGGCGCCACGCCCCTGCGCGTGCCCGGGGGCACGGTGAAACCGGGAAAATCGATCAACCCGGCCAGCTCGCGCCCGATCCAGGGTAGCCGGTCCAGGCCCAAGTTGCGCAGCTCACCCACGTCGTCCGCCACCAGGGTCCCGGCACAGCTTACTTCAAGCGCCGGGCGTTCGAGGCCGCGAGACAGATAGAGTTCGAGCCGAATCGGGGCATTCCCGTCGACTGGGATCTCGGGCGGCAGGGCAAGAGGCTCGCCGGTGAAACGCCGGGGCACCACCGCGAAGCGCCGCGGCCCCAGCCCGCGCGCCATGCCATCGAAGATCTCGATGGACACTCCGCTGGCCAGGATCGCGCCCCGCAGCTCCGCAGCCAAATACTCCGTCAGCCGGCGTGCCCCCAACATGCGTAGGGCCGAGTCGTGCAGCTCGGAAACGATGACCTCGGTGAAAGTCTCGTCGCTCTCGAGCGGCATGCGGTCACGCAGGATCTCGGCCCTTTCCTGATCCTCCACCAAGTGCAGCAGCCATACCTCGGACCCACGCACGCGCGTGCGAATGTCCATGCGCCGGCCCACCGACCAAAAACCCAGAAGACCGATGCCGTACTTGCCCGCAACCACTTGGTCGTGGCGTTCACGCGGCGACAGCCCGCGCTTGCGTGAGTGCCCGATCTCGGTAACCAGCGCGCTCAGGGCCTCCTCCCGACCCAGCTCGGGAAGCACGCCCTCGCCGTCGTCTCGGATGGTGAGCGCAGGCGTATGGCGCACGCGTCGGCGCTCGATGCGTACCCCGCGCGCGTGGGCATCAATGGAGTTCTGCACCAACTCGGCCACCGCTTTGCGCGGATCGCTCTGGCTGCGCGCCAGCCAGCGGATCAGGTCAAAGGGATCCGCCGGCTTGAGCTTGACACTGTGAGAAGCGTGGGCACGCATGGGTGACATGGTAGCCGAGGCCAGCGCGACCTTGCGACAGGAAAGAAGCTATTGGCTTGATTGCCAGGCGATGCGTTCCAGGAAGTCAATCGCGCGCAGTCGATCGGTTTCGAGCGTCGCCCGATCCCGCAGGGCTTGGTAGACCCGGCGAGCAAGCGGCAGATCGCCGGCCAGAAACGCCGCCTCGCCGTAGAGCCTTTGGCATTCCTTGAAGAAAGGCGGCTCAAGAACCACGGCCATTCCCACCCCGTCCAGCGGGCAGGCCTGGGCCAGGGGAGCGAGCGCCAAGTGGGGATCCCGCCCGGCTAGCTGGCGTCCCACGAGATAGGGCCCCAGCGCCTCTTCGGGGTGGAGGCGGGCAAACTCGCCCACCAGAAAGGCCACCAAAGCGGGGTCGGGTGCGCGCGCAGGGCCATCGCCAAAGAGCACGCGGCCCAGGGTCCGGCGAGCGTCATCGTCGGACAGGGCGCGCCGCTTAGCCCAGGCCGTGCGCATCTCGTTCTCGTCGGTGGCAAGCGCCAGGCTGCGCTCCGCCGCTGCCGCCGCTGCGCCGAGGTCGCCGGCGTGAAACTCGATCGCCCCGATCAGGCTGGCGGCTCGGCTGCGCAGGGGCCAGGTCAGGGCCTCGTCGTCGATCATCGGTCTGGCCAAGGCCAAGGCCCTGTCATTGGCGCCGGCTGCGGCCAGCGCCTCGGCCAGATCTAGCCGATAAGTCGGCTCGTCCGGATCATCTCGACAGACGCTGTCCAGCAGGCTCACCGCCGCGTCAGGCATGGAGCCCATTCGCCCTCGCGCCTCAGCCTCGCGTTCGGCCAGCTCGCGCGCACAGACCTTGCGGAAGATGGCCGGCTTGCGGAAACGCTCCTTGGCGCGTGCCTCGTCCCGCCCGTCCAGGGGCTGGGTTTCCAGAAAAACTCGCCAAGTCTTCTCCAGCTCGGCGAGCGGCAAGCCGTATACCGCCAGGAAATTGCCGGCCGAGCGGTAAGCCGCGCGCAGCTTGTCCGCCCCGAAGCGATCGAGCAGAAAGCGACAGAACGAGCCCGCCAGGACATAGGCGCGCGCACCAGACTCGACGCTGAAGCCGGCGCCCATGACCCGCGCCAGGGACGGCGCCTGGCCGAGTGCGATCATGGCCCGCGCCTGCTGGTGCAAGGTCGCGCGCCCGTCGGGATCGCCAAAGTCCGCCGCCTCGGCCACACCCTCGATCAGGCCGGTGCCGAGGTGCGGAACCGGCAGCGGCCCCCACAGGCGCCAGCTCAACGACACGCCGAAGACCGAATCGCCAAACCCGCCGGCAAAGACGTGGGCCAGTTCATGGCGCAGCCGAGGTGCCGGGAAACGCTCGGCCTGTACGTAGATTTCGCGCATCCAAGGCTTCGCGAAAAGCGTGGCGCCGGCGCCCACCAGCTCCTTCTTTGCCTGAGCGGAGGGAAACCGATACACGGTGATCGGAAGGCGTGGTTCACTGCCGAGGATTTCGCGCAACTGGTGGTAGCGGAACTCCAGATCCCGGTGCACGAGCGCAATCTCGGCAGGTGTGTCCCCCGTGGGCTCGCTCCACATCACGAAGTGTTCGCTCTGCGTCCGCCGCGACAACACGCGGACCAGGTCATCCTTTGTCAGGTGAAAGCCAAGCTCGGCGCGAAACCCGAACCAGAGCGCCGAGCCCGCAAGCAAGACCAGGGTCGCGCCAAGCCACCTGGCCAGCGCCAGCCGCGACGGGAAAGAGCGCCAGGCAAGCTTCGGCGGGCCCGCTTGGCCGGGCTGCCCACTGCGACTGAGGCAACCGGCCAGCGCCACCGCCGTGGCGATCCAGGTCAGATTGGCCAGGCGGAACCACACAAGGCGCGTCGATGGGCGTAGGCCCTCGTCGTAGATCGGGCCAGGGAAGTAGCCGCCAAAGGGGTCCAGGGCAAACACCGGCGGGTCCAGGTAGAGGCGCAGCAACGCCCACATGATTGATACCGCCGGCACGATGAAGGCGACTACGCGCCCGAGGCGCGGCCCGCGCACTAGCAAGCCTGCCAGCACGCCCGCGGGCGCGGCGACCAGGACGCTGGCCACCGGCAGAAGGGCAAAGAAGGCCAGACCGACGGGCAGATTGCAGTTGCGCACGCGCCAGGCGTTCGCCAGCGACAGCAGCAGGGGCGCCGCCAGCAGCGCCAGCCCAGCCACCGAAGCAGAGAACACCAGCGCGAGTAGCGACACCTCGCGGTGCGCGCGTCGAGCCGCGGTCACGGCGCCGTGGCCCACGTCGGCCGCGGCAAAGGCAGCGCCGAGACCGACAGCGAAGGATAGATCGAACCCGAGCAGGTCGAAGAGCGGCACGAAGTCGAGTGCCAGCGCAGCCAACGCCAGCCCGCCACCCCAGAACAAGGGGCGCAGGCCGAAACGGTGATTGATCCAGGCGGCGGGGCGTGCGACGATCACGGTTGAGAGACAGGATGTCGCAGCCTCACGAGCGCCGCCAGGAGGAACGGGCCCCTATCGAGCTCAGGGTTGAGTACCAGCGCCTCAACCGGTTCTTCTACGACTACACGAAGAACATCTCCAAGGGTGGCACCTTCATCCAGACCAAGAAACCGCTCGAGGTGGGGACGCAGTTCCTGTTCAAGCTGCTCGTGCCCCACTCGGACGCGCCCATGGTCCTGCTGGGCGAAGTGCGCTGGGTTTTGCACGAGGGCGAGACGCGCCAGGATGAAGCCGGCAGCGAGGTCAGCACGCCCGGCATGGGCATCCGTTTCATCTACAAGGACGCCGATCAACAGGAGCAGGTCGAACGTGAGGTGGAAAAGCTGATGGTGTCCAGCCTGGGTCCGCGCATCTACGCGCGGCTGCACGACATGGGCGGCAAGCACGAGGATTGACACCTGGGGCGACCGCAGGTCGCCCCTACCGATGCAGGATCTTGAGGAACTTCTCGCGATCCGTGGCGCCGAATTCGCGCGCCCCCAGCAGCGCCACCGCGAACACCAGCCCGGCCAGCGCCATGGCCGCCACGCCCGCCACAATGCCCGAGCCGGGCACAAGGCGGGCCGCGCCTACAGCAAGCGCCGTCGCAACCAACACGCGCAAGACCGATAGCGGGGGCAGCCCGGCCCCAAAGCGACGCCATAGATACCCAAGAGCCGCCAGGAAGCCGACCAGCATACCGGCCGCGGTCGACGCGGCGGCCGCAACCAGCATGGCCGGTCCTGCGGTGGCGCGCGGAACCAGGGTGAAGGCCAGGGTGGTGCCCGCAGCTAGGGTCACCGCTACCAGCGCCACGGCGACGTAGGGCCGCCCGGATGCCGTCACAATCGATCCCGCAATCGAGAGCAGGGCCAGCGCGACCACGCCAGCCGCCAAGATCGGAAGGGCGGCGGCGCCGGCGCCGTAGCCGGCTGGATAGAAGATCCTCAGCAAGGTTGCGGGGCGCGCGCCCAGCACCACCGCCATGGCCGCGCCGAAGATGAGCGCGTAGCGGAGAGTCTGCCGCACGTAGGCCCGGGTCGCGTCGCGATCCTCGGCAAAGGTGGAACGCGAAACCAGCGGAAAGATCACAAAGGTCACCACCAGGAGGGCCTGGTAGGGAAGCAGCGCCAGGCTGCGAACTGCCTCGTACACGCCCACCAGCGCGTCGGCCTTGCTCCCCTGCCCCATCAGCGCCGCCCCGGCAAAGCGCCGCAACAGGAGGGAGTCGTAGCTCAACGCCAGATTGATGAGCCCAGTGTAGGTCACCGCGCCTCCCATGAACACCAGCAGGCGCGCGGGCGAGAAGCGGCCTTGCCCTGGGTCGAGCCACATCTTGTGGCCCGCCACCAGCATGATGACGACGGCTGCGGCAATAAAACCGGCGAACGCCCCGGCCACCGAATGCCCTGCCATGTGCCCGAGCGCCGCGCCCGCCAGCAGCAGGGCCGTCTTGGTGATGGAAAAGCCGACGTCAAAACTCGCCTGCACATGAAAGCGGCGCTGCCCGTTGGCTGTGCCCACGAAAACTGTGTAGAAGGCGTAGATTAGCGGGATAGCCGCGGCCAGCCGGAAGAGCGAGGTGTGCTCCGGCGCATTCACGAACCCGGCCACCAGAGGTGCAGCCAGGAAGAAGGCCACGGCCACCGCCACACCCAGGACGCTTTGCAGCTTCAAGCCCGCGCGCTGGACCGCGCCCGCTCGCGCGTCGTCCTCAGCGGTGAATTTGGACACCGACTGGATGGTCCCCTGCACGATGGTGTTGTTCACAATGGAGATGGCATTGTTCACCACCGAGAAGGCGCCGTATTCGGCCAGGTCCACCACGCGGGCGAGCAGGAACTTCTGCAAGGCCCCGAACACCATGAATGAGGCCTTGGCGAACCCGATGAACAGGACGCCGTGGCCCACCTCGACGGCCCGGTCGGGCTGTGTGGTCTTGTCTGCTTCGGTCACGGCGGGAGGTTACCTGTTTTTCTGGCCAAGGCGCGAACGAGTGGACGACGCGGAGAGCCTTCGGGGCCGCTCAAGAAGCTGTGGAAACTCGCAGGCGAATCCAGCCATAGTGGGCGCCCATGATGTCTTGGTCACGCATGAGCTTCAAGGGCGAGCCGGTCTGGGTGCGGATGGGCGCCCACAGCCGGCCGGTTCTAGACAGCGAAGGCCGGGCCGAGATGAAGTACCGCCAGGAAGATGCCAAGAGCTACCGGCCTTCGCCCAGCAACCTGGCGCCACTGGCCGAGAACGGGAGCGAGCCCGGAAGCCAGCCCGTGCCGACGGCCCAGCCCCGCCCGCCGCGCGCACCCCGGGCCGCGTCCGCACCGGGTGCGCGTCCCAGGGGGCGCACCGCATCCGGGATCGCCGACCATGCTCCTGGCACGATCCACGTGTGGACCGACGGGGCTTGCTCCGGCAACCCCGGCCCCATGGGCATCGGCATTGTGGTGGTCGCCGATCGCGAACACGCGGAACGCGGTGAATACCTGGGCGTGGGCACCAACAACATTGCCGAGCTGACGGCCATTGCCCGGGGGCTCGCCTTGGCCGCCGAACTTGCGCCTGATCGGACTCGGCCCATCCGCATCTACAGCGATTCCAGCTACGCCCTGGGCCTGCTCGGCAAGGGCTGGAAAGCCAAGGCCAACCAAGAACTGGTCGCCAGCCTTCGTGAACAACTGGCAACTTTTTCCCGCGTGAAACTGGTCAAGGTGGCTGGCCACGCCGGCGTGGACAACAACGAGCGCTGTGATCAGCTCGCCCGCCAGGCGATCGCGTCGAGACACGACGTATGAGCTCTTGCCGCGGGGCGTGCGCGCCTGCTGTCTCAGCGGTGACAGGTGTTGCAGGCGGTCGGGTCGAAGAACCCGGCTGACGGTCCGCCGTGCTTCTCACCGTGACAGGGCGAACAGGGGTCGGCCGAGTCCGGGACGTGGCTGGCGGGGGCGCCGTTGCTGCCGTGGCAGCCAGCACACTGGTATGGCCAGTCGGTCGGCCGCATGGTGTGACTGCGGTCGTGGCAGCCGGAGGTCCAGCAATCGGGTTGCTTGCCGTAGCCGGGATGGTCCGCGTCAAGCTGGGGAGCACAGCCGCCGAGCGCTAGCAAGGTCGCGAGAAGGGCTATCTGTCTGGACACTATGGTGTCGTCCTCCTGCCTGGCCAGCGTGCAAAATCAGACATCCGCACTCCTTTATTGGTCGAAGATAGCAGCCCGCATTGCATTTTCTACACCTACCCGCCCGATGCCCCGAAGGCCTCGAAGGTCAGCAGTGTGTAGGTTTCGCGGATGTGCGGGATGGGGTGGATCTGCCGCTCGATGAGCCGACCCACGCCATCCACGTCGTCCACGTACAGCTTGACCAGCAGGTCGTATTGCCCGCTGATGCTGTAGGCTTCCGAGAAACTTTCGATCTCGGCGATGCAGTTGGCCACCTCGGTCACGTGGCCCGGATCAGTCTTCAGCATCACAAACACAGCTCGCATGAGCCGAGTCTACTCCGCTTCATGCTGCACGGGATCCGGCCAGTGTGAGAGGCCGATGCGGTTGCCCTCGGGATCCCTACAATAGAGAGTGAAGGCCGTCTGGCCGCACAGGGGCACGCCGGCATTCGCCAGTCGATCGATCCACGCCTGGCGCTCGGCGCGCTCGATGCGCAGCGCCAGCAGATGCAGGCCCGGCCCGCCCGCGGCCAGCGGCTCGCCCTCGCTGCAGGCCCGCTCCAGCGCCAGGAACGCGCCCGCTCCCAAGTCGAGCCAGAGTGAGCGCTCGCCCGGGCCATCTAGCGCAGGCCAGCGCCGCAGGACCCCAAGGCCCAGGGTCTGCACAAAAAAGCGCTCGGCGCGCTCCAGATCCCGGACCTTGATGGCGATGTGGTGTACGGCGGTGGGACACGACATGCCAGGTACTCTACCCCGTGGAAAATCCTCCGTGCCTCGGACCCCCGGGTCCGCTACAACCAAAGCTGCGCGACCCCCCCTCGATGGATGTACGATGCAGACGCACAGGTTCTCGATAGCTCTCATTCTCTTCACCGCTCCCTATTTGATTCTTGCCTGCGCCAGCGATCCGCCCCCAGCCGGCGTCGACATTTGGAACGACCCTCCCGCGCCCTCGGCAGCCCCTGACGGTTCTCCAGTGGCCATCCATGGGCAGCTCAATGTCGTCGGGACCCAGCTTGTCGACCAGACCGGCGCACCTGTGCAGCTCAAGGGTGTCAGCAGCACGTGGTTGAACTGGGAGTCGACCCCTTTTGCCGAGAGTGAGCCCGGGCTCGCCTACATGCGCGACAACTGGAAACTGTCTGTGATCCGCGCCGCGATGGGGGCCGACCAGAGCGTCGGTGGCTACCTCGCCTCTCCGACTACCATGCAGGCCAAGGTCGACAAGATCGTCCAGCACGCCCTCGATCTTGGCGTCTACGTGCTGGTCGACTGGCACACCGAGCAGGCTGTCACTGAACAGGCCGACGCGGTCGCGTTCTTCGCCGCCATGGCGACCAAGTACGGCGCCTATCCCAACGTCATTTGGGAACCCTACAACGAGCCGAACCCGTACACCTGGGCGGCGATCAAGCCCTACCATGAGGCTGTGGTCGCGGCGATCCGCGCTGTGGATCCGGACAATTTGATCGTGCTGGGCACGCCGAACTGGTCGCAGAACGTCGATGAGGCGGCGCTGGATCCGGTGGCCGGGACCAACCTGCTCTACACCCTCCACTTCTACTCGTGTAGCCACCGGCAGTCGCTGCGCAACAAGGGCGACACCGCCATAGCCGCTGGGCTTCCGATCTTCGTGACCGAGTTCGGCGCGACCTTCTCTGACGGAGGTCTGGCCCCCAACCACAACTACGTCTGCGAGGACGAGGCCAACCTCTGGTTCGCGTGGATGGCGCAAAACAACATCAGCGGCGTGGCCTGGAAGCTCGATCAGTGCAGCGATTCGAGCTGCATTCTGAGCCCCCGCGCACCGCAGGATGGCCCCTGGCCCGACAACGTTCTGAGCACGGACGCGGGTGGCGCCCTCTCAGGAGCCGGCATCCAGGGCGGGCACGGTCTCTTCGTTGTGAACTGGATTCGCCCGTAGATCTGTCGCAATGAGGGACAGCCCGCCGGTGCTAGTTCGGGGCCGCCGGCCCCGCCACGCTCTTGCGGCGTTCGTGTGCCTTGCTCCTACGCTGGCCACCGGGCCGACCGCCGCTCAGGAAACGCCCCTGCCCGCATCGCCCCCCGGGGGCCTGCCACCGGCTGGGACAGCGCGGCCGGCTTCAGAGCAGTCCGCGAGCCCCGAGCTGCATGCAGCCGTCCCGCCGCCCGTGGCGACCCCTCCGCCGTTGCCATGGCGCTCCGCCGCAATCTTCGCCAGCGGCGCGGTCACCGCACTGGCAGCGCACGAAACCTGCCACCTCCTGGCCAACCTGGCCATGGGCAACTGGCCTGGCGTCCAGTCCGTTACCTTCATGGGCTTCATCCCCTACTTTGCCATCGTCCCGTCAATCCGCTGCCGGGGTGGCGACTGCAAGAAGCACGATGGCGAGCCCTTTTCGCCAGGCCGGGCCGGGCTGTACACCATCGTGTCGGCCGGCCTCCAGTGCCAGCAATATGAAGACGAGGTCATCCTGACCCGGCGACCGGGACTGCGCATGGACAACGCGCCCTTTCGCAAGGGCATGCTCGCCTTCAATACCCTGATGTCCATCGGCTACGTGCTCGCCAACTGGGCAGGCCTGGAGCCCACCGACGGTGACATCCGCGGCATTTACCGTGACGGCACGGCTCCGCGCTTCTTGCTCAGCTCAATGATATTGGGCATCGCCGCCGTAGACATCGCCCGCTACTTTCATCCCGGCGCCCGCTGGCTGGCCTGGCTCAACCGCGTCGCCAAGCTGAGCGTGACCGGTATCGCCTTTGGACTTTGACATGGGAACCCTGGGAGGGTTCCCAAACCCTCCCGCGATGGTACGCCGCCGGCCAAGCCGGCGGGATCCCCACGCGAAAGCAGGAAACCGGACATGCAGGCCATGAAGATTCTCAACTCGCGCTATCTTTCCCCGCTCTTCGTGGTCGGCGGGTTGGCTGCGATGGTCGTGCTGTTTGGTGTCGTGCGGGGACCGATGGTCGCGGCGGGAGTGCTAGCCCTATCGGTGCTGGGATTGGCTGCCGGCTACGCCCTAAGACGCGCAGCGAGCCACGGCAAGGCCGGGACGTACACGACGCGCCTTGCTGCGGTGACCGCCAAGGCCGACGAGCGATTGGTCAGCCTGGTCGAGGTCGCACCTGAGCCAGTCCTGGTGTGCGCGAGCGGACGCATCGTCTATGCCAACCGCGCCGCGGTGGACGCGCTTCACTGCGAAAGCGCGGAAGAGCTGACCACGCACGAGTTCTTCGACCTGATCGAAGGAAAGGATCGCGAATTCCAGGCCGAACGCTTGCGCGAGATGCTGTCCAGCGGAAGGCCGGCGCCCTCCGCCGAGGTTGACTTTCTCTGCCGCGACGGAAGCCGCGCCACTTTGGACGTGTTCTACTTGATCACTGAGTTTCAAGGTGAGCGCGCCGTGGTTCTGCTCTGCCGTGACGTCACCGAACGCAAGCAGCTTCAGGGCCACCTCATGCTGGCCGACCGGCTGGCGTCTCTCGGCACCCTGGCCGCGGGGGTGGCGCACGAAATCAACAACCCGCTGCTCTACGTGAGCATGAACCTCGAGTACGTGACTAGCGAGGTGCAGAGAATCTCCGGCCAATTGACCAGCGGGGGCGCGCACAAGGCAGCCGAATTGGTGCCCCAACTCGAAGCCCTGGACCGGCCGTTACACGAGGCACGCGAGGGCGCCCAACGCGTAAAGGACATCGTGCGCGACCTGCGCTCGTTCTCCACCGGTGGTGGGGGCGAGCGAGTCTGGCCGGTCGACATCTGCGCCATCATGGAATCCGCCCTGCGCATGGCGCGCAACGAGATCAAGTACCGCGCCGAGGTGGTGCGCCAATACGGCGAGACGCCAATGGTGGACGCCAACGAGTCGCGCATCGCACAGGTGTTCCTCAACCTGCTCATCAATGCCGCCCAGGCCATTCCCGAAGGCAACGTGCCCAACAATGAGATTCGCATTTCCACCACCACCGACCGGATGGGTCGTGCCGTGGTTCAGATTCAGGACAGCGGCGTGGGCATCCCAAGCGAGGTCTTGCCACGCGTCTTCGATCCCTTCTTCACCACCAAAGCGGTGGGCAAGGGAACCGGTCTTGGCTTGGCTATCGTTCACCGCATCGTGACCGCGCTGAAGGGGGAGATCTACATCGAAAGTCAGGTGGGCTCGGGAACCACCGTGCGCCTCATCATGCCCCCAGCCGAAGGCATGCCCAAAGCCGAGGAGGCAAAGCCGCTCTCGCCCCACGACGTGGGTGTGCCTGACGAGCGCCGTTTGCGCGTGTTGCTGATTGACGACGAAACCGCCTTGGGCACGTCGTTGCGTCGCTGCATCAGTCGCTACTGGAATGCGAGTTTCGTCAACGACGGCCGCCAGGCGCTGGAGCTTCTGCGCCACGACTGCGGCTACGACGTCATCGTGTGCGACCTCATGATGCCCGAGGTGACGGGCATGGACATCTACGAGGAGCTGGTCCAGTCCAAGCCGGACTTGTCCAAACGGATTCTGTTTATGACCGGAGGGGCTTTTACCGAACGGGCCCGCACATTTCTCGACAGCGTGCCCAATCGTCACTTGGACAAGCCATTCGACTTGGCCCAACTTGAGGCCGCCGTCCGTTCGGTGGCGACCAACTGAGAAGGGGGACGGGTGCCGTGGCCAAACTATCACAATCGGTGCTTGAGGAACTATGGTTTGGCGAGGACGATCAGAGTATCGCCGATGCCAAGGCAGCAAAGAGCCTCGCCGCTCACTTGGCCGAGCTGGAGGGACTGCGGCCCTTCCCGGTCGTCGTGCAGAAGGTGATTGCTTGCGTTTCGCGCCCCGACTTCAAGACGGAGCAGGTGCGCGATCTCATCGAGGAGGATCCGGCCCTGGCCGCCCGCATTCTTCGCGTGGCCAATTCAGTCGCGTTTCAAACTCGGCTGCCCTGCGCCTCAATCCAGGACGCCATAGTCAGGATGGGCGCGCGTGCGGTGACCGACCTGGCCGCGGGCATGGCGGCCATGGCGACTTTTGCTGACGTCAAGGGCGCGGGCAAGGCGGTGCGCGAGCACTGCGTGGGAACCGCCGCTATCGTGCGCGATCTGGCCTACCGCGGGGGCGACGGCGTTGTTCCTGGGGTCGCTTTCTTGGCGGGGCTTCTGCATGATATCGGCAAGCTCCTCCTCATGCAGACCCGCCATCAGACCTATGCGGCGTTGCTGGGGAGCGCGGTGGGCACTACCGACGAGCTCCACCTCCGGGAACGCGAATTTCTCGGCTACGATCACGCAGTTCTGGGTGGGCATGTCCTGGCCAAGTGGGGCCTGCCCAGTCCCTTACCCAAGGTAGTGGCCTGGCACCACCAACCGACGCGCGCCAACCAGGCAGGAGGTTCGCTGGCGGTCCTGGTGGCCCTTCTGCGCGTCGCGGACGTGATCGACATCTTGGTGAGCAGCGACAAGCCGATCGACGGAGCCACGGCCAAACGCCTGGCCGACGGCTCGGATGCGAATCGCGCCGGTCTCTGCGAAGGCGATATCGCCGCCACCCTTGTCGAGGCGCCCAGGCTTCGCGGCGAGGCCCTGGTGATCTTCCGCTAGCCGGCGAGGCAAAGGAAACCACCGACGATGATTCACACCAACAACCCTGGTTACGGTCAAGGCGAACACGCTATCGCCAGCGATGGAATCCTAGTCGAATCGGCGATGCAATTCGCGGCGCGCCTGCGCGCGCATTTCGCCTCGCCCGGCTACACGCCTCCCCTGCTGCCCGCAGCGGCCCTGGAAGTACACGCGCTCACCCGAGAGCCGGATGTGGACGCGGCCAAGGTGGTGGAAGTGATGAGAAAGGACCCCATGCTCGCGGGGCGGGTGCTCAAGATCGCGCAGTCCGCGGCTTTCGCGCCCGTGGGTGCCATCACCTCGCTGCAGGACGCAGTGGTTCGTCTGGGTCTGCGCAACCTGTCGGAGATCGCCTGGGAAGTGTCGTTGAACACGCGCGTCTTCCGCTCGCAGGCCTATTCCGAACCGATGGAAATGGTACGCCGCCACAGTACGGTCTGCGCGCACCTGGCCCGCATGGTGTCCAGTTTCACCTCTATCGCCTCGGAGTACGCCTTTCTCTGTGGTCTGCTGCACGACATCGGAATGGCGGCGGCGCTCATCGTGCTTGGCGAACAGAAGAAAACCGCGGCGAGTTTCGCCCCATCCCTATTGGGGATTGCGTTGCAGCAGTGTCACCAGGAGGCCTCGGCGGTGGTGGCTGGCCTCTGGAAGCTACCCGTCGACGTGCAGCTCGTGCTCGGCCACCACCACGATGTCGTGATCGATGGATTGGTGCACCCGCTGGCCGCGGTGGTGGCGGTGGCCGAAGACCTTACCCGTGATCTGGGGCTGGGCATCGTGCTCTATGGGCACGACTGCGATGTGACCAGCGACAGCGCCCTCGCCCATGCGCGCAATGCGCTGGGGTTCGACCAAGCGCGCGTGGACAAGCTGGGGCAGGAGGCCAGGAGACTGATTTCCACTCTCGAGCGTGGGGCGATCATAGGGGCGGCCACACCGGAAGATCGAAGCAAAATCCGGAGGTCCAATCGGTGACAGCGCGCGAGCCAATGAGCCTTTCGTCCGCACAGGCTGCTTTGAGACCGACGGCAACGCGGGTAGACTGCAAACCTGTGACCGACGCTGCTGACCTGATTCCTCGCGTCATCGACTTGATGAATCGGAATGCCCTGCGCATTCCGCCCTATCCTGCGGTTGCCGTGCGCCTGCGCCGGGTCATTGCCCGGGGCGACTATGGAATTGGCGAGCTGGAGAGGATTGCGGGCGAGGATCAGAGCCTGGCCGCAACTCTGCTCCGCTACGCCAACTCAGCGGTCTACCGTCGGGTCACGCCCACTACCACCCTAGGTGCGGCCATCATGCGCATCGGCGCGACCGAGGTGGCGCGCATCGCCCTGGCTCTCAGTGTGGGCGGCTTTGCCATCGAGTGCGGGCCGCTGGCCGCGGTTCGCTTTCGGGTCTGGCGACAAGCGTTGGTGTCGGCGTTGTGCTGTCGGGCCTTGGCCTACTGGCGCCAGGCTGACGCGGAAGAGGCATATGTGTGCGGGCTGCTGCATGACTTCGGACGGGTGGTGGCGGTGGCCGGGTTTGAAGACATTATCGGGCGCACCCACGACAAGCGCGTTTTGTCCGAGGCGTGCTGGGCCGATGCGGCCGAACAGGTGCACCTCAAGATCGGCCTCATCACCGCCCAGCGCTGGAACTTGTCACCCTTGCTCTGTTCGGTGATCGCGAACCATCACACACCGGAGCGATCCGGTAGCTATCGGGCGATGGTGGACATCGTCGGCGTGGCCGACAAGCTGGTGGAGGCCCTGGACAAGGAGCCCCATCCCAATACCAGCGACTTGATGAAGGCGGCGCCCCTGCGGATCGACGAGGCTGAGTACATGGTGACTATCCTGTCCACCGTGGCCGCCTCGGTCAGCGCCATCGACGAGACAACCGCGGTGCCCGAATTCGTTGCCGTGCCGTCGAGCCAAGTCTCACGGCCGCCGAGCGCGCTCGCGCCGCCGTACAAGCCGGTGGAGCTGAAAGTGGGCCTTCTGCGTTCGAGTGGCAACGTCGCCTGCCAGGGCACCTATCTGTCGCGCGATGGAATCGCCTTTGTCGGCAAGATCAAGATCCGCGAAAACAGCATGATCCGGCTCGCGGTGGAGACACCCAAACAACCGCTCGATGTGTGGGCCGTGGTCGCGCGCTGCGAACCCGAAGGCGATGCGAGCCGGATTGAGGCGCGCCTGTTCGCGGTGGCGCCCGAGTTGCAAGCGGCCTGGTCCCAGCTTTTCGCCTCGGTCGCCTAGCAACACAGCTGGGCGGCTTTCACGGGCAGAACGTCACCGGCGCATTCAGATCCAGGCTCTTGAGGATGAAGCTGTACTTCTTGGGTTTGCCCCAGGCGCAGGCCGCGGCGAAAATGCTGCTCGTGTACTCGCAGGCGAACACAGGCTTGTTCGCGTCGATGTATGGTTGCATGTCGGCGCACCAGCCGTCGTTGTAGCAATCCTCGGTCAGCGCCCCGTCGTAGACGGACTGGATGTTGGCCGTGATCTCGGACGCGTTTTTTTGCACGATACCCATGCCGCGCGCGTGGCATTCGGTCGCCAGCCACTTCGCGTAGTCGACACCATCGGACTGGGTCAGGGGGAAGCCCGAATTGTCGCTGAAGACGTCCATGTTGTCGGGCTCGAGCGCGTCGAATCCCTTCGTCTTGCAGACGTCCAGGCGCTTGGCCATGATGTCCCTGAGCGCCTGCGCGCGAATGTCCACGAACTTCTCGCCCGGCCAGCCGGGATAGTCGTTGCCTAGCACCGCGGCCGGGAACGAGGAAGCGTCCGGTCGCCAGTCTTCCCAGCTCCCGACGCTGACGTAGCAGATAACCTTCTTGCCGGCCTGATGGAGCTGCGTAACCACGCTTGCGTCCTGCTCCCAGTCGATGTCGAAGACGTCGACCGCGAGACTGGGGTTGATCGTGCCGCCGCCGATCTGCCATTGCCAGGAAAGACCCGCCACTGGCTTCCACCAGCTGCCTGCGGGGGGCGATCCATCCGTCACCGTCGTGCCGCCGGTGCCAGCTGATCCATCCGGCACCACAGCGCCGCCGGTGCCATCCCTGCCGCCGGCAGCAGCATTTCCACCCGTACCCGTGTTTCCACCCACACCGGTGCCCGTGCGCCCGCCTGTGTCTGTGCGCCCGCCCGTGCCTGTATTCGTGCTTCCGCCCGTGCTCGTGCTTCCGCCCGTGCTCGTGCGCCCGCCTGCGTTCGTGCTTCCGCCCGTGCCCGTGCTCGTGTTCCCGCCTGCGCTCGTGCTTCCGCCCGTGCCTGTGCTCTTGTTCCCGCCCGTACCTGTGCTCGTGCGCCCGCCTGCGTTGGTGCTTCCGCCTGCGCTGGTGCTTCCGCCCATGCTCGTGCTTTCGCCTGTTCCCCCGGTGGCGCCACCTGTCCCGCCAGTGTTCTGGAGAACTGGCGCGCCATCCCTCGCCGCTGCGGCATCCGCGGGTCGGATGGCTCCCGAGGAGGAGTTGCTGCAGGCAGCGGCCCCGAGAAGCGGGGCGGCCAGGAACGTCACGAAGAGGGGGAAGGGCGATTGTTTTCGCATGTCCTTGATGTGGCCAACCCGCGGGCAAACATGGTCAGGTGATCGACCTCGATCGGGAATCCGGTGCCTGTTGGTTCCTCGTGGTTCATGCTTGCCATCTGGTAGTCTTGCCAGGCGATGAACCATGGCCGGGACGCCGTCGTGCTGTGCTGCCTCGCCGCTACGGCGCTTGGCGGGTGCGGCGAGAATCGGGGCACGATCCTCACTCTCGCTGACACCACTGTCTGGCATCCAGCGACAGTGACGAGTTGGCAGATCCAGCTCACTGGCACCGTCGACACCGCGCCCGACGTGCAGATGTTCGACATCGATCTCTTCGACGTGGATGCCAGTGTCGTCGCGACTCTCCACCGGAAGGGCGCCAAGGTGATATGCAACATCAGCGCCGGTAGCTACGAGGACTGGCGCTCGGATGCCGCAAGCTTTCCGGCATCAGTTCTCGGCAACACGCAAGGCTCATCTGGCGAGCGGTGGCTCGACATCCGTGCCACTGACGTGCTGGGGCCCATCATGAAGGCACGGCTGGATATCTGCCACAGCAAGGGCTTCGACGGCGTTGGCGTGGACAATGTGGACGGATACACGAACGCAACTGGCTTTCCGCTCACGGCCGCCGACCAGCTCGCCTACAACCGGTTTCTGGCCACGGAAGCTCACGCACGCGGGCTTTCTGTCGGACTCGGGAACGACCTCGGTCAGGTGGCAGATCTGTTCGGCGACTTCGACTGGATTCTCGACGAGCAGTGCTTCGAATACAATGAGTGCAATCGGGTACAGCCGTTCGTCGACGCGGGCAAGGCGGTGTTTCACGTCGAGTTCAATCTGGAAACCAGCGTCTTCTGCCCACAGGCAAACGCGCTCAATTTCAACTCGATGAAGAAGAACGTGAGCCTGGACGCGGCCCGCTGGCCATGCCGGTGACCATGTCAGAGCAGCATCCCCGCGCCTATGGTCAATCCGGCCCAGCCGCCGCGGAGCTCGACCAGCGGGCTGCCGTCGCTGGCATCTCCGGCCACCCTTTGCACGATCCAGCCACCGTCGATCCGTCCCAGTAGGAAAGCCCGACTGCCGAGCGCGCGGATCACGCGCAACCTGCCTGTCGGCCCGGCCCATGGATCGGAAAGGCTGCTACCCTTGGCGCCGGTCGCGGTGTCGTGCGCGGAAAGCTTCACCAGGCCGACCTCCACTCCGGGTCCGGCCTCGATCCGCCATGCGCCCCGGCCAACGCCTGCCAGCAACGCAACGCTGGCCCCCGCGACCAGCCAGTCAACGGTGGTAAGGCTGGTGGCGGTGGATCCGATTTCGCCTCGCCCCTCGATGGCCAGAGCGAAGTGTCGCGCGAACGCAAACTCGGCGCCAAGTGCGAATCCTCCCAGCCAAGTCGCGGGCCGCGCCACGCGGCGAATCGAGGCGGCCGCGGTAGCACGAAACCGGCGCGTCGGTTCGGACCGCTGCATGGGCGTGGGTTCCCGCACGGGCGGGAGCCTCTTCTCGGCGGGCACCTCGCTGGTTGCAACCAACTCGCTTACCGAGAGTGCAAGCAAGCGCAGGAGCGCTGGCCCGGCCGTGTTGCGCGAGAGCACCTCGGAGCGAGACTGGCGGCCGGTCTGCGCCTCGGTCGCCGTGATTGCGACCCGATCGCCATCGCACGCCAGCACCACGACCGCGGGACACAGCGTCTGGCCGGCACCCACAGTGTCGAGCTCAATGGCGATCAGCTCTTCCAGGCGGGTGGCATCGACGTCAGGACACGCCTCCGTGACAAGCCTCACTTGGGCATCCGTCGGCCCTGCGGCCCACGCGGCCGTGCCGGCAGATGCCAGGCCCAGAGCCGCCAAGCCAAGCGCGCTCAGAGCAGTGCTAGGAAATCGCCTGAGAGAAGAAGTCACTCGAACTGGCCATATCGTCGCACGGATTCAAGCCGTCGTCCGGACGGGTACTTGGCCACATACGCTTCGGCCAGACCACGCGCGCGCTCCCTCTGGCCGGCGCGGTCCGCGGCCTCAGCCTCGCGGGCTAGGGCGTCGGACGAGAGCGGGCCCTCGGGGAGAATCTTGCGAACCAGAGCGAAGGCATCGGCAGCCTCGCCCGGGCGTCCGAGTTGGTAGAGCAGAATGCGGCCGAGCGTGAACGCGGCCAGCGGCGCACGTACGTCGCCGCGGTACTTGCGCACGATCCGCTCCAAATAGGGCGTCGCCTCCGCCGGGTGGCCGGAGAGTCGGGCGGCATCCGCGGCCAGCATCAGATCTTCGGCTCCACTGTCGACTACGCCCGGTGCACCGGCGAGAACGCGGTAGGCTTCCGCGTACCGACCGCGCGTGGCCAGAGCGCGGAAGCGTGCACGAGACGCTGGCGCCGCCGGACGCGAGATCTCCGCGGCCGAAAGCACGGGCGCGGCCGGCTCGATCTTGTGCGGCCCTTCCCCTTCCGGAGAAGCCTGCGGTTCCGCGATCTCCTCGGGGAAGTGCCCTGTCTGTCCCTCTGCCAGCACGCGCGCGCCACCGGGCCACCGAACCTCGACCTTGCCACGGTACACGGAGACGTAGGCGCCCCGGTCTTCCCGCTCCACCCGGAACCGGGTGCCGAGGACGCGCACCACGATCCCATCCACGTGCACCGTGAACGTACGACCGGGATCGGGTACCACATCGAACTCGCTCCGTCCCACGGTGAGGCGCAAATCGATCGCCCGCGCAGTCACGACCGCCACCTCGACCTGAGAGCGATCGTCCAGCAGGTGCGCCAAGGATCCGTCGGAAAAACGCAGCCCGTGGCCTAGTGAATCCTGCACCACCGAAGGTGCCTTCCCGGCCTCGCGCACCCCCGGCAAGAGGCGATACGACACCCCAGTCGCGATCGCCACCCCAAGCAGTAGCGCCGCGACGGCGACACGTGTCCGACCACGACGCCGGATCCTTTGGCGGGCGAGGCGCAGATTGTCCTCGGTGCGCGCGACATCCCACTGCACCTGGATGTGCCGTAGTGCCTCCTCGACCTTCTCGCTAGTCGGTTCAAACATGGGGCGCCCTCTGCTCGAGGGTCTTCTGGGCCAAACGCAGCCATCGCTGCACGGTCGACTTGGAGCAGGCGCATATCTGGGCGATATCGTCGAGCGACTCGCCCTCCACGTGGCGCAGCACCCAGACCACGCGCTCGGCCACGGGCAGACGCTCCAAAGAGCGATAGGCAAGCGCCACCTGGGCTCGCTCATCGGACGTGGCCGACACATCCGCGATTTCCGCGTAGTCCGACGGCGCATCGAGGCCGAAGAGCATGAGGACGCGCGTCCGGCGGAGCTTCCGGATCGTTCGCCGCACCGTGATGCGGGCCAACCAGCTCTTGAGCGCCCCTGGCTCACGCAGCCGGCCCAGACCGCGGTGGGCCTCGATGAAGACCTCCTGCACCAGGTCGTCGAGGTCGTCGTCCCGGCCCATGATCTTGAGACCGATGGCGGCTACATAGGCTGCGTGCTCACGGAAAACTCGGTCGAAGTCCAGAGGTTCGACCGGGGCTATCGGCGCTTGGCCACCCGGGATCAGCCTGAGGTGAATTCCACTACGCATTCATTGTGTTGGTGGCCAAGGAGGAGCCAAGAATGGTCACTCTTTCGCCGTTGCAATTTTTGCATTCCGGTCAGACCTCACCAAGGTTGGGGTCAGACCGGTTCACAGGTGTTTGAGCGCGTCGTCGGGCGGGTCGGCCTTGCTGTGGGTTTGGCGCTCCCAAGATCGACTGACGATCTCTTTGGAGCCTAGTCCAATGGCCAGGGCCAGCGCGAGGACAATTCCGCCGAAGAGAATGGCGAAACCCAAGCGAACGATCTCGCCCCCGACACGCAGGTGATCGAGCGCCATGGCCGCGGCCAAGACCAGCACTAGCCATTTCACCGCCAAGCTGAGCAGACGCGCCGACTGAATCTGCATGTTGACCGCACTGATGAGCACCGCGCGCGCGAGAAAGCGTGCCAGCAGGACGCCCAACAGGACCACGATGATGGCGGTGCCCAGGTTGGGCAGGGACTCCACCACATGGGGGATAAGCTGGGGCGTGACTCCAGCCCCGAATGCGGTCAGCCCGACCAACCAGCCCAGCACTACTACGGTCCAGGTGACCGTCTTGCGCAAGAGCAGGGTCGGGCTGTTTTTGGGCGACCATTCGGCCAGAGCCACGGTTCCCCACTTCTGCAAACGCTTGTCGAAATCAAGCGCGCGCAGGATGAGGCCGACTAGGGCGCCCAGCGCCCAGCCCACCAGCGATGAAAGCAACACCGCCAGCACCAAGGCGAGCAATCCAGGCAGGAAATTGGCAACGCCCACCAAGACGCGGTGGGTGGCCCCGTAGAGTGCGCCTTTGATTTGGTCCCACATGAATCAACGCTCCTTTCTCCGCTGACCGGTACTCGTGGTGAACAAGCTAACCTCAAGGGTTGAAGCGATCGGGCCAGCGCCAGCGAGATATTAGATATGGCTTCTGGGCCTCGTAGACCATAGAAAGCTGTTGTACCCGCCGTTCCACGTCCTGGGCAGGGGCGGCACCGACTTCGTGCACGAAAGAGGCCAGCCAGCCAAGATAAAGCGGGGTCAGCGCGCGCAAGAGGTGGCCGCGGTTCATCACGGCCAGGCGGTAGCCGAGCGCGAAGTCGTACACGATGCGCGCCCAGAGATCGTCGGCCAACCCGGCCCCGGCAGCGTCATCGCGCGCCAGATACTTGAGCGCGAGCAAGGTTGCCGGTGGCAAGACCGCGGCCCACACGTCCTGCAAAGTCCGGCAGCCCAGGCGGAACGACTCCCACATCTTGTGCGCGTCCACCGGGGGCGGGTTGCCGCCCATCTCGACCGGCGTGCCGAACCAGCGCACTGGTTGAGACCCGCGCACTTTCTGCCAGAACGCAACATTGCGGTTCATCTCGTCGAACACTGAACCCATCACCCCCGCCAGGATGGAACTCAAGTCCAGCGAGGACCCACTGCCCGCGTGCTCGGCCGGACCCAAGAAGACCTGGCACACGGCGTACTCGCCGCAGATGGCTTCAGTCATGGCCCGGGCGTCGGTGCCTAGGGCAGAGACCTCGATGTCCCAGACCCTCCTTGCCAAGAACCGTTCCACCAGGCGGCTAGACAGCGCGAACACGCCGCCCAGGGCCTGGCGAACGCGCTTGCCGTAGAGCGCACGCGTGAGCGGATACACGATGCCATTGCTGATGCCGCCATCGAGTTTGTGCCGGGCGAAACAGGGAACCACCATGTCGAATTGCTCGTCGAGGACGGGGCGCACAAGCTGCGCCACCCAGTCCGGAGCCATGCTGGTCAGGCTGGCGTCGAGTACCAGGCAGGCGCGGGCGCGCATCTGCAGCGCCTGCTCCAGGATCATGCGCAGCTCCCGGACCTCGACACCCGGGCTTGCCGCGCCAGCCGCGCGCTCAGTCGGCCCCAGCTCGCGCAGCAGCGGGTTTTCCGCGCGCAAGCCACGTACCTGTTCGCGGGTACCGTCGCTGGACTGGGTGTCGGCGCTGACCAGCAGGCTGCTCTGACCGCTGCCGAATTCGCCCAAGCCAGTCTGAGCCGTGCGCAGGACCAGAGCAACCGTCCCGGCGTGGTTGCAACTGGGTACCCCGACCACGATCTCAGCCGTGGTGGGCGGCGCAGGTGCCGCCGTCGCAATCCGCTGGTTCGAGTCGTGCACCGGCTACCTTTCGCCCACCGGCTCTCTTACCAGGGCAAGCAGACCAAGCAGCGGGATGCGCGCCCAGGTCGGCCGGTGATTGAGTTCGTAGTCAAGCTCGTAGAAGGCCTTGTCCACCAGGAAGGCGTCGAGCAGCCGAGCCAAGGTGTTGCTGTCGGCAGGAAGGAAAGCTGCGCTGGCCGCGACGGCGCGGTAGCTGGCGAGGAACGCAGCCGAGGCGAATTTCGACCACAGGCGCGCCCAAGGCTCCAGCGTGTCAGCATCCTGCGGCCGTCGCGCCAGATAGCTGGCCAGGGCGGCGCTGGCGGAATAGCTGAAAGAGCGCAACATGCCGGCCACGTCCTTGAGCGGTGACTGCAGCGCGCGGCGTTCTTCGGGCGCGCGCGCTGGCTCGCCCTCGAAGTCCAGCAGCACGAAATCGCCCCGTACCCGCAACACCTGGCCCAAATGGAAGTCGCCGTGGATGCGGATCTTCTGCAAGGCCACATCGGTCTCCTCCAGGCGCCGGAAGGAGTCGAGCACCTGCCGACGCCGTGCCAGGAGCATGCCCACCAGCTCGACCAGATCGTCGGGCAGCGCGGCCAGGCGTGACTTCAACTCGTCGAGTGCGTCGCCCGCCCGCTCGCGAAACTGATGGGCCAGCAGGCTGAGGTCGCTCTTGTCGAAGGGCTGGGGCGAGAAGGCTGGATTCTCACTCTGTGCCGCCAACGCCAGGTGCATTTCCGCCGTGCGCCGGCCCAGCGTGGCCACCGCCTCGAGGTACAGGCCCATGCTAGCGGTGACCACTTCCGGCAGCGGCTCTTCGGAAAGCGGCAAGATCGGGCGCCGGCTGGCCTCGATGATGGCGGGCGATGCCGGTTCCACGGCGTGGGCCTCGTAGTACAGGCGCAACTCCTCCAGCGACCAGGTCCAGCCGTCGCCCTGGTTGGCCACTAGTTCCTGCAACATGCCCAGGGTGAAGCGGGCGCCATCGCGATCCACGAATTCCAGCGCCCCACCAAAGCGCGGGATATGAGGGAAGCTGCACTCGTCGGAGAGGTGGTGCACCATCTCGCAGTCCGGGTTGGGCCCGGGACTGGGCCGTCGGAAAAGTTTGAGAATCAGCTTCTCCCCATAGCAAATCGAGGTGTTGCTTTGTTCGGCGCTACTGCGGCTGGCGGGCAACACCTCGCCGGAATCGCCGCGTAGGGTTTGGGCCAGACGCCCAGGCACTCCCGCAAGTGTGCCTCGCGCGAAACGCACTTTGTCGCCGCGTTCGATCACGCCCAGCAACCATTGGCAGAAACCGTCGTCCACCGCGGCGTCGAACCAAGCGCCCTGGCCGCCCTGACAGGTGGCAAGCAGGGCATCGCGGTGCTTGTCCCGCATACCCAACATGCGATCGGTGGGCACGCGCACCAGGGGAACGAAGTACGATTCCAGGTCGCCCTCGGTGTAGCGCACGTCAAGCAGCAAGAGCGCGGCAGCCAGATCGGGCAGGTCCGCGAAGTCGCTCACCGAGACCGAATCGATCACCCGGGACTTGCGCCCGAACCAGCGCTGGCGCATGAGGAAGGTAGAAAGCAATCGCTCGAAAGCCGCGCGCGCCGGCACGGCTAGGGCTTCGCGCAGGCTGCCTGCCGCCAGCACCGGCTCGCCCGGCTCACCGTCGAGATCACGCAGCGGTGCCGCGGGCGCGTGCAGTTCGAACCACAGGTACCCGTACGGGCCCAGGGTCAGACGATAGGGCTCGCTGCGGATGGGCGGGAATTCCACGTAGCCTAGCATCTCCACTGGAACCACGCCCTCGAAGCGGGCCAAGTCCAGCTCCACCGGCTGGGCAAAACGCGACAGGTTGGCTACACACAGAATCTGCTCTTTGTCGGAAAGACGCAGATAGGCCAGGATCTTGCGGTTGGATGGCCGCAGAAATTCGATGCGGCCCCGGCCGAACACCTTGAACAGCTTGCGCAACCCGATCATGTTGCGCGTCCAGTGGAGCAGCGACGACGAATCGGAAAGCTGCGCTTCCACGTTGACCGACTGGTAGCCGTAAACCGGATCCAGCAGCACCGGACTGTACAGTCGCGCGGGCAACGCGCGTGAGAAGCCGGCGTTGCGATCGCCACTCCACTGCATGGGGGTGCGCACGCCATTGCGGTCGCCGAGATAGATGTTGTCGCCCATGCCGATCTCGTCGCCGTAGTACAAGATGGGCGTGCCGGGAAACGACAGCAGGATGCTTTTGAGCAGTTCGATGCGTCGGCGGTTATTGTCGAGCAGTGGGGCCAGGCGGCGGCGGATGCCCACGTTCACGCGCATGCGCGGATCGGCGCTATAGGCCAGGTACATGTAGTCGCGCTCGCGGTCGCTGACCATCTCCAGGGTCAACTCGTCGTGATTGCGCAGAAACAGTCCCCACTGGCAACTGGCCGGGATCTCCGGCGTGTCCGCCATGATATCCAGGATGGGCTGCCGGTCCTCCAGACGCAGGGCCATGAACAGGCGAGGCATGAGAGGAAAGTGGAACGCCATGTGGCTCTCGTCGCCCTCGCCGAAATAGGGCCGGACGTCCACCGGCAACTGGTTGGCCTCGGCCAGAATCATGCGGTTGGCGTAGCTCTCGTCGAGCGCCGCCCGGATCTGGCGAATGATCGCGTGGGTTTCGGGCAAATTCTCGCAGTTGGTGCCCTCGCGTTCGACCAGATAGGGAATGGCATCCAGGCGCAGCCCATCCACCCCTTGGTCCAGCCAGAAGCGCATGGCATCTAGCACCTCACGCAGAACGTCGGGGTTGTCGAAGTTGAGGTCCGGCTGGTGCGAAAAGAAGCGGTGCCAGAAATAGGCTTTGGCCACCGGATCCCAGGTCCAGTTGGACTTCTCGGTGTCGGTGAAGATGATGCGCGCTCCACCTAGCTTGTGGTCGTCGTCGCTCCACACGTAGCGGTTGCGCTCGGGCGAACCCGGCTCGGCCTGGCGCGCCGCCTGAAACCAGGGGTGCTGGTCGGAAGTGTGGTTGACCACCAACTCGATCATCACCTGCATGTCGCGGCCATGGGCGGCGTCGAGGAAGGCCCGGAAATCGTCCAGCGTCCCGTAGGCCGGATGCACGTTGCAGTAGTCCGAGATGTCGTAGCCGTCGTCGCGCAGGGGCGAAGGGAAAAAGGGCAGCAGCCACAAGCAGGTGACGCCCAGGTCCTGCAGGTAGTCGAGCTTCTGCACCAGCCCGCCGAAATCGCCTATCCCGTCCTGGTTGCTGTCAAAGAACGCCTTGACCGGCAGCTCATAGATGATGGCGTCCTTGTACCAGAGCGGGTCGTTTGCACTTCCGCTGCGCTTCATGGTGGGCTCTGCTTTTGCCGGCGGGTTCTGCTGCCTTCGGGCCGACCTAGAAGGCTACCACGTTCCTGGCGGATTTGAAGCGTCAGGTCAGCGACGCAATCTAGTCGACGGCCGTTTTCCAAGAAGTTTCTAGGCTGTCACCGGGTCGTCACATCTGACACCTAGCCTGCGCGCAAGGAGATTGAAAACAATGAAGAAAAGGCAGATCCAGAGCATCCTGTTGGCAATTTCGTTGCTGACTGCGCCGGCGGTCCTTGCGCAAGAGACGGTCGGAGCCGGCAGTCAGGCCCCCGCAGTCGGCGAGTCGACGCCGCCGGCCACCGCCCCGGTCCAGCCCGTTCCCGCGCCGATCGCGACGGCGAGCGCGCCCACCGCGCCTCCGCCCGCGCCGGCCACGTCCAGCGGCAAGTTGAGCACGAAGTTCGACGCCACCTTCTACGGCTTTATTGAACTTGATTCGATGTACGACTCAACCCAGAGCTTTAGCGATCTCGCCGGCGGCTCGTCCATTGCACGCCCGGGCACCTACGCCAATGGCAGAGGCCGAACGACCTTCGGGGTTCGCAACTCGCGGCTCGGCTTCAAGCTCACCGGGCCGGAAACCGAGTCGCTCAAGACCTCGGGCATCTTCGAGATGGACTTTCTGGGCAACCAGCCGCAAAGCTCGCCGACCGTGGTTGCCCCGTCGACGGGAGTCCCCACGGTTTCGGAAGGCTCCTACTTCACCAGCCCGACGTTTCGCATTCGTCATGCCGCGCTGAAGCTGGCCACGCCCATTGTCGACATTCTGGCCGGTCAATCCTGGTCGCTGTTCGGCTGGCAGTCGATGTTTCATCCCAACACGGTCGAAATTCAGGGCGTGCCGGGCCAAATCTACGCGCGCACGCCGCAAATCCGTCTCTCCCACCTCTTCGACGCCGGGCTGGTGGGCGTTGAGGTTGCCCTCGCCGGCGCCCGGCCAGCACAGCGCGATTCCGCAATTCCGGACGGACTCGGCGGTGTGCGCTTCATACTCAACAACTGGAAGGGGTTGCACACGGCGGGCGCCACCGGTATGGCCGTCGATCCGCTTTCGATCGGAGTTTCCGGAATTGTCCGCCGATTCAAAGTGCCTGAGTTCGCCGACAAGCCCACCATCAGTCGCACGCTGAACGGTTGGGGCATTTCCGTGGACGGGTTGATCCCAGTCATACCGGCCAAGTCCAGCAAAGACGACAACGCCCTGAGCGTGACCGGATCCTTCGTCTATGGCCGCGGCATTGCAGACCTGTACACTGGATTCAACGGCGGTGCCTTCACCCCGACTCTGCCGTCGGGAAACCCATTCACCGCCCAAGACGTGGACAACGGCCTTGCGGTCTACGACATCACTGCGGTCATGCACGTCATCTACTGGCGATCGTATATTCTTGGGGCGCAGTACTACCTGCCGAACTTCCTGCCAGCGTCCATGCGAATGTGGGTTTCGGGAAACTACTCCCACATAAACTCGAACAACATCGATGCGCTTTCCCAGAATTCCTCCACGGCCACGACCAAGATCTTCAACAAGGAGGATTGGGCGGACGGCAACCTCTTCTTCGCGGCCAACGACGCGATTCGCTTCGGGTTTGAGTACGCTTGGTTCCGCCAAATCTATCTTGACGGCGTCCAGGCTAGCGACAAGCGAGTTCAGTTCTCGGCATTCTACGTCTTCTAGCAGGGCGCTACACCGGTCCGGTTCAGTTCTATCGCCGCCACGTGGTCCGGCCTCGGGGAATCCATGCTGGCGCCGGGAAACTACCCAGAAGAAGGGCCGGGCCCGAAAGACGATGGGCTGACTGGGTTGAGCGGGGGTTCTTCTGACCGGCGTGCGAAGAAAAGGAACATGACCGGGACGAGGAAGAGCGAAAGCAACGTGGAGGACGAAAGCCCGCCCACGACCGCGAGCGCAAGCGGTCGATTCGACTCCGTCCCCGCCTCGAAACCTAGTGCCGTAGGGACCAGCCCAACGATCGTGGCTAGACTGGTCATCGCGATAGGGACCAGGCGCGACCGGGCCGCTGCAACGACCGCCTCAACCTTGTCCTCACCCTGGCTGTAGCGTCGGTTGGCCGCATCGACCAATAGGATCCCATTGGACACGGCGATGCCAACGACCATCAGCATGCCCATGAGGGCGGTAATCGAGAAGCCTTGCCCGCCTGCCAGCAGGGCCAGCACGATACCGACGAAGGACACTGGAATGGTAAACAGCATGACGAAGGGTAGGCGCAGGGATTTGAATTGAGATGCCATAATCATGAAGACCAGCATGACCGCTAGGCCCACCGCGACCCCAAGTCCAGAGAAGGTCGTCCGCATCAGATCAATCTGGCCCACGAAAGAGAAAGGAATGTTCCGGGTACGCGGATCCGTGCGCAGACGCTGCTCAAGTTCACGGTCCGCGCTGCCGATGTCACGACGTTCGGTCTGCATAAGCACATGCGCAACCCGCGCCAGATGGTTGCGTTCAATCGCGATGGGGCCGAGCGATCGGTGGACGCTTCCGTATGACTCCAGCGTGACCGCCTTGCCATCATCGGTCAGTCGGGCTGGGATGCGGGCCAACGCGCTCGCATCGTCGACCTTCGCAGGGTCATAGAAAGTCACGACATAGTAGGATTGGCCGTTGGTCGCATCCACCCAGATACTCGGCGTATTGATATTTCCAAGGGTCGCCTCCAGCGTGGCCTGGGCCGCAGCCCGCGCCGTGACCTGCACAACACCGGCCAGGGTGCGATTCGTCTCGACCCGAATCTCTGGGTAGTCAATTTGCAGAAATGGGTAGATATCGCGAATCCCAGGCACGGTGCCGGCGACTCGCGCCACCTGACGCGCCTGCGCGTCGAGGGTCGCCAGGTCTTCCCCTTGCAACTCAACCACAATCGGCGCCAGGTATCCGTTTGAAAATACACTGGCAACCAAGCCCCCTGGCCACTGGAGGAATTCCGTACCCGGGTAGGCGCGATTGAGGACTGCGCGAATCCGGTCTGCCATTTGCCGCTGGTCCAACCGCCGATGCTCCGGGTCAACCAGCGCTACGCGGATGAAGCCCATGTGCGGACCCGCATTCGGGCTTGTTATGGCGCTGCGTATGTTCTGCGGCGAGCCGATGTTTGTCAGAACCAACTTGACGCCATCCTCCTTCAGATCGTTGGCAAGCAGGCTTCCCATTTCGTTGATCCTGCGCCTGGCATCTGTCAATGAAGTCCCGGGCGCCATGCGCACGTAGACCATCTCCATGGATTCGTCGATTTCCGGAAAGAAGGTGCTCGGCAGGCGAGCCGCCACGAAGAGGCTTGCCGCAACCAGAAGCCCGGCGCAGGCGACCAGCACCACGCGATAATCGAGCACGCGCCGTAGGGCTCGTGCATAGCGGTCGGCCATGCCGTCAATCAGCCCTGAAACAGTTTGGGCCAATCGCCCTGGTCGGTGCGGGCGCAGAATGTAGCGGCTGGCCAGCGGGGTCACCATCATGCTGACGAAGTACGCCGCAATCATGCTGACCGCGACGGTAATCGCCAAAGGCACGAACAGCCGCCTGGCGAGACCGGCCAAGAGCACGACCGGCAGGAGGACCGAGATTGTACACAAGGTGGAGGCGAGCACGGGCAAAGCCACCGCATTGCTGCCGGCCAGTGCGGCAGCCGGGGGATCTAGCCCCTGACGCTGGTGACGATGGATGGACTCGATCACCACAACCGCCTGGTCGACCAGTGGCCCCATCGCTAGGGTCAGGCCCCCGAGCGTAAAGGCGTTGAGGGTATTGCCCGTCACATAGAGGACGATCAGAGTCACGGCGAAGGCCAGGGGAATCGAGAAGGCGACAATCACGGTTCCCCGCATGCTCTGCAGAAAGAAGAGAACCACCAGCGCGATGAGCACCAGCGCCTGGATCACCTCGGTCTTCAGCCCGTTGTAACTCGTGCGCACGAACGTGGATTGGTCGAAGATGGGTGTCACCTCGATTCCAGGGGGCAAGTTTGTCAGACCTGCGATCGTCTTCTTCACGGCAGCGACCATGTCGAGGACATTTCCTCCCGGAATGCGCAGCACGTTGAGGTAGACGGCGTCCTGACCGTTGATCGCCACAGCTTGGGTCTCGGGCTGGCCGCCGTCCTCGACCCGCGCGACGTCCCGAATCAGGACAGGAGAATTGTGGCGCAGCTTCACCACCGCGTCGCCGATGTCGGGTACCCGCGTTGCCACTGCATTGGTGTAGACGTTGGCGTCGAACTTGTGCGAGATGAGCTCTCCTGATGGAAGGAGCGCATTGGACTCTGCGACCGCCGCCGCTACATTGGAGGAGGTCAGGCCACGCGCCTGGGCCCGCGTGGGATCCACGATGACGTTGATCTGGCGCTGTCGACCGCCATCGATAGCGGCGCTGGCCACGCCGGGAATACCCTCCAGGATGGGTTCGATATTGTTGAAGGCGTAGTCGTAGAGCTGCGGCCCGGACAGACCGCCGCCAGATACGGCGACCTGGATCACGGGCGCATTCGCCGGGTCGTATTGCAGAACAAAGGGAGGCAGCACGCCCAGCGACTTGGGCACAGCGGACATCGCAAAGGCGACCTGTTGTTGCGCAAGCGTCTGTGCCGAGTTGAGGTCCGTGCCCCACTTCAGCCAGACGTACACGATGCTGAGGTTATTGCGCGACACGCTCTGTACGTGGTCCACGCCAGGCGTGGCACTGACATACTTCTCGATGCGCCATGTGATGGTCTTTTCGACATCCTTGGGGCCAAGGCCTGGCGCCAGCGTGCCAACCAGCAGCACGGGCGGCGTCAACTCAGGAAAGGTGTCGACACTCAGCCGAGGCGCGACGACAATCGCGAACACCACCAGGGCAACGCCGACCATCAAGACGGCAATCGGATTGCGAAACGCCAGGGAAGTCACAGGTGCACCCCTTTCACCGGAGGAGTGCGCGTCGGAGTGGCCGCCACCATGTTCCCATGAACCGCGTGCACAGGGTCGCCGTCTTGCAGCAGAGCCCGGCCCTCGGTGACGATCTCGGCACCAGCAGGCAGTGCATTGTCGAGATACAGGGTCTCGCCCTGCTCGCCCTTGACCTGGAAATGCAGTTTATGCGCCACACCTGCGTTGACCGTGAACAATGTCGCCTGTGAGCCTCGCACGGCGGCAGCAACCAGCGGCACCAGGGTGGCCGGCGTCGGCTCGCCAGCATCAATGGTCAAGTCGGCCGTGGTTCCCACGGGGAGCAGTCGCTTGGGATCGGGCAAATCGATCTCGAAGTGAACCGTGCGCGTGGACGCATCAGCCGCTGGTGATCGGCGCGCAATGGTTCCCGTCAGATCGCGGTCATTGGCCAAGGCGTGAATGCGAACCGGCGTGCCGGGACCAACATAGTCGAAATCAATCTCGGGGACCTCCACAGTCACGCGCACCGTATCGCGGTCCACGATCGTCGCGACCGGATCGCCTGGATGGACGAAGGCGCCCGGGTCCGTGCTGCGCGAGGCGATCTCGCCGGAAAAGGGCGCACGCAGGATACAGTCACTCACCTCCAGCGTGGCACGCTGCAAATTGGCTTGGGTGGATTCCAAATCCGCTTGCTTGGCGCTGCTCTCCGCCTCTTTCTGTTCGATCTCGTTCGGCGAGGCAAAGCCGCCCTGTTGAAGCTCGGCGATGCGAGAGGCCTCGTGCGCCAGCGCCTTCTGCTGCGTCTGCAAGGCACGGGCTTGCAGCGACACGGCCCGGTTCGACGCCGAAGCATGACGACAGTCTAGGGTCGCAACCACCTGGCCCCGCGTGACCACGTCGCCAGGGCGGACCAGAACGGTGTCAACATAGGCCGAAATGAATTGAGGACCTAGCTTTGCCTGTACCCAAGGTTCAATGGTGCCGACATACTTGCGCATAGGGCGGTATTGCCCGGTCTTGGCCGTGATGACCGTTACGTTCTTGACCTGACTTTCCAGAGCCACCCGATTGACCTGCGACTCGGCTCGGATCACCATGAAAGCACCCGCCAGGAGCACGGCGCCTGCGATGGCCCCAATGATGATGGGAACGTGTCTGGATCTTGAAGAGCCTCGCGCGGGCGGGCGTATTCCTGCGTCTGCTTTCTTGCCGTCTTCCTGGCTCGTCATGATTCCTCCGCGATCAGTCGCGCTACGATCGCGCGCGACCTTGCTACCTGAAACTCGCCCACTGCCACCTGAATCTCGGCGTCCGTGCGCAGGGCCTCGCCATCGGCCAGCTCGACGGACGTTCCCAGACCGGCCTTGAAACGCGCTTCCGCCTGGGCGTAGTTGGCCCGCGCGGCTTCGGCCGCTTTGTACAAGCTGACCAGGGCTGCCCGCGCCACATCGAGCGCTACGTAGGCATTGCGGATGGCAGCAACCTCTGCCTGCACGGTCACGGCCAGATCCGCACGCGCCACATTTTCCCGCCTCGCCGAGGCGTCCCGCAACGCCCCCAACACCGGGTCGTACAGGGGCCAGCGCAAAACCAGGCCGAGATCCCAATTGGGAATCTGGGGCAACCATCCATCCATCGCCAAGGTCGGGCCGGTCGTGCCCGCTGCCCCGCCAGCGCGGCCGGACAGGCTGCCGGTCAGCAGCAGTTCAGGTCGCGTGAGGGCACCCAGGGCTTGGGTCGTGGCTGTCTGCAAACCCACCTTGGCTTGCGCCACGCGGATCTCAGAGTCCCGCCTAGCAACATCACGCATGACCTCTGGTAGGGGCGGAGGGTCGCTCTGCGGAAATCCTTGGTCGGCATCAAGCACTGGGTCCGGGACACCGACTGCGGCAGCATAGACGACCTGCGCCTCTTCCAAGGAACCCGCCGCGCGAACCCGCGCAACGTCGAAACGGGTCAAATCGGCCTCGGCACGTGTCAATTCGATGGGGGCGCGCAGTCCGTTCTGCACCCCAGCCTGCGCCATGTCCCGGTGGACTTTCGATCGGCTGAAGGCATCTTCTGCGGCGCGGAGAATGGCGCGCGCCCCAAGCACGGCGAAGTAGGCATCCTTCACCAACAAGTCGAGGCGCAGTCGCTCCGAGACAGCATTCAGCTTCTCTACCGTGACCGCAGCATCCGCAACGCCGGCCTGCGCGCCGATACGACCAAAGTCGAAGATCTCCTGGCTTGCGCCCACGGCTGCCAGGCTGGATGGCGACGGCGACCAAACCGTGCTGTTGACCGGTGTTGCGCCGATACGCGGCAAGGGAACGTCAGAGACACCCACATACGATGCCGTCGAGTTGTTGGTCGTGCCCTCGAGCACCTCGGCCACCGCTCCAAGATTCGGTAGCCACTGCGCGCGCGGGACTCGCGCATCCGCCTGCGCTGCAGTCACCCGTGCGAGAGCGCTTTGCAGGGATGGATGGTATTGCCGAGCATAGGCGATGGCATCGGGTAGCGACATGACCCGGGGCTTGCCAGAAGCGGGCAGGACTGGCCCGGCGCCAACATCATGGATGCCGCCCTCTTCCCCGGCTGCATATGTGCCTCCCACTAGGATGGAAGCGGCAATCCACGCAATGAGTACAATGGCTTTCATCCTTCCACATCGGGCCTTGCTCTCCGCACCAGTTCTAGGACCGCTGGTGGAGGGCCGACACCGCCTCCTGCAGCTGTCTTCCGAGTCTTTCGATTTCCCTCTGCTGGGTTGGGAACAGGAAGTCCATCGGCTGGCAGCTTCCCTCGACCTCAGTAGCCGTGATGACGGCGTCAAGCGGGGCGCAGCGCTGGACATCGGTCTTGACAGCCACGTTCAGTGTTCCGGAAGACTCGCTGACCAAAATGTGATGGCGAAGGAAGATGTCCGTGTAGTAATTCAATGGGCGGTTATCATCGATCTCGCGGAATCGATAGCCGGTATCAAACCAGCGCGACGTGATGGTCCCAGCTCGGTAGTCGATGACCCCTGGCTCGATTCCCTGCTTCTTGAGCGTCACTGCCACAGCATTGATCGCGCCGTCGCGTGGCCCGCTTGCTGCGAAGGTGTAGGATTGCGGTGCGTGCGCGCATCCGCAAAGGGCGGCCATGAGTGATGTCGTGCAAATAGTGCGTAAGAACATGTGGAAGTCGCCTGTGGTTCAGATCACGATCGACGGCACGCAAGTCAGCGCGACGCGATCACACTGATTGGATTGAGCACGAGCGGCGAGGCGCCGAGTTGGACACTATCGGCCAGCACCAGCTCGAAGCCGTGATGGCAACTGAGGACTTTCTCGGTCGTGAAACTCACCGGGAGGGTCTTTGTTTCGCCGGGACGAATGGAAGCGACCTCTGCTTTGTCGGGCGTCACGGCCTGCGCTGCGGGAGCCGCTGGGTCGACCAGACGCATGCGCCCTTCTGAGATCGTGGCGATTTGTCGCGTGTCATTCTTGACCTCCAGCTTCAAGTCGAGTCCCAGCCTGCCTGGCTCGAGACCTTCGAGAAACATGTCAGCACCCCAGTTCACGTAGCAGCCGACTCCGGCGATGCCGACCTGGACGCCTTGGCTAGACAAAGAAGGGCCGGACGTCTGATATGGCGCACTGTAGCCGCAAGCTGTGGCCATAGAGACGATGGCAGATGCGAGACTCAATTTGAACAGGGTCTTCATGTTCGTGGTCCTCCTGCTTTCCACCACAGCAATTGCCGTGCCGAAGCAGGGCCGTTGCTACGGCATGGTCTTCCCCTCCGCTGGTCTCGCCCCCTTGTGAAATAATTCCCGATCCGCCGGGAATAGATCCCGACTCTCATTGGCGGCGCCTTTCACCGAGAAGAATCTGTCTTGGCACGCCGACCTGCATCTCCGGCATGACGGATGCTTCTAATGGAGATGGATCAACAGGAGGTGGCCATCATGCGAGCATCTCTTGCCACTATTGCCTTCGCGGGGTTTTCGGCATGCGCGACGATTCCCTCGGGCAGCGCAGGGGTTCTGTTGAAGCCGAGTGGTGTCGTCCGCAAGACCGAGGGCGAGGGCGTGCATTTCATCGGGCCGTTCGAGAAGACCGACGTCTACGATCTCCGCGCCCATGAACAGACGGAGGACTTAGCGGTGCTCTCTGCTGACGGCGGAATGATCGAGGCGCGAGCCTCCGTCCTGACATACCATCCGGTCCCCGCAGAGCTCGTGGCTCTCGCCCGCGAGGTTGGCCCCCACTACTATGAGGTGGTCGTCAGACCAGTGGTTCGCTCTACGCTCCGGCGCATTATTGCGGGATTTCGCGCGGACCAGCTAGATACCCCGGGAATTACAAAGGCTGAACAGGAGGTCACAGCCATCACAGCGCAACGGTTGCGGCCGTATCACATTGTTTTTGACAACGTCAGCCTTCGGACCCTGCAGATTTCGCGCTCCTCGGCGGCTTATCAGGCGATTCTCGATACCGCGGCCGCAGAGCAAACGGCGCTCCAGGCTCGCCTGCTGCCTGAACTTGCGCGCGAGGACGCCGAAAGGCGCCACGCTGACGCTGAAGGCATTGCCAATTCCGATGCGGCTATTGCGCCTACTTTGACACCAGCGGTGTTGATGGACACAGCAAACCGTGCCTGGTCGACACTACTCACCGCGCCCTCAACCCATGTTGAGGTGCGTCCGAGCGACCAACCCTATCTATTGGAGGTGGAGCCATGAGTGCATATCGATTGATGCGGAAACCCTGGAAGGGTTCCCACGCCCTCCCGCGATGGACCGCGGCGAGCAAAGCTTGCCGCCTCCCCACGCGACTGAGTTCGATTGGTAGTCTTCTGCTTTTGTTTCTTGGTGCTGGCGCAGCCGGGGGCTGCGCCACCGTGAATCCTGGGCAAGTGGGCGTCCTTTGGCGGGCGTCCAGCGGGACCCAATCCAAGACCTATGGCGAGGGTTTGCACACCCTCTCACCGTGGAATGACATGTACGTCTACGACCTCCGGTCAATGAGCCGGGACGAACTACTGGACGTGATCGCGGTGAATGGCCTTGGCATCAAGCTCGACACTTCGGTCCGCTATCACCTCACTCCGGGCGAGGTGGTCGCTCTACAACAGGAAATTGGCCCCCAGTACTACAAGACGATCATCGAGCCGGTCCTGCGCTCGGAGGCTCGCCGCGTCCTCGGGCGCTACACGCCCGAGGAGATCTACTCGACCAAGCGAGACCTGATCGAGCGCGAGATCCGAGAGGGCCTGCGCGCGAAGATCGAGGGGAAGCACATCACACTTGAGGCGGTACTGATTCGCAACGTCGAGTTACCAGAAACGATTCGCCGCGCCATCGACCAGAAGCTGGCGGCCGAGCAGGACGTGCTGAGGATGAAGTACGTGATTCAGGTGTCCCAGGCGGTGGCGGAGCAGCGACGGATAGAAGCTCAAGGGATCGCTGACTACAACAACACCGTCGCCGCGAGCCTGTCGGCGCCAATGCTTGAGTACGAACGGATCCAGGAACTGAACCGACTGGCAGGATCCACCAACACAAAGACCGTTGTGATCGGACCCGGCGCCGGCGGCACGCCCGTGCTGCTCTCGACGCCTGCAGCAAGTTCGTCACGCTAGAGCCACTCCCGCCGAAGGCCAATCTTCGTGTGGGCATGAACGCGGGGATTGCGGCGGCGGCCCCCGCGCCTGTTGGAGGGGCACTTGTCTAGCGTATCTACCGCCCCAGCGAAGTCTCCGGAGGCCGCGCCACGAGGCTAGGGGATCAGCGGTCGCTGCACTTGCGCCAGCGAGTCTCATGCCCAATGACGACGAGTCTCACAGACCAACTCAGCGTGGCACCGGAATGCTGATCGTGCTGAGGGCGGCGGCCGGCGGCTCGACCAGCTGGACGGCATCGGCCAGCAGCAAATTAAAGTCATGGCTGCAGTCTAGCCTGCCGCCAGTCGTGAACCTCACGGGAAGCTCCGTGGTCTCGCCGGGAAACACCGAGACCACCTCGGCCTGGTCGGGCGTCAGCGGAGGGGCCGCGGGAGCCGAGGAGTCCACCAGCCGGATCCGTCTTTCCGAAAACCTGGCCACCCGTCCTGAGTCGTTCTTGATCTGGAGCTTGAGATCAAAGACTCTCTGGCTCGGCTCCACATACCCGGTGAGGGACCCGCCCTCGGTCACAGAGCAGCCAACATCTGCGATCCGGAGCCGCAGACCTTGTACAGAGAAAGGCGGCCCTGCCTCCCGGTGTGGCGCAGTGGTTGCGCAAGCCGAGATTAGAAATGCTGCGGACATCAACATGCTCTGGTTCTTCATGGCCAGTTCCTCCTTCGCCTACGAACGGCAATAGCTGTGCCAAAGAAGGATTTGGGCCGATCCGGCTCTGCTGCCGGCCATGCCTTGAGAGATTTTTCCGATGTCCCGGATAGATTCCGACTTTGGCGCTGCGGAATTGCCAGGAAGGGAATCTCCTCCTGGCGTGGTTCTTGCTCCTGCAAACAACGTGAGCGTGCTTGAAGGCCAACAGGTTTTCATGGACTCTGCTGCCTCGACCAGGCGCATGATCAATGCCAAGATTGCGAACCCGGTGATGCTTAGCCCTCTGCGTAATGTAGGAAGGCCTTGGCCGTTGGGTGCTTCGATGCTCGCCGCCGTAGCCTGCGTGACCTTGTTCGCTTATTGGGATGCGCGTCGCGAGTCTGATGCGGCCTTGGACGATTTCGCGCAGGAACAGCGGACGTTGGCAGTGGCTCTGGCCATGGACGTGAGAGACCGTCTTCACGTGAGCGTGAACCGTGCGTCCTTCGCCGAGATTCTCGAAGGGCTTCGCAGGGCGCAACGACCGCGCGGAAACGTGTTCGCGTTGCTGCCGCCCGGTGCGCGTGAGTTCGTGACCAGCGATGGTGCCCCCGCAGCTCTCGACTCACTTCGAGGCGAGCTGCTGGCGGGCCATACCTCGGCCAGACTCACGCGCGAGACGGCTGCCTCGCTAGGTCTTCCGGCCCGGACGGCCTTGGCGGGTCTGGCGCGCGTGGAGGACGACGAGAATGGAACCTGGGGAGTCGTTGCTGTGGCAAGCGCCCAGCGAGAGCGTGATCGCGAGCGGTGGGCCAAGTGGCGTCTCCTCTTGAGCGTGGCTACAGCCACTGGCCTGGTATCCGCCTTCGGAGGTCTGGCCTTGCGCAGGCAGCGGAGCGGACTCGCGCTACAAAACGCCGTCGCCCTAGCGAAAACGCGCCAGGAGGCCGACGAGCGCCTTCAGACAGCCAGCAAAGCGGCCACGTTGGGAACTCTGGCGATGGGCGTGGCTCACGAGATCGCGACCCCTCTTGGCGTCATCTCCTTGCGTGCCGAACAGCTCGCCGCGAAACTGGCCGGGGAAGAGCGAGGTAGTGCGGCGGCTCGGGCTATCATCGAGCAATGTGAGCGCATCACTCAGGTCATCCGGGGTTTGCTGGGGCTCGCTCGCGGCGGCACACCAGCGGCCCAAGAGATCAATCCGCGAACCCTTGTGGAAGCCTCCATCGCCATGGTCGCGCACCGGTTTGCGCGGTCCCGCCTGACCATCCGGACAGATTTGCCCGCCGACCTCCCCACGATTACCGGCGATCCCAGACTGCTTGAGCAGGCTCTGATCAATCTGCTCTTGAATGCCTGCGACGCATCCCCCCCGGGCGCATCGGTCCAGGTGTCGCTCGCCACCGATGCGGAAATGTTGTTTCTCAGCGTGGTCGATCAAGGCTCGGGAATCTCCCCTCAAGACGTCGACCGAGCGCTGCAACCCTTCTTCACGACGAAGCCGGACGGCAAAGGCTCTGGGCTTGGACTCGCAGTGGCGCGCGAGATCGTGAACAGCCATCGCGGCACACTCACGATTGCGCCCGAGTCGCCCCGAGGCACGAAGGCTGTCATTCACCTCCCAATTGCTGGTCATCAACATGTCTAACCCTGCGCGCGTCCTGATCGTGGATGACAACATTGAGATGGCTCGCAGCCTGGCCGACGGCCTCAGCGAGCGCGGATACACGGCCCTCTGCGCGGCTTCGGGCCGCGAGGCCATCGACGCTTTGTCTTCCCAGCGTCTGGATGCGGTGGTCACCGATCTGCGGATGCCCCACGTGGATGGCATGGAAGTCTTGGCGGTTTCACGAAAGCTGGTGCCCGACCGTCCGGTCATCATCATGACCGCGTTCAGTGCAATCGAAAACGCGGTCGAGTCGATCCGCCGGGGCGCCTATCACTACCTGACCAAGCCCTTCAAGATTGGGGAGCTGGAGATCTTTCTCGGTCGCGCGTTGGCAGAAGTGGAGATGCGGCGAGAGACCGCCAGGATGCGGCGGGCGCTCGAGCAGGAACTCGTGCGATCGCGAATCGTGGGCAGCAGCCCGGCTATGCACGCCGTACGCGAGCTGATTGAACGGGTGGCAGATGCGCCTGCGCCGGTGTTGATCCTAGGCGAAACTGGCACGGGGAAAGGCTTGGTGGCTCGGACCATTCACGAACGCAGCAGCCGCGCCAACGCCCGGCTGGTCTCGGTCAACTGCGCGTCCTTGCCCGAGACGTTGCTGGAGAGCGAGATGTTCGGGCACGTGAAGGGCGCCTTCACGGGCGCGACGTCCGATCGGGCCGGCCTTTTCGCGGAGGCCGACGGCGGAACTCTGCTGCTTGATGAGATTGGTGACATGGCCCCTGGTCTGCAAGCCAAGCTGTTGCACGTTCTCGAAAATGGCGTGATTCGTCCGGTCGGCTCTACCAAGGAGCGGTCGGTGAATGTGCGGATCCTCGCCGCTACCCACCGGGACCTGCCACAGGCGGTTCATTCCGGCGGATTCCGAGAGGATCTCTTCTACCGACTGGACGTCGTGTCCATCGTCGTGCCCCCGCTTCGACAGCGCAAGGAAGACATCCCGGAGTTCGTCGCGCATTTTCTCCTGGCCGCCAAGACTCAGTATCCACAAAGTCCGGTCAAGCGCTTTTCGCCGGAGTCTCTCGACAAGCTCTCGCGCCACCCCTGGCCTGGCAACGTGCGCGAACTGGCGCACACGGTGGAACGCTTGGTGCTTCTCGGTCGCAGCGCTGAGATTGGAGTGGGGGACCTGCCAGAAATCCCAAGTGCTCCGGGTGGACCGTCAGATTTTGAGTTCTCCGGGAAGATCCTGCCTATCCGCGAACTGCAGTGCCGATACGCTGCCTGGGCGCTGGCCCAGGTGGGCGGACATCGCGGCAAGGCGGCTGAACAACTCGGGATCGACGCCAAGACACTCTGGAAATGGCTTGGGCCCCATGATGACGGACAGAAGGAAGACCCGAGCCGAGTGCACACACCCGATGATGAGAGCGGCAACTAGCGAGACCAGAACGTTTGGATCCGCGCGTGGCTGCTCTCGATCGGCTGGCGGAACACGGCCTGGCGAACGGAGGAGGAAGGATGCAGATTGTGGCTGATCGTGTGGCCTATCCCTCTCCTATTCGTGTTGGTTGCCTCGCCGACGCCCGATAGCGGCGTGCCGAGCGGTTCGGCTCTGCCGCCGCCAGCGGCGCGAAATTTCGATCACCGCTGGAGTCGCGTGGCGAAGCCCAAGCCGGGCCCGCCACGCGCCATCGGTCAGCCGGGCGCTGGTTGCGTGCAGGGTGCGGCGGCGCTGCCTTTGCGCGGTCCAGGCTGGGTGGTTGCGCATCCGGAACGGCACCGCGAGTTCGGTCTGCCGGGGTTGCTGGCCTACCTGCGCGATCTGGCGGTGCGCGCGCGCCGCGAACATCTGGGCTCGCTGTGGGTGGGCGATCTGGGCCAGCCGCGCGGCGGGCCCATGCCTACCGGTCATCGCAGCCACCAAACTGGGCTCGACGCCGACATCTGGTATGGACCACCGGCGCAGTCGCCTTCGCCCGGCCAATCGCCCGCGGCTCCCGCGCTGGTGGACCTGCGCACCGGCAAGCTGCTGCCCGCCTGGACCAGCCGGGTGGCGCGCCTGATCGAAACGGCGGCGGCGAACCCGGCCGTGGATCGCATCTTTGTTCATCCCGCGATCAAGCGCGTTCTTTGCCAGGACAATCGCCGAGCTGGTCCCTGGCTGCAGCGGGTGCGGCCCTGGTGGGGACACCACGACCACCTGCACGTGCGCCTGCGCTGCCCGACCGACAGCCCCGATTGCAAAGAGCCGCAACCCCTACCAGCAGGCGAAGGCTGTGATGCCTCGCTGGATTGGTGGTTTTCCGAAGAGGCACGTGCCACCGCGGCCAAGCGCGGTCCGCCCGGCGAAGGCGCGCCTGCCATGCCGGAGCAGTGCGAGTCGTTGCTTGAGAACTAGAAGAAACGAGTTTTTCTACCCGAAGACAAAGGCGCCGTAGCCCACCACCGCGTCGCGCGGGCCGGCGGTGTCGCCAGAATTGCGCAGATCAAGGGTGGCGGCGGAAAGGCCCTTGTCCGCGGCGATCTGCAGAAGCGCATTGACCGGCGTGGCACCGCAGGCTTGATCTGGATCGACCGCGCCTGCCCGGCGTTCCTCGATGGTCTCGGCGGTCTCATGGTCGAGACGACGAGCGGTCTCATAGTCGTGATAGTGGGAAAGATCCGAGCTGACCACTATGACCGTCTCAGGCCCGCCCCACAGGCGCGCAAGGATCGCGGCCACGCCTTCGTGGTCTTGGTCGCCAGCCAAGAGCGGCACCACCCGCGCGCCGGGGAAAACTCGCTGCACAAAGGGCAGGTGTACCTCCAAGCTGTGCTCGCGGGCGTGAGCGGCGTCGTTCTCCTGAATCAGCCCGTCCTTGAGCAAAGCCTCGATGGCGTCGCGATCCACGGGCACTGCACCGAGAGGCGTGTCGAAAGCTGTGGCAGTACTACACGCCACGCCGTTGAAAGGCACACGATGCGATGGGCCGATCAGGATTACGCGTTCGATGCCATGGGCGTGGGGAACCAGGCTGCCGTAGGCGCTGCCCGCAATGGGACCGGAGTATTGGTAACCGGCGTGGGGCGCGATGACTGCCTTCGGCATCTGCGTCTGGGTTTTGCCATGACTGGGTCGCGCGTCAGCCAGGTAGGTCTCGACTGCCGCAGCCAATCGCTTGGCTTCCCCGGGATAGAACATTCCGGCCACCGCGGCAGGACGCGTCCCCATTCCTAGTATTGTACCCCGTATTCCTCGTCCCTGTGCAAGCATGCGAAGCGAGCCAGCGGGGGGTAGAATTCGGTTATCTGATCTTCTTTCGCGCTAGCCCCAAGAGATTTCGCCTTCCACTTGGCCTCACATGGGAACCAAAGCGTGAGTATTTCCGCCAAAGCGACGCACCGATCCGGCGATAGTCCCGCGCCGGTGGCGACTCGTTACTTCCGCCGCGACGGCGAGGACCATGTGGTGTGCGAACTGTGTCCGCGCTTTTGCCGGCTGCGCGAAGGCCAGCGCGGCATGTGTTTCGTACGCGCCTGCCAGAACGGGCGGGTCGTGCTCACCAGCTACGGCCGCTCGACGGGATTCTGCGTGGATCCCATCGAGAAGAAGCCGCTCTATCACTTCCTGCCCGGTACGCCGGTGCTGTCCTTCGGCACCGCTGGTTGCAACCTGGCGTGCAAGTACTGCCAGAACTGGAAGAGCACCCGTTCGCGCGAGGTGGAGAGCATGTCGGCAGTCGCCTCGCCCAGCGACATCGCCGCGGCGGCACAAAGGCACGCCTGTCCCAGCGTGGCCATGACCTACAACGATCCGGTCGTTTTTCACGAATACGCCATCGACGTGGCTGACGCCTGCCACGAGCGCGGCATCAAGACTGTAGCGGTGACCGCGGGGTACGTATGCCCGGCCCCGCGGGCTGAGTTCTATGGCCGCATGGATGCGGCGAACGTAGACCTCAAGGCGTTCACCGATCGCTTTTATCGCGAGCTGTGTGCTGGCGATCTTGCCACCGTGCTCGACACTCTGGTTTTTTTGCGCGCGCAGACCAAGGTTTGGCTCGAAGTCACCACCTTGCTGATTCCCGGGGAGAACGACGGCGACCACGAGCTGGACGAGATGACCCGCTGGATACGTGCCAACCTTGGGCCCGACGTGCCGCTGCACTTCTCCGCATTTCACGCCGACTTCCGCATGCGCGACAAGCCGCCCACCCCGCCCGAGACCCTGGCCCGCGCCCGCCAAATCGCGCTCGGCAATGGCCTTCGCTACGTGTACACCGGCAACGTGCGCGACGAAGTCGGTGGCAGCACGACCTGTGCCGGTTGCGGTGCGGTTCTTATCGGCCGCGACTTCTACCAGATCACGAACTGGGGCCTCACCGACGATGGCCATTGCATTGCTTGTGGGGCGGTCTGCCCGGGCGTCTTCGCCGGTGCCCCTGGCGGTTGGGGCAACCGCCGGCTGCCACTTGCCGAGCTTGGCCGAGAGTGAAGCAAGGACTAGAAGGCGACCGGTGGCTTCACATTCCGGTTCGTGTACAGCCAGTCCTTGACGAATCCACCCTCCTCGCGTGGGCCGACCCGCAAGGTCCAGCTGTCGGTGAACATCTTGGGCAACCAGCTATTGCTGGCGCACCAAGCGGTCCAACTGCCGCCCAGAGCCTCCAACCACTGCAGCATGGGCTTCCCGTAGGTCGCGGAAATATCCGGATCAGTCTCAGTCTCGCCCGAATCGTTGCTGTAGCCCCACTCGGTCATCACCACCGGGTTGACCTTCGCGCACGCCTCCACCTGCGCCTTGTTCGCGCTGGTCGTCCAGTGGTGGTAGTACATGTGAACCACATAGGCGATGTTGCCGCCGGTTAGCGGGCTCGTGGCGGCATCGCCCATGGTTTGATCCCAGCTGGGGCTGCCAGCAAAGATCAGGTTCTTGGGTGCGAAGCCACGGATCAGGTTGACCCAGCTTTGCATGGTGGGTTTGTACTTTGCCCAGGTATCCTGGACGCTCGATTCATTGAACGGCTCGTAGATGACGTTCGGATAGTCCTTGAACATCGGCGCCACGATGGTCCAGAAGCTGTTGACCGCCTGGAGGTTGTTGTAGGGGTTGTCTACGTAGTGCAAGTCCACGATGACGTAGAGCCCCTTCTTCGTGGCGTAGTCCACCGCGGGCTTGAGAAGGGTATCTATCTCCGAGTTCGAGTTGGCCGAATCGACGGGCAAACGTAGCAGCACCGGGTACCAGCCGGGCGAGCTACCGCCGCTGTCGTTCTTGTTGGTAAGCAAATCGATAACGCCATTGATGTTGTATTTGGTGTCTTTCGATTGTTGGCCCAGGCCTTCGATGGCAAATCCTCGCAAGATCACCTGCTGGCCGGTCGCCTCGACCTGGATCTGGTTCCCCACCACCTTCAGCCACGGCAGTGAGCTGCCCGTGCCGCCCGCCGCGCCCCCGCTGCTAGCGCCACCCGATCCGGTGGCGCCCCCGCTCCTTGTCGTTCCGCCGCCACCTGAGACTCCCCCTTTGCTTGTACCACCGCTGCCGCTCGCGGCGCCGCCCCCGGCTCCGCCGGGCGGAAGGGTGCCGGTGCCCCCTGTCGCGCTCGTGCCGCCGCGGCCGCCCGCCCCGCCGGCTCCGCCGTTGGAGCTGCTGGTCGATGTCTTCGTGCCGCCTGTGCCTGGTTGCCCGCCAGTTTCCGTACCTGTGCCGCCGCTGGAAACTGCGCCTCCCGCCCCGCCCGCGCCACCCGTGACGGTACCAGCGCCCGACCCGGTCGGCCCTCCGGTATCGCCTCCGCTCGCGGTCTTGCGGCCCCCGCTGCCCCCCGTTCCTCCCGTCGAGTTGCCGGCGCCGGAGGAACAGCCAGCCACAAGCGCTGCCGCCAGCGCCAAGATGCGCCATCCTGTCGCGTGCTTTGGCGTCATGCGATGTTGTCGGCCGTCAAGGATGACTGGGGCCTTGGTATAGCTCGGCGCTTGCGAGATCGGTGTAGGCATCGATCCATCCGCCGGCAATGAGCACCGTCCCGTTGTCCAACAAGGTGGCCGTGTGGCCATCCCTGCGCGCGGTCATGGCGCCGGTTGCTGCGAATGTTCCGGCGCTTGGGTCGTACAGCTCTGCCTTCGCGGTAGATTCGTCGCCGCTGTCGAGTCCGCCGACGATGAGCACCTTCCCGCTC
>PMJO01000287.1 GCA_003158455.1 Myxococcales bacterium | reverse complement strand
GCGATCTTGAGCACCTTGCGGACCTTGTCGAGCGGCAGCTCCATCTTCTCGGCAATCTCTTCCGGCGTTGCTTCCCGGCCCAACTCCTGCACCAGGTATCGGCTGGTGCGGATGAGCTTGTTGATGGTTTCGATCATGTGCACCGGGATACGGATAGTGCGCGCCTGATCCGCGATGGCGCGGGTAATCGCCTGNNGCCGCGGTTGGTGTACTTCTTGGCAATCGACACAACCAGACGCAGGTTGGCCTCGACCAGTTCCGCCTTGGCCTGCTCGGCTTGGTGCTCACCATCCTCGATCTCCCGCACGGTGACCCGCAGGCCCTCCTCGGTCATCGCCGCCTCTTCCTCCACCTTCTTGATCTTCTTCTTGGAGTTGTCGATGACCTTGGCCAGATCCTCGATCTCCTCGGGCCGCAGGCCGAGCTTCTTGGCCACTGCCCGCTGGCGCAAAGATGATGATCGGATCTCGCGCAGGGTCCTGCGAAACTCACGTTGCGGCATGCCGGCACGCTGTTCGCACTCAGCAATCTCGCGATGAGCCGCTTCTATGCGGGACACCAGTCCCTTGAGCCGGGCCACGATGCGATCGATCTGCTTCTTGTTGAGGCGCATCTCCTGCAGGGCTTCGAACAACTCCTGCTTGATCCCCGCCACCAGCGTCCGCTGTTTCCGGCGCGTCGATTCCGACATACCCCGAGCGCCGCCCTTTTCCTCCGCCTTCTCCAGATCCTTGTGCAGACGGCGCACCTTCTCGATGATCTTGCACACCCTTTCCACGTGCCAGGCTTCATCGAACTCAGCATCGTCCTCGTCCGCATCCTTGACGACTTCCTTGACCCGGATCTTCAGCTTCCGCAGCTTGTCGCCGAGATCCAGGATCTCCTCGATGGCCACGCTGGAGTTGAGCACCACCTGAAGTACGCGACGCTCGCCGTCCTCGATACGCTTGGCGATCTCCACCTCTCCCTCGCGGGTGAGCAGGGATACCGACCCCATCTTGCGCAGATACATGCGCACGGGATCGTTGGTCTTGGAGTAACCGTCGTCCTCTTCCTCTTCCTCGGGCTCTGCCGGCCGCGCCGGTTCAGGGGTGGCGCGCCCCTCCTCTGCCTCCGCTCCGCCGGGCTTGTCGGCTACCCTCACCTGCGACGCCGAGTCCACGATCTCGATGCCCTCTCCGCCCAAAGTCGAAAGCCAATCGTCGATCTGGTCGGACGATACGATGCTCTCGGGCATGTGATCATTTACTTCGTCGTAGGTGAGAAACCCCTTGGCCCTGCCGATGGTGATGAGCTCGCGCTTCTTACGCTCGCTCTCCTTGCTCGACATGGGCGGTTTGGCCGCCGGCTTGCTGACCGACTCCAGTTCGTCCTCGTCTTGGGTTCCTTCGCTCAGTTGCTCTTCTGCATCTTCGATCATGTCGTTAGGCCCCTAGTTCGCTAGACCCAGCTTGCTCCGAATCAAATCCATCTCGCGCATCGAGATGGAACGTGCTTCTGCTTCATCCCCCCGCGCCAGCGCCTCCCGGTGCTGGCGCTCGGCCAGCGCGATCTCGGCCTCCGTCCTCGACCGTCCCAACCGGCTCACCACGGCACGCAACGCCTCTTCGGCGGTCTCCACTTTTTCCCAAGCGCCGTCCATCACCGCCGCCCCAACCGATGCCCGAATATCGGCCGGGCAGGCGTCCAGCCAGGCGGGTACATCCGCCCTTTGCCCGGCCTGCAGAGCTTGCAAGGCCGTGCGGTAGACCTGCCGCATCCCCGGATCGACCAGCAAATCGAGAACGCGCCCGGCGTCTTGCACGGACGCCAGTTCGGGGTGGCTGACCAGCAAGGCAAACACCGCCAGCTCGTCGCGGGGCGGGTCGCGCTGCGCCTCACCTGCGGCCGTGGCAACGTCGCTGACCGATGCCGGTGGCGAAGCCGGCGCCAGACGTCGTTCGGCCGCCGTGTCGCGCACCATGCGCACCACCTGCGCCACCGGGACGCGCAACTTGGCGGCTAGCTCGCGCAGGTAGAGATCTCGCACCAGCGGATTTCTCACCTTGGACAAGACTTCCACCACCCGCCGCGCGCTGTCGGCCTTGCCCGGAATGGTGGCGTCATCGGCCGCCTGCTGGATCAGGTGGTCGAGCATGGGCCGCGCGCCTTCCACCAGAGCGCGGAAAGCTTCAGCGCCCTGCGCACGCACGAAATCGTCGGGGTCAACCCCGGCCGGCATCTGCGCCACGCGACCGTCAGCATCGGCTTCGGCGAAAAACAATCCGGCTTCCACGGCTACCGGGATGGCCTTTTCTGCCGCCCGGGCCCCCGCCGCGTCGCCATCGAACACCACGACAATGCGCTTGGCAGCGCGGCTCAACAGTTTCACTTGCTCGCCGGTCAGGGCGGTACCCATGGGGGCAACAGCTTCCTGCACCCCCGCCTCGTGCAGGCTGAGCACGTCGAAGTTCCCCTCCACTACGATGGCGGTGCCGCTGCGGCGAATGGCCTCCAGGGCCACGTGCAGGCCGTAAAGGTTCTCTTTCTTGTGAAAGAGTGGCGAGTCAGGCGAGTTGACGTACTTGCGCTCTTTGGCCTCCGGGTCGAGCAAGCGCGACGAGAACCCGATGGGCCGTTTCTGCCGGTCAAGCACCGGCAGCATCACGCGATCGCGAAAGAAATCGTAGCGTCCCCGCTCGTTCGCGCCCACCAACCCCAACTGCTCCGCAACGCTGCCCGGAACGTGGAGCGAGGCAAGATGCTTCTGCAGCGCATCCCAACCCGGCGGCGCATAGCCCAGACGAAAACTGGTACGCAAGCCTGAGGAAACCCCCCGCTTCTCCAAGTAGGCTCGCGCCGCGCTGCCCACTGGGGCAGCGAGCTGGGCCTCGAAGAAACTGGTGGCGGCGTCCATCACGCGCAGCATGCGCTCGCGCTCGGATTCGGCCTCAGCTGCTGCCTGTCGCTCGGCGGGAGATTGCTTGGCTTCGGGAAGATCCACGCCCGCCTGACGGGCCAAATCGCGTAGCACCTCCATAAACGATCGCTGCTCGATCTTGACCAGGAACGAGAACACGTCGCCTTTTTCGCCGCAGCCAAAACAGTGAAAGTATTGCCGCTGCTCGTGCACGTTAAACGAAGGAGTTTTCTCCGCATGGAAAGGACAAAGCCCTTTCCAGCTTCCGGTGCCGGCCCGTTTCAACTCCACATACCGTCTGACGATGTCCACGATGTTCGTACGATCGCGGACATCGTCAATTTTTTCGCGTGGCAGCAGAGGCAAATCGAAACCCGCGGCCCAGAAAGAGCGGCAGGACTTATTAGCTCGCGTCCCGCGCTAGTCAAGGGGATATCAGGCTCGAAGCGGGTTCTTGCTGTATTTGTATATCATATCAATGAGTTACGCCGACTGAGAACACAGAGGAGAGAGGAGAGAGCACAGAGGCATCCCCCTCAGCCGAGAGCTCGCAGGCGAGTCGCGTGGGGAGCCGGCCCAACTCTGTGCTGCTAACGTCGAACTTCTTCGCAAGCCGCGAAGATCCTTTCGGAACGCCTTGCTATCGCGGCGTTTCTTCCGACTCTGTGACCTCCCTCTCACCTCTGCGTTCTCAGCGATAGGTGGCTGGAGAGATGAATAATCTCACACCCGTTTGCTTGCGGCCGTCAGGCTGCGATGTGGCCTCCCCTCTCACCTCTGCGTTCTCAGCGATAGGTGGCTGGAGAGATGAATCATCTCACACCCCTTGGCTGCGGCCGCAAGGTTGCGGTGTGCTACTGACCGGCGTCGTTCTGAAGAATCTGCTCGTCCTGGCGCTGGATGATTATGAATTCCACGCGGCGGTTCTTGCTCCAGCACTCCTCGTTGTGCTGCGTGCAGATCGGCTTGGTCTCGCCGTAACCCTTCGATCGCAATCGCCCAAGCGAGACGTCCCGATCTTCGAGCGCGCGCACGACGGACTTGGCACGCCGATCGGTCAAATCGAGGTTGTGCTCGTCATCGCCGCGCTCATCAGCGTGGCCCTGAACCTCGATGAGCTTGATTTCCGGGTGGCCCTTGATGGTCCCGGCGATCTGGTCGAGCAGCGGGAATGATCGCGGCAAGATCTCGTCCTTGTCAGTTTCGAAGTAGATCTTGTCCATGATTTCCAACTTGCCTCGTTGCACCACCACCAAGCCCTTATCCGGGCAGCCGTCTTCGTCCTCAAAGCCGTTATAGGTTTCCGGCTCGTTCGGGCACTTGTCCAGCTTGTCAGGAATGCGGTCGTGGTCGTTGTCCGGGTCGGGGCAACCGTCCTCATCCTCAAAGCCGTCGAAGTCCTCGGGGTCGTTGGGACACAGGTCCACCTTGTCCGGGATGCCGTCCTTGTCATTGTCCGGGTCGGGGCAACCGTCCTCGTCTTCGAAGCCGTCGAAGTCCTCCGGCTCATCGGGGCACTTGTCGACGTCGTCGGGGATGCCATCGCCGTCGCGGTCCCTGACCACGCCGTCCGGGCAACCATCTTCGTCCTTGTAGCCGTTGTAGGTTTCCGG
>PMJO01000347.1:4013-4185 GCA_003158455.1 Myxococcales bacterium | reverse complement strand
TGGCCGACGGCTACTTCATCATTCCCTACACCATCGGAAACTACTTGGTGGGCAGCAAGCCAGGGTCGACTGACCAGCCGGAATTCGCCGCGGCCAAGGCGCAGGTGAAGGAGCGCGCCAGCCGTCTGCTCGCCCGCAAAGGCAAACGAAGCGCGACTTCGTTCCATCGCGA
>PMJO01000347.1:0-3934 GCA_003158455.1 Myxococcales bacterium | reverse complement strand
GCCGAGCTACTGTGCCGGGACGCCCTGCTGCGCGAAGAATCATGTGGCGGTCATTTTCGGCAGGAGTACCAGACTCCAGACGGCGAGGCCCGGCGCGACGACGCGCGCTTCGCCCACGTGGCGGTGTGGGAGCACAAAGGCGACGGACAAGAGCCGGTGCGCCACACCGAGCCGCTCAGCTTCGAGAACGTCCATCTCGCGCAGCGGAGTTACAAGTGACAATGAATCTTGTGCTCATGGTCTGGCGCCAGGACAACCCGCGCGCGGTCGGCCACATGCAGAGAATCGAGGCCAAGGACATCAGCCCTGACATGTCCTTCCTGGAAATGCTCGACGTGGTTAACGAGCGACTGACCGAAACCGGCCAGTTGCCCATCACCTTCGACCACGACTGCCGCGAGGGAATCTGCGGGTCATGCGGAGTGGTCATCAACGGCGTGCCCCACGGCCCGCAACCCGGGACCACGACCTGCCAGCTTCACATGCGCCATTTCCGCGACGGCCAGGTCATTGTCATCGAGCCCTTCCGCGCGCGCGCCTTCCCCGTGATTCGCGACCTCATGGTCGACCGCAGTGCTTTTGATCGGGTGATTGTCGCCGGCGGTTTCGTCACCTCCCCCACCGGCAGCGCGCCCGACGGGAACGCCACCCTGGTCGCCAAGGCAACCGCTGACGCCGCCATGGACGCGGCCGCCTGCATCGGCTGCGGAGCCTGCGTGGCCGCCTGTCCCAACGCTTCGGCCATGCTGTTTGTGGGGGCCAAGGTGTCGCACCTGGGCCTTCTGCCCCAGGGCCAGCCCGAACGCTGGTCGCGCGTACACGCCATGGTTGCTGCCATGGACGCCGAGGGCTTTGGCGGCTGCACCAATTTCCTCGAATGCGCGGCGGTCTGTCCCAAGAACGTGTCGCCTGACTTCATCGGCCGACTGAACCGCGACCTCATCAGCGCCGTCTTTCTGGCCCGTCCGAAGGTGGCCAGCACGGAAGCCGGATAGAGAACGCAAAATATGCGGAATTGACTGAGACGGCGCAGCTCCGCCTGCATCCAATTGGCAGGCAGGAAACACCGACACATCCAGACTAGCAGGGAGGACCCATGACACCGTGTATCCAGTGCAAGACTGAGCTTGCGCCTGACTTCCGCTTCTGCCCTCGCTGCGGTATTCCGGCAAGCAAGGACATCCCCGACCAGTACTTGCTGGCGAGACGGGCCATGGAAGGGCGGATGGAGGGAGGCCCGGTGGGTCCCGCCATCGCGAATCTCTTGCAAGCCTACAGCATGGGCCTGCGCGATGCCCACGTGCTTTGCGGCCTGGGCATTCTCTACTACCGCCTGGGCGACATCCAGTCGGCGACCAAGTACCTTGAGGAGGCCATCAAGCTCAAGCCTGACTTCCCCGAGGCACACTACGACCTGGCTCTGACCTACTATCGCGGCGGGCAGATCCACAAGACCATTGCCACGATGAAGCGGTGTCTGGAGCTAAGCCCAGACTACGCGGCGGCTCACTACTGGATCGGAATCGCCAACTACCACCTGGGGCGCCAGCAGGAAGCCATCAATTCTTTCCTGCGCGTGGTCGAGCTCAACCCGGCGGCCAAGGTCGCCAACTACCACCTGGGCGTGAACTTTGCTTCGCTAGGCCAATACGACAAGGCCATCGCCAACTTCAAGCTGGTGGTGGAGAACTGCCCGGAGGACGAGGCGGCCTTCTATCATTTGGGCATGGCCTACTATGAATCCAACAAGATTCCGGAGGCGGTCGAGATCTTCAAGCACTGCGTGGCGCTGGACGCGGGCGACCGGCGCGCGGCACAGATGCTGGAGATGGTGACGAACGTTCCGGGCGTGTAGCTACGGTTTCACAAACTACGCTGCTCGCATCCGTCGGACTAGATCCTCGGCCGCCTGCTGAGGCTCGGGCGCAGCGCAGATGGCGGAGACGACCGCAATACCATCCGCTCCCGCGCGGACGACATCCGCGATGTTGGCTGCATTCAGACCGCCGATGGCCACCAGGGGATGGCGAGAATACGACCTGATGCGGGCAAGGCCTTGCAGGCCCCAGGCACCCTTCGTGTCCGTCTTGGTGGGAGTCGCGAACACGGGACTCACGCCCAGATAGTCCACCTCCAGGTCCTGGGCTTCTTCCACGTCTTCCCAGCGTTCCACCGAAAGACCGACGATCGCCCCCGGCCCCAGCAGCCGCCGTGCGATGGGCACGGACATGTCCTGTTGGCCCATGTGGACGCCGTCGGCTCCCACGGCCAAGGCAACGTCCACCCGGTCATTGACCAGCAGGGGCACGCCGGCGGGAGCCAGGCGCTGCTTGAGCCGCAGGGCTTGCTCGACGAACCCGCGGGTAGAAAGGTGCTTCTCCCGGAGCTGAACCCAGGCGACACCACCCCGCACCGCCTGCATCACCACGTCGTCCAGACCACGTCCCTGGCAGAGATCGCGATCCGTCACCAGCATGAGACCCTGGATTCTGCGGTCCCGCATCTCACGACCCCAAGCGGATCCGGCTTTCCAAATCCTGCTGGGTGAGGCAGTAGAGCGCATCCAGAATGAGCACCTGGAGTGTGCCGGGACCGCGGGCGCCTTCCGCAGCAATCTCGCCTGCGATACCCATCACGATTGCGGCCTGGGCCGCTGCCTGCATCGGGTCGGGTTCGACGGCGGCGAAGGCGCCACAGAGAGCGGACGCCGTACACCCCAGTCCGGTCACGCGGGTCATCATGGGATGGCCGTTGCGAACTTGGATGAGGCCAGCCTCACCCACGATGTAGTCAGTCTCGCCGCTTATACACACCGTGGATCCGAAGGACTGATGAAGGCTCTGCGCGGCCGAAAGCGCCTCCGAGGCCGCATTCACGCTATCCACGCCCTTGCTGCGTATCCCATCACTACAGAGAGCCATGATCTCCGAGGCATTGCCCCGAATTATACAGGGCCGGGCCGTGTCGATCAGGTCCCGAGCGGTGGATGTGCGGTAGGTCGTGGCTCCGGCTCCCACGGGATCGAGCACGATGGGAATGCCGCGCTTGCAGGCGTGCTCGGCAGCGGTGAACATGGAACGGATCCAGGCCGAGCTCAGGGTTCCTATATTGAGCACCAGGGCGGCTGAGAGTGCGACCATCTCCGCCATCTCCTCCTCGGCATGGGCCATGATCGGCGAGGCGCCCAAGGCCAGCAAGGCGTTGGCGGTATTGTTCATCACCACGTAGTTGGTGATGCTGTGCACGACTGGCGCCCGTCGTCGGATTTCTTGCACTGATGCCCAGGTGTCGAGCAGGTCTGTCATGCGGGCATTCTACGCGCAGCTTGGGACGCTGCCGCTAGCCGATTTTGGCGATCCAGCTGCGATTCCGGTGTTCTGCTCGCCTGAAGTTCCGGTCTCGTGTTCGGCGTACAAGAACCGCGTCCATTATACTTGACGGACTCCCGCGGCTGCGCTAGAGACTCTCATGCTGGTTTGATCCGGCGCAAACAACGGCGAAAGGAAGGATTTCAATCGATGAAGAAGTTGGCTTCGGTTCTAGCGTTGGGACTGCTGGTTTCCGTAATCGGTGGCTGCGGCGACGATGCGCCGGTGCCCAGACCTGCTGACGGCGGCGCCAAGGGGGACGCGGGAGCGAGTGATGTCGGTGGCGTCCTCCCTGCCGATGGCGGTAACAATGTGAGTGACGTCGGCGGTACGCCTGGCGTCGATGCGGGAACCGGTGCGTTGGACGCGCCCGGCGTGGCCGATCTGGCTCCCGACGCTGGGGGAGGCAACCTGGATGGAGCAGGGCTGGCAGACGGTTCGGTGGTGGTCGGCGTTGCGGATGGAGGAAGGCTGGTGGATGGTCCGGTGGTGGTCGACGCTGTCGGTGCAGCAGCACGTGTGGACGGTTCGGCGGCGGTCGACGCCTCGGGTGGGGAAGGCGGCGT
>PMJO01000244.1:6424-6572 GCA_003158455.1 Myxococcales bacterium | reverse complement strand
CGAGCGAAGCGAGCGGGGAGGGGGTGGCGGGTGGGGGAGCCGATGGGCGAAGCGAACCCTCCCAGGGTTCCCATCCTAGTGAGCCGTTAGGCCACTGCGGATGATCTTGCGCAGCCCTTCGGCTGGAAGGCGGGGTCCCCGCTTCTCT
>PMJO01000244.1:0-6306 GCA_003158455.1 Myxococcales bacterium | reverse complement strand
GAGCTACGGCTTGGGCGCTTGCTCGCTGGACTGAGCTGAACCGGGCTTGGGCGGCTCGCCGGGAATCTCAGGCTTTTTCGCCGAGACGTCAATCTCGTTCGCGCTGGTGACAGCCCGCTTGAAGTTCTTGATGGCGCGGCCCAGTCCGTCACCGAGTTGAGGGAGTTTGCTTGCGCCAAACACCACCACGATGACGAGGAGAATAAGGACCCATTCACCAGCTCCGATGCCGAACATGTTTTTACAAGGTCCGTATACCATCGCAGAACCGGGGGGTCAATCGAGCGAAAGGGGGCATTTCTTGGTGCCCTGTGGGTGATCCTGTACGATTCGACAATATGCGGCTGACCGCGTGCGCTGCCCCGTTTCTGATTCAAGTCGGCATGGCCGCGTTCGTGACTTCTGCACAGGCTGGCCCGGGCCGCGGCTCCGCCCCAGCGCCGACCGCCGGCAAAGCTGCCGGATCTGACTCGGAGCCTGGCCAAGTGAACCCGGCCGAGCGCAAGGCCGTGCGTGGCGCTCCCCTCGACGAGCCGGATGGCAACGAAAGTCCCGAGCTACGCGAGCTGCATCGCTTCGAGGAACAAGCCTTTCCGCGCTCGGGCGCGCCTGAGCTGCGCGATGCGGAGCCGGACGACGCCGCCCTGCCTCTGCCGCCCGGGCTCACCGGCCGCTGGGGCGGGACCGGCGACATCCCCCGGCAGTTGCGCAGCCCCGAGGTCCCAGCCCGGACCGACAAGGCGGCTGCTTCGTCGCGACCCGCGTGGGCCCAGTCGCTGACCCTGCCCGAGCTTCCGGTGCGCTGGGCGCCCCAGGTGATCCGCTACCTGGACTACTTCAAGAGCGACCCCAGGGGCCACTCCATCATGGCGTCATGGCTGCGCAAGATGGAACGCTTCCGTGCCGCCTTCGAGACTGTGCTGGCGCGCAACGAGCTGCCCAAGGACCTCATCTACCTGGCCATGGTCGAAAGTGGTTTCGAGCCGGGCGCTACTTCGAACAAGAGCGCGGGTGGCGTGTGGCAGTTCATGCCGCAGGTGGCGCGGGCCTACGGGCTGGAGGTTAGCCACTGGGTCGATGGCCGCCGTGATCCCGAACGAGCCGCTGAATCGGCCGCGCGCTATCTCAAAGACCTCTACGTTCGTTTCGGCTCGTGGCACCTGGCCTTCGCCGCCTACAACGCGGGGTACGGGGCCATCTTGCGCTCGATCGCCCGCTACAACACCAACGACTATTGGGAGCTCTGTCGTCACGAATCGGGATTGCCGTGGGAGACCACCCTCTACGTGCCGAAGATCCTGGCCGCGGCCATCGTGGGTCACAATCGAGCCGCGTTTGGCTTTGCCGACGTGGCTCCCGATCCGCCCTGGGCGTACGACACCATCCAAGTGCCGGCGGGAACATCGCTTGCCACTCTGGCGCGGGCCGCGGGCACCAGCCCCGAAGTCATTCAGTCGTTCAACCCTGAGCTTCTGCGCGATCGCGTGCCGCCCGATCGCGGTCCCTGCACGGTTCGCATCCCGTTGGGCTCGGCCGGGCTCTATGCCCAAGCGGTCGCGCAACTTCACCGATCAGGCGAACGTGTCGAAACCCTGGTTTTGCGTTTCGGCGACACGCTGGAGAGCGTGGCCAAGGCGCGTGGGGTTTCGGCGCGCGAACTGAAGCGCCTCAACGGCGTGAGTGACACCGCCGAGCTGCGCGGGGGAACCAGCATTTTGGTTCCGATCCGGGCCGCGGCCCCGGCACCCGCGTCGAGCGGGGGCGACGACAGCGATGACACCATCCTGGTCGCGGTGCCGGAGCGCACCTCCGGCTGCCCTGGCTGCGAACGTGTCTTCTATCGCACGCGGGACGGTGACACCCTGAATGAGATCGCCGAGGTCTTCAACGTGAGCGTTGACAACTTGGTCGACTGGAACAACCTCGACCCGGAGGCAAAGCTGCAGCCCAAGCTGGTGTTGCAGGTTTTCGTGCGCGACGGCTTCGACCGAGCCAACGTGGCCTTGCTCGACCCGGACAAGATTCGCGTGGTCACGTTGGGCTCGCAGGAATTCCTCGACCTGGAGGCGGCCCGCCGGGGCAAGACGCGGCTGCAGTACACCGCGCGCGCGGGCGACACCCTGGCCAAGATCGCAAAACGCTATGGGCTTGCACCCGGCGATCTGGCGCGCATCAACCGGCTCTCGGCCACCAGCGAGCTGGGCGAGGGCCAGAAGATCGTCGTGTATTCCCCGACGCCGGAACTGCCGCGCGAGATCACCGCGGCCCGCAGCGCGGCCCCCAAACGCCCAGCGCTGACCACTATCAAGCCCATTTTGGCAAAGAACATTTCCACCCACGCGACGCCCAAGGGGACGGCGGCCCACGGTCCGGTCAAGACCGTGGCAACCGCCAGCGGAACCCGGCCGGTTTCCGCCCTTCGGGACGGACAGCCCACCCCGCGCGCTTCGCGCGCGCCCTCGCCGGCGGCGAGGCCAGGCGGCAAGCGCGACGTGAAGCCCGGGACAAAGCCCGCGGTCAAGCCCAGCCCAACTTCGCGCCCGGCGTCCACAGCCACGCAGACGGCGACGAGCAAGCGGTAGTCGTGACAGCAATACGTTTTGTTGTGGGCGCAGCAGAGGCAGGGTTGCGCTTGGATGCCTTCCTGTTGCGGCACAAGCTGGTGCCCAGTGCAACCGCTGCCCGGCGGGCGATAGCCGAAAGAATCGTTCTGGTCGCCGGGCGGCCGGGCAGAAAGGGGCTGCACCTTCGCGAGAATCAAGTGGTCGAGATCGCCGCCCCCATCCAAGCCCGGGTCGTGCCCACGCCCGCGGCCGAGATCCCACTGCCAGTGTTGTACGTCGACGATGACCTCGTGGTCGTGGACAAGCCGGCTGGATTGCCATCCCACCCGCTACGGGCCGACGAAGGGCCGAGCGCAGCAGGCGCCCTGATAGCTCGTTTTCCCGAGTGTGCGATCGCCTCGCCCGATCCTAGGGAAGGGGGACTCGTGCAGCGCCTGGATCGTGGCACGGCCGGCGTGCTGGTGGCCGCGCGCCGGCACGCCATCTGGCCAGACCTACGCCACGCCCTTGCGGCGCCGGACTGCGAAAAGACCTATCGCGCCGAGGTCGTGGGGCGCTTTCCCGATGTTGGCGCCGGCCAGAAGGACTTCGTGAGCCCGGGCGCCCAGCCTGGCACTGTGGTTGTGGCGGTGCCCATCGGCCGGGTGGGCCGCCGCGGATCGCGGGTGAAACTGGGCGGCGGCCGCCAGCCCTTGCCCGCAGTCACCGAATTCGCTCTTGTGGAACAGAGATCCGCGACTGCTCTCATTGAAGCGCGGCTCTGCAAGGGACGAACCCACCAGGTACGTGCACATCTCGCCTATATCGGCGTACCGGTGGTGGGCGACACCACCTATGGCGAAGCCAGCGCGGACCCCGGGACACCGACCGCCTTGCATCTGCACGCCACTGCGATCGTGTTCAAACACCCCACGACCGGCCAACTCCTGCGCATCGAGGCCCCTCTTCCCCCCTGGGCCCGTCCGACCCTGTGACCTCTCCTCTCCCCTCTGTGTCCTCAACCTACATCCCAGCGAGCCCCGGTTTCCCAAGCCGCACAACACTTCTACTCGAACTGAGCGAGGCTGGTCTCCACCAGCAGGTGGAGGGTTCGATAGAAGGTGAGCAGTTCATCCGACGAGCCGAATCTTTCGGTCCACTCCCCGAGGGTGCGGCTTCCGTCAAGCAGACCCCACACCTCGCGCGGGGTGGGCCCCAAACGGAATGCCTCTGGGTTGATGCGTGGGTTGGGCATCGCGCGCGGCCGGAAGCCTGCCAACGGCGCAAACCGGCCGGCCAAAAAATCGTAGCTCAAGGCCAGCACGCCAGCACCCAGAATCTCGAAGCTGTTGAGGCCGAGCGGGAACGCGGCCACAGGATTCTGCAGGCCACGAAAAAAGCTGAACTCGCCATCGATCCAGGTGAACAGCTCCATCACGCGCTCGCGCACCTGTTGCGACAACAGCCGAAACACGTCGAGCGGCCGCATGAAGCCGAGGCCAACCAAGGCCTCGCCCAGCTTGCCCGAAAAGCGAGGCATCTCGGACAGTGCGCGTTCGAGATCGGATAGGCGCAAAAAGCCGCGCGTGACCAGGTATTCGCCGAAGCGATCGCCAGACGTGTTGGAATTTACCGACTCGGGCGCCCCGCGCACAAGGTACACGTCTTTGACCAAGCTGCCGCGGGCGAAACGGACGAGGCCGGTCTCGGCCGTGACCGTCAGGTCGGCGATGACGCGCATGGTAGAAGTGAGCGACAAATCCCCGGTATTGTCCGGCGGCAGCGAGCGCTCACCGCTGGGCGTGCTCGCGGGAGCCGCACCAACCGCTGGGCCGGCCTGGCGCTCACCCGAGCCGCCTCGGAACAAGCTTGAGCGGACGCCGCTTGTGCCGGTCGCGCGATAGCTGGAGGTGTCGGGAATGGGTGTGTTGCTTTCCAGAGGGGAGGGAGTGCCCAGTCCGCCGGTCAGATGATCGACCGAGGCTGGGGTCCAGCCCGGCGCTGGAACGGATGCCGGGGTTGCATATTGGTCCAACTCGACCAGCGACATCGACTTGGCGAGGGCGTCGTCGAGCGCGGCAACCACCACAGTGGCAGCGGGCGATGACTCGCTCCCGTCGGAAGAAGCCGCATCCGGGCCGTCGAGGTCGATCGGAATGGAGGTCTCCTCGGGCTCGGCGCCCTCCCCCTTGCGCGACGGGGCCTGATCGGGCTTGGAGCCCGTACCGCGCCGGCGGGCCGAGGCGTCGTCCGACTTGATCTCCCACCGGCGTGAGTGCTCTTTCAACCGCTCCATCGCTTCCGGAGTCTTGTCGAATAGGTCAGAGGCGAGCAGGCCTAGGTCGGAAGGGCCCACGCGCAGGCCGAATTGGAATTCCAGGTCATGCAGTGAGTCACGGAACTCGGCGGCGTTCTGGACGCGTTCGTCTGGGTTCTTGGCCAACGCCCTGCGCACGATGGTTTCGAGCGCCTGGGGAATGCCCTTGCCGTACTTGTCGAAGCGTTCGAGGCGGCCGTCGCGCACCATGAGCAGAACGTCGAGATCGTTCTGCGCAGTGAACAGACGCTTGCACATGAGCATCTCTGCCAGCACGATGGCCACCGCGAAGAGATCGCTGCGACCGTCCAGCTCCGCGCCGGTAACCTGTTCGGGCGACATGTAGCCGTACTTGCCCTTCAGGGTTCCGGCTTGAGTCTTGGACTCTCGCTCCTGCGCGTGCGCTATGCCGAAGTCCCCCAGCTTCACGTCTCCGCGCCGGGCGATGAACACGTTGGAGGGGGAAATGTCGCGGTGAACCAGGTGCATCGGCTTACCGTCGACATCCTTGGCGTTGTGCGCATAGTCGAGCGCGTCAAGGACCTCCATGGCGATGAACATGCAGATAGGAACGGGCAGGCGAACCTGCTTCTGCGAGGCCGCGCGGAGCAAGGCCAGTCCATCGAAGCCGTCCACGAATTCCAAAGCGATGAAGTACTGACCGTTGACTTCGCCAAAATCGGTGACCTGGACGATCTTTGGGTGGATGAGCTGCGCGGTCAGCTTGGCCTCGTCGATAAACATGGAGACGAAGGTCTTGTCCGCCGCCAGGCTGGGCAGGATGCGCTTGATGACCAACAGCTTCTCGAAGCCATGGCCAGAGAGAATCTTGGCCTTGAAGACCTCGGCCATGCCTCCGGTAGCCAGGCGCTGGACCAGGGTGTAGCGCCCGAACTGCGAGGGAAATATGACGTCCCTTCCCTCTTCTGGCATCAGGAACTCATCTTAGCACGTGAAGATCGCACGGAGAATCTGGGCTGTGCAGGAGTTTCGTAGTACCATGATTTGGCCCCTATGCGTATCCACTCGTCAGGTCAGTCGGATGTTGGCCGCCGGCGCCCCCACAACGAAGACGCCTTCCTTTGCGATGACGAGCTGGGCCTGTACATCGTCTGTGATGGCGTGGGAGGGAACGCCAAGGGCGAAGTGGCGAGCGCGGAATCTGTGGATCTCGTGCTCTCCTGGGTCAAGCGCGGGCGCAAGACGCTGAGTGCCTTTGCCGCGGCCCCGACCGAAGAGAATTTGGGGCTGGTTCGTCGCCTTTTGGAAAGTGCGGTGCAATCGGCCTGCTACATGGTCTTCGGCATGGGGCAGCTCGACCCGCGGCAGAAGGGCATGTCGAGCACCCTGTCCTCGCTGCTGGTGACCGCCAGCACGGCCTTCATCGCCCAGGTGGGCGACAGCCGGGTCTACCTTTCGCGCGACGGCAAGACGGTGCAGCTCACC
>PMJO01000024.1 GCA_003158455.1 Myxococcales bacterium | reverse complement strand
TTCCGCTCTTCCGGGCTCAAAGCTTTGCCCGCGACGGCGAGGCGACGACGTTGGTCGGCTGTGAATACGATCCTATCGCTGCCCGTGGCAGCCTTCAGCATGTCCTTGAGAACCCGGACCTCCTCCTGAGTGTAGTCCAGCTTGCGCTGCATTCTCTCGTTGATCGCGCATGCGATCATCGTGATGAGAAATTGGAGCGTTGCCGGAAGCATTGATGGCCACGCTGCCCGCTCAGACACGCAGATTCAAGCTGCGCATCTCCTCGATTTTGTGCAAGAATTCCAGCGATCTGTTTCCGGACACCAAGGCGAATCGGGCCATGCTCTCTTTCCGGGCGGCTCTCCACGGGCCGTCTGGCCACCGGCCAGCGAGGTGGGTTGGACAACGACCACATCTTCCTGTGCATCACGCCCCTCCGCCGCAGGCCCGAATATGTCGAAAGCACCACCCTCGGGGCGCCGGGAAATGGACGTCCTTGAGGATAGCCTCTTGCCCCTCGGATGTCTTCCGAGTAGAAGCGAGCGCGTACAGAGGAGACCCTAGAGGAACCATGACCATGAATTGTCTTCCAATCCAGTGGCGTCGGACGTTGATTCTGTCTGCTGCCGTCGCGTTTGCGGCCTGCTCGAGTTCGTCAACTACGAATGATGCACAGATCGCCGGCGGAAGCGGGGGCACGACTTCGGCCGGCTCAGGCGGGGCCAGCGCTCACCTTGATGCTGCCGCGGCCAGTACTGGAGGTTCCATAGACAGCGGCGCCGGCGGCTCGACCACCAGTGGTGGTGGATCGACAGGCACCAACAACACGGGTGTCGATGCCGCGCAGGCAGACAGGCCAGCGACCGGCGGCACCGGGGGCACAGGCAGCACAGTGGACGGCGCCGCCGACCGGTCAGGCGCCGATGCGCCAGCGACCGACGGCACCCAGGCAGATGCTCCCATCCGGGACAGTCAGGGCGACTCGCAACCAGATGTCAGCGATCTCGGTGACCGAGGCGTCGGCGCCAGCGGTGAGGCGACAGCGACGCTCTTCATCAATGACAGCCTCAATGGCGTCGTCTATCGCTACAACGTCACGCCGACGAGCGACCCCGTACTCACCGGTACCATTTCCGCGCTGTCCGCGAACACCATTGCCGTGAGCCCCGCCGGCGAGCTGTTCGTGGGCCAGTACACCGACCCCGGCTCCATTCTCCGTTTCCAGTCCATCCTCGGAACACCGACACCCAACGGAATTGTCACCAACCCCGACTCGCACTTCATCTCGAGTCTCACGTTCGTCGACAGCGAGCTGTGGGCGTTGAGCTCGGCGTACCGCGCCTGCAACACCGATCCCTCGAACCTCGTGCGCGTGGCCTTCGACGCGACGGGAGCGGCATCACCCGCGGGAATCGTGACGACAGGTCTCAACGGCGCCGACCGCGGCATGCTCTGGGATCCGACCAACCGAATCGTGTACGTGACCCAGTGCGAGTCGCAACGCGCCATCCAGCGTTATCAGGTCGCCGCGGACCACGCCATCACCGCTTTGACTCCGTTCACGGGCGACTCGCTCAACAACCCGCACGCGATGGTGATGACGTCCTGGCGAGAGCTCATCGTTGCGAACGCGGGCGTGGCGTCGGCGCCCGGCATGAGCCTGCAGCGCTTCATGGTGGACGCCGAGGGCAATCTCACGCCCAGCGGGACGATCGACGGCAACGGCCTGAACATGCCGGTTGGGATCGGGATCGCGCCCTGGGGCGAGCTCTTCGCGGTCAGCAATGCTACCGCCGTGATCTCTCGCTTCACCTTTGATTCGTCCCACGCGGCCACCGCGCACGGAACGTTCCAGTTGACGGCGCCGACGACGGCGCAGTCGTTGGGGGTGGGCATGCCAGTTTTTGTGCCCGGCGCTTCGACGCCCGTGCCCGGCGACGCCGGCGCGACAGGTGGCTGATACTAGAACCCCCAGGGGATGGTGCCAGAGTCTTGAAGCCGCGAGGTGAAGCAGCACCAGAGACGGCGCAAGCGTTCTCACGTCCGGGGCGCCTCTGACCGGATTTCGGACGAGGCAACTTCTCGCCATTCGTCGCCGATAGTCCGGTATGCCACGACCTCTCCGCTTCATTCCCGAACACTCCCTCGCCGAAATCACCACCCGCACAGTGCAGGGCAGGCTGTTGCTCAAGCCCTCGCCCGAACTCAATTCCATGGCTTCGTCGTGGTCTCCAACCACGCACACCTGTTGGCGTCGCCGACGAGCGCCCAGCAGCTTGCGCGGTTCATGCAATTTCTCAATGCCAACATCGCCAAGGAGGTTGCCCATTCTCTTGTTATGACAAAGCAGACCATAGTTCTTTCGAAGCGGTTTTCGGAGCGTCGGAGATCCCTGCTGGCACGCGTGACGCGCTTGAGCGCGTCCGTGCAGAGCGCCAGAGCGGCTTCTGCCACGGTTTGTGGGTCCTGGCAGGGCTATCTCGATCACGCAGGGTAGTCTACGCCATCCCGGCCTGGTCAACGTCCGGTCAGTTGAGCCACTCCCCGCCGTCCTCTGGTTCAGAGGGAGGAGGTCGGGCGGGATAGGGTTTGGGTGCCTCGGCGACGGGCGCGCGCGAAGCCCGCGGGGTGGGCAGGGTGGGTTGTCCGTCCCTAGGCCCCGCA
>PMJO01000352.1 GCA_003158455.1 Myxococcales bacterium | reverse complement strand
CAGGCCCACCGGAAGGACACACTGGGGCGGCCTTCAGGACTGGCATCTGCCGAATGCAAAGGAATTGCGCTCCATTGTGAACGAGCGGCAGACGGACGGTCCGACAATCGACGTGACTGCTTTTCCCAATACACCCGCGAGTTGGTTCTGGTCGTCGTCGTCCAACGCGGGCGCCACCGGCTACGCGTGGTACGTGAGCCTCTACTACGGCAACGTGGACAGCAACGTGAAGACCGGCGGCTACTACGCTCGTTGTCTCAGTAGCGGACCATGACTTGGCGCCTTGGGAATCTGATTCCTTGGGGATTTCTGGAGAGCCCGACGGGCGCCCGCGGGTAGGAAGAACAGACGCGCATCTCCCGTCCTGACGCAGCCAGGAGAGGCTGAGCCCACCACGAGCAAGACTCCCTAGGCATGATGGGCCTGGCAGTGGTCGCGCCCACCAGCCCGGGTACCCTGTCGGGCTGGATCTCGATGTGGCCGTTGTAGATCGACATGGCCGATTTGGAGGTCGCGTTGCAACGGTTACCGCGACCTTCGAGTTTCGTGTGCCATCGCGGGACGCACAATCTTGAAGATAGGTCATGTGCGTCAAGATGCTGTTGGTCTTGGTCCGCCTCTTGGGGATCCTCGCCAGAACGCAAATCGCTGACGCATGGAGCTGCCATACGCCTCCACCATGGAGTGCGAATCCTTGAACCCTCAGCCTCCCGAGCGAGGATGAGGGCCAAAGAACTCACGATCGTCCCCTCCTCTGATCAGACCCAGGCCGATCGCTAGCGAATCCGCTCACCATACAGCAGTGGATCCCGTCGGCGCCCACGCCTTCCAGCGCGCAACTGTGGCTTTCCGCGCGCAGCCTCCGCCGAGGCTGGGGTTTCCCTGACGAAGGCCTGCCCAAGTCGGCAACACGCGCACGGGGTTTGCGACCATCGGCCTCCAGGTCCGTTCGGTAGGGTGCTTGCTCACGTCGTTGAGGTTCAGACACCACGGGTCGTGGGTGTGACCGACGAGCAGCACGTCGGCGTCGAGGTCGTGGAGTAGGGCGCGCAGGCGCAAGCTCGGCCAGTCAGGCGAGACGTCGCCCGGGTTCGCGTCGAAGCGCAAGGCGGTGACGGCTGCGACGCTCCACGCAGGTCGCCCTGTGGGTCGCCACATGGTGGTCCGTGGCAATGCTTCACGCGAATGCTCAACCTCTGCTACCGCGCGGCCGCCTGAGCGATGGCGACGAGTTTTCGGAGGGTACGCCGCCGAGACGATGGTCCGCATCGCGATGATTGGCATTGCTGCGCAGACCGGCCACCGGTGTTCTTGAACACGCTCCAAGGCTAGAATTTAACAATTGACGCCTTGTTTGTTCTCCGAATTGTATTTATTGAACGCAATTGTTAGAAAGCAAATTCTGGGTTCAATGAAAATGCCGAGATTTTGATTATGAAGAATTCTCGACATGCTCAGTGGGCCGATGGATGGACGTTGATGGTGTGGCTCAACGGAAGTAGTTGAAATGCCAGGTGATTCTTGACTCTGATGTGGAGACATTGAATTTTGGGGAGTTATCTGCGAAAGTAGATACATGCCTGAGAGCATAGCAGTCCTAGCTCACCTCGATCTGGGGCCCTTGCCCGACCCGAGCTTCCTCGCTCCGATGGCGGTGATCCAAACGGCGGAGATGCTCCGTAACCTCGCCCGTTCGGCGCTGCCGATAGACAGCGTCGCGTATCGCGAGCGTCTGTGGGGGAGGTTCACGCGGCTGGTGCGGGAAGCGGTACCGGAGGAGCGGGATCGTGAGGTGTTGCTGGAGCGTCTAGGAGACGCGCTGTCGTCTGACAGGGTTCGGCGCTCGATGGAAAGGATCAGTTATCTGTCGGTCAAGGAGGTGGCTCGGAAACTCGGCGTGACGTCGCCGACGGTACGCGCGTGGATCGCGTCTGGCGCATTGCGTGTAGAAAGTTTTGGCCAACTCGGAAGACGCGGGATCTACCGGATCGCACGTGACGAACTAGAGCGCTTCGTCCGGGAAGGCCGGCGCGGAAGATCGAGATCGACGCCGGATCCGGCGGCAGAGGCCGCAAGGGTGCTTGCCATCGTGAACGGTGCGACAACCGCCCGAAGGGGGGAATAGCGTGGCATCGATGTACTTCCGCCGCGACCGGATCTACTTTCGTGTACCGGGCGTCGATGGCTCGTGGAAGTCGATACGGTCGTCGTTCGTCCGCGGCCAGGAGCGGGCCGCGCGGAAGACGCTGGCCGACATGGAGGCGATGAGGGCGGCTAGGAAGGAGGTCGCGGTGGTGGACGAGGGGCCGCTGACGCTGGCGCGCTACTCGGAGATCTGGCTCGATGAGCGCCGGAGGGCAGGGATCGTGGATTGGCGCGGAGAGGCGGCCAAGCTGCGCGACCACGTGGTGCCCTTCATAGGCCACATGGAGCTGAATAGCATCAGGCCGAAGCACATCTCCGATCTGATGAAGCGGCTCGCTGAGAAGACGGACCGCCCGATTGGTCGCAAGACGCGTCGGAACGTCTACGGGATCATCAAGTCGTTGCTTCGAGATGCCAAAATCGCCGATTTTTTTCTGGGCGAAGATCCCTGCATCCTCCCCTCGATGGCGTTCGGCAACGAGCACGAGAAGGACCCGGAGTGGCGTGCGAAGGCCATATTCACATCTTCCGAGCTAGTTCGTCTGATCACCGACGAGACCATCCCGGAGGACAGGCGAGTGTTCTACGCCCTGATGGGGGTAGGGGGCTGCAGACTCGGTGAAGCTGCGGCGCTCCGGATGCGAAATGTCGACCTCGATAGATACCCACTCGGTGGTCTGCTGATTGCCAGATCGCACGAGCGGGACTGGACCAAGGGGAAGTTCGCGCGGGAGGTGCCGATCCATCCGGTGTTGGCCGGGATGCTGGCGGCCTGGACCATGAGCGGCTGGGAGAAGATGGTCGGACGGGCCCCGACGCCGGACGACCTGCTGGTCCCAATGCCACCACAGGACGCGTTGCGGAGGCGGGGCGATGTCACCCGCGAGTCGCTCAGGACGAAGACCTACGCCTACAAGCGGGCAAAGCAGGACCTGGCCGACCTCGGTCTTCGTCATCGGCGCGAACATGATCTGCGACGCACGATGGTGACCTTGATGCGGGAGGCGGGTGCGCGAAAGGAGGTGCTCGTCACGATCACGCACAACCCGAGGAGAGAAACCATCGACATGTACACGGTTTTTTCTTGGACGGCGAAGTGCGCGGAGGTCGTGAAGCTCAAGTTCGATATTCCGCNNTCGAGGCGGGCGCTGGCGGATCGCTTGCTACAACGCTTGCTACAGTCGAGCAGAAACCGGAAGAAAATCAAGCACTTGTGCTGTGGAGGCGCCGGGTACTGCCCCCGGGTCCGGAAGGTCTACACCTTGGCTGCTACGTGCGTGTCCGGCGATTTGATTCTCACACTCGGGTTGGCCCGCCGACGGGGCGTCCCGGATGCCAGCCCTCCCTGTGTCTCGCGTTCGGGCCGGAAGACGCTGCCCGGACGCAAAGCCCACTAAGTTGCCGCTTCCCTAGGCCGTAGGCAGTTCCAGGGGTCGCGGGATGGTCCGTTCTTTAGGCGGCCATCGCAAACGAGTTATCGTTCGCGTTTGTTTGTTGCCCGTTTTTACGAGGCCTCGGGCGCCTCGGCACGCTACCAGAGCTTCGCTTACTCCCGTCGAAACTATTTCGCCCCCTTGCTGATGTTTGTTGAATCATAGCGCCTGTCCGGGCGGCAGGCCACGGTCACGACCTCCTTCTTCACCCAACGAGTGACGGCTTCGTCGCACCAAACGCTAGGCACCACGGCCGGCTCTAGCCCACGTCAATCGGTGCTACCCTGGGGACCATGTTGCTCGTCCTTGTCGCGGCAGCGCCTTCCCTGGCCCTCCTCGTCTATTTCTATCTCCGCGATCGCTACGATCGTGAGCCGATTGGTTGTCTTCTGGTCGCCTACCTCCTGGGCATGTACGCGATGCTGGCGGCGCAGAGCATGGGCGCGGTCTTGGCAGACGCTGTGTCTGAGGAGTGGCTTCATACGGGCGGCGAGCCGGCGCGTCTCTTCGAGGCATTCGTGCTCTCGGGCTTGGTCGAAGAGGTCGCCAAGTGGGTGATGCTGCTGGCCGCGGTCTACTACTGGCGCGCGTTCGACGAGCCGCTCGACGGACTTATCTACGGCGTGGCCATCGCCCTCGGCTTCGCCACTTTGGAGAATTTCTTCTATCTTTCAAGTCACGGCGTGGGCATCGCTTGGCAGCGAGCGGTCTTCGCGGTGCCGGCCCACGCACTTTTCGGCGGGGCGATGGGCTACTATGCCGGCCGTATCAAGTTCAGCGCCAAGGCCGGCCGGCGTGTCGCAAGCGTCTGGCGCGACCAAATCCTCTGTCTGGCCCTGCCCGTACTTTTCCACGCTGCCTACAATTTCGCACTCCTGCACGGTCTCAACTGGTTCATCTGGGTCGCCATCACCGTGCTTTCCCTCGGTTTCTGGGTTTTCGTGCTGCGGCGAGTTCGGCGCGCCCAGAAGGCATCACCTTTTCGGCCCAAGACCATGTTGCCCTTCCGGATGCAACCACCGGCCGGCGGGGTGTAGAATACGAAACCATGCGGAACAACACCAAGCTACTGGTTGCAGGAATCGGGCTGTTCGTAGGTCTTTCGGCTGTGACGTGCTCAAGGCGCGCCGAAAATAAGGGTCCTTCTGCGGTGGCGAGCGCGCCGACCTCTGATCCGGAATTCGACCGGAAGTGGGCTGCCCTGGCCAAGGCTGGGACCGACGTCGCGTATATCGAAGATGATCGGGGCGAGGGCTTGATGGGAAACGTGCGCCGCGCATCCCGGGTGAAGGCCGAGCCACCCCCGGTGCTGACTGGTCCCGCTGCGGAGCAACCGCTGGCTGCCCTGCCGGAACAACCCGCAGGCGAGGAAGTCCAGCGCATCATCCGGAGCAACCTGTTGGCCGTGCGGGGCTGCTACATGAACATGGCGCGCACCGGTCAGGCCAAGTCAGGCAAGGCCATCGTCAGCTTTACCATCGGCGCTGACGGCCGTCCCGCGAGCTTGCGCGTGGATGCTCCGGCTTTCGGTGACACGCCCTTGCCCGGTTGTGTGACCGCGCAGATTTCGCGCTGGTCGTTCCCCAAGTCGCAAAAAGGCGGGGGTTCAGTCAGCTACCCGTTCGTGTTCGTGGGTGGATAAATCTCCGCCCGGCAGGACAGATCCCACCCCCTACTATCCACCCGCCGCCCTTCTGGGCCCGGGAGCTACTTCGCCGGCCGGTCTTCCAGGTAGAAGACCGTGATGGCGAGGCAGTGGAACGCTTCGTCGGAGGACTGGGTCACGATGGTGTCGACCACCTGGCACTGCGGGTGCTCACGAATCCAGGCGGTAACCTTCTCGCCAAGGTTCTCTCGCTCTTGCGCCATCGTGGCCGAGAAAACTTTGACTCCATTAAAGCGTGCCGTCGTGTGCGTCTGACTTTGGGCCATTCTCTTTTTTCTTCCTCTCCGGACTTCTCGAACCAGCACGGACAAGGCCTATTCTAGCCTACTGCGGCCCCGGAGCGGTCCGCATCTTCCCCGTGCAGCGTGCCTTCGCTCACCCTATAACAGGCTTTGGGGGCCAGGGACAATCATTACGAGCGCGGTCGCCGAAAACCAAAGGCGCATCGCGGCGTGAAGTTGCGGGAATCGCAGTCTCAGGTGCTGCCGGCGCGAAGTTCCTCGCAGAGGTCCAGATGGTCCAGCGACAAGGCGAAGGCCAGCAGGTCATCGAGGGCCGCCTGGCCTTCCTCCTCGGCCACCGAGCGTCCAACCCGCAGCAGATCACCGCAAATCACCAGCGACAGGCGTGAGGCCATCCGACTCAGGCCCCTGGCCCAGGCCGTCAGGTTGATGGCTCCATATTTGCCCACTATCTGCTGGCTCACTTCCGTGATGCGCGCGCGCGCGGGTGCAGCGAGAGCGGCGATCGCATCTCGCGCACCTGCGGAGATTGCTTCCTGCAAGTTGAGCGAGCCCCGGGCTGTGGCCAACGCGGCCATGACGTAGGGACGCAACTGGCCACCCGAACGCACCGAGCCGGCTAGCCTTCCGGTGGTCGCCAGCGCCAGGGCGCGGCCCAACCTGAACCCGAGCTCGACGGAATCGCAATGTTCGAGGAGTATTGAGCCGCATAGAAGAGCGGGGGTTTGCATGTGGACCATGCGTGCGCTACCCCGCAACACCGGGTGGCACAGCACGGGCGGCTCATCCATTTGTAAGAGATAGCAAATGTAGAGCAATACGTGATGGAACAAGGCTGGCTGCTGGTTGGGCGGAACCGGCGTCTGGTCGTCGAGTCCCACCTCTGTGCTCGCGACGGGCGGGAGAACTCCGGAATCGAGCAAGAGCGCGACCAGTGATTCAACGTCCGCGGATTCGGGGCTGTAGCCAATGCGGGCCGGCCAATTGGCGGGAAGCTTGGTCGAGAGCCGACGCAAGGCCGTGGGCCGGTTATGGCTGGCCAGCTTGGCAGTCTGGTCGTCACCAACCCCGCGCAGGACCATCGCCGCCGCTGCGATCTCCGCCGCCGCTGGTCTTTCCTGCTGCAGAAACAGGTCCACCAGCCGCTGCCCCGCACGGCCGTCGTCGGGACGAAGCTGCCATTCTGCAGCGATCGCACGCGCCATTTCGCGCCAGCGCGTGGGATCCTCCGCGTTCATCTCCGCCGACTTTCTCAGAATGTTGATGTCGTCCGGCGCCAGCCGCGCTGCCATGTCGTACGCGATGCGCGCGGAAAGTCGATCGCCCAGTTGGTTCTCGTAGATGTTGGCCAATTCGAGCCACAGGCGTCGGCGCAATGGCTGGGCACGCTCGCCCAGCGCAGCCACTAGTTTGCGCAGAAATCCCTCTGCGCTCTTGGGGTCGTTGACTCGTTGATATGCCTGGAGCAGCAGCTCGACGGCGTCGGGCTGGATCGGCTGCAGTTCCAGGCTTCGCTCCAGATGTTTGCGGGCAGTCGCTGCGTCGTTCTGCGTGGCTGCCAGTTGGCCAAGCATGGAGTGTGCCTCAGCCAAGTCGGGATCGAGTGCAAGGGCGTGCGCAAGGGCATCGCGGGCCGGCGCGGCCCATTCGGGACCGAAAGCGGCCAACTGCGCCCAGCCCAAGTAGGCATGGTAGAGCGCCTGGTCCGGTCGGGCGCGCACCGCCGCTTCGAATTTCGGCAGGGATTCGGCAATTTTGTCAGCGTTGAAGAGACGCATGGCCTCGCCGAATGCCAACTCGGCACCCAGAGGATCCGCCTCGGACGACGAGGATGGCAAAAGGGTGCGGTCGTAGCCCTGCCGTAACAGCGGATTGGCGAGAATCCTGGCGGCGTGGTCGATGGCTGCGCACAGAGCATCGAGCCTGGCCCGGTCAGCGGCAACCAGATCGATCCCAGCCACGGCGGCGGGCGAGAATTCGGCAGACTTGGCCGCACAGGCGGCAAGGATCTCCGCGGTCGGGGCATCGCGGGGCACGCCCAGCGCTTCGTAGAAGCTCTTGCCCCGGATGGCCAGGTAGGCGCGCAGAATGGTTTGTCGCACAGCCTCGCTGGGCGAGTCGCGGACGGCTGCGCCCACCTTCTGCTCGGGCTTGAGCGTGACGGCTCGCAAGCCGACGTCCAGAGCGCCCGAGTCCTGCGCTTCTGCCATCCGAGAGAAGCTGGCTTCTTCGTCCGGGGCCGGGGTCGCGGTCGGCGGAACCTGACTGAACAGCTCGTCGGGAGCCTCAGTACGGATGGAGTCGATGCGCTTGCAAACCTCGGTCCCCAACTTCTCCAGCGAGAGCGAGGACTGCCAAGCGTTGGCTGCGGGGGCCACTTCCGGTTCACTGATCGGGTCGCACAGTTCGGCCAGACCGGTTTCGAGCAGGGCATCGATGGCGGCAATGACCAGATGGGAATCGTCCCGCAGCGCAAGCGAGCCCACGCAGGTTCCGGCTGCCAGGACGGGGATGATCTCGTTTCCGAACACTGCTTCGAAGCCAGCGCGATGCTGGTCAAAACGACGGGTCAGCTTGACCTCGCGGGCGCCATTCTCGTCAAAGCGGCTCACCAGCTTCTCGGGCGTGGCGCTGCGGAACAGCCCCATGAAGATGATGCGTTCCACGTCCAGTTGGTGCTCGATGATCCGGTCGCCGAAGGTGTCGCCAGGCGAAAAGCCCCAGCTTCCCTGCTCCCAGCGCAAACAGTCGGAGATACGCTTGCGTACCTGAGCGGCCAGACACTGCAGGACTTCGTCGGGCGAAAGCCAGCCTAGCTCGATGAGCACCGCCCCCATCTTGTGGCCGCGGGCCTTTGTCTCGGCGAGCAGATAGGTGAGCTGCTGCTCGTCAATGATGCCCTTCGCACAGAGCAGGGTTCCCAACGCCTCTTGGCGCAGATTCGAGTCTGCGGAGACCACCTTGCCGTCGCGCAAATAGATTTCCTTGCGCACTTTGCCGCGAACTAGAGCAAGCGTGCCGGTCTGACACCCGTCCATCAGGTCGAAGAGCAGCTTGGAAACCCCTCTTTCGATCAGAGATCCGGACGGTCCCGGCGCAGCTCGCGGGGCGGGAGCAGGCGGAAAGAAGCGCACGGTTTCTGTCCCATCCGTCGCGGCGCCTGGGGGCGTTCCGGCGGGCGACAACGCTTGCGGCGCGACGGTCCGCAAGAGGGGGTCGGGAGTGGGTACCCGCGCGGGGACGGCCGCCGCGCGGAGAGTCGGCCCAGGTGTCGTAGACCGGGATGAAGTGACGACTGGTCGCGGGGTGTTTCCCGACGATGAGACCCGGCCCTCGACCACCGGCGGGGGCGGAGGAACCGCGGCAGGCGCGTGCGCCATCGAGATCGTCGGTCGGCCCGGCACGCGCAGACAAGCCAACATCGCTTCCACGAGATCAGTGCGGGAAAACGGCTTGGGCAAGAAGATTGCGCGAACGTCTTTCTCGAGGCTGGCGGCCAGCGAGGGATCCTTGTAGATGCCGGATATCACGATGAGCCCGACGTCCTGCCCGAAAGGGGCTTCGCGCACGGCTCGACAGAACGCGAAGCCGTCCATGCCGGTCATGATGAGGTCGGTGACAACTACCTGCGGGCGATCATTCACGAACATGGCGAGGCCTTGCTCGCCGCTCGCCGCTTGCAACACCCTGGGTCCGAAGCGACGCAGCCTCACGTCGTCCAGGATGGCCCGGTCCATGGCGCTACGCGCCATCGGGTCATCGTCGACCAGCAGGACCGTGAATGCCATGGACTATTTCATCGGCTGGTCAGCGTCCTGGCTTGCGCGGAATCCCCGCGACCAGAGTCCGCAAGCCGGGAGGCACCCTACTTGTTGCGGTTTTCCGTGGTCAGAACGCTGGGAATTCGGGACTCTTCCTGGCTGACCTGGGCCGGCAGGGCGGCTTTGGCTTCGGACGCCGGGGCAAGTCCCATCTTGGCCTTCAACTCGGCCAAGGCCGAATCGGTGCCGGCGCCGCCAGACTCCAGGGCTTTGAATTTCTGCTGCAAAGTGTCCCCGGACAATTCACCGCCCAACTCCACCGAGGCCTCCGACTCGGCCTCGATTTGGTCCACCTTCTGCGCCATGCGCTCGAAGGTGTCGAAGGCGCTGGTGTCCGACAGACCTTGCATGGTGTCTTGGATGGCCTTCTGCGCTTCAGCGCGTTTCTGGCGCGCAATGAGGATGTTCTTCTTGCGCTTGGCTTCCTCGATCTTGTCGTTGAGCGTGCGGAGTTGTTCCTTCAACTTCTCCACCGCGTCTTTCTGTAGCTGTGTCTGCTTGATGAACTCCGCCGCCTGCGCTTCATGCTCGCTCTTGCGCTTGAGCGCCTCACGCGCCAGGTTGTCGTCGCCCGCGCGCACCGCCAGCATGGCCTTGCGTTCCCACTCCTGGACCAGTTCCGTCTGCTCGTCGCGCTGCTTTTCCAGACGCTTCTGATCCGCGATTGAGACCGCCACCTGCTTCTTCGCCTCGACAAGCTGGTTTTGCATGTCGGCGACGAGCTGGTTGAGCATCTTCTGCGGATCTTCCGCTTTGGAGATGAGATCGTTCAGGTTCGACTTGATGAGGGTTCCGATCCGCGAGAATATTCCCATGACTGATTCCTTCTTGCCGGGCGCTTGCTGCTCGGTCTAGGCCGCCGCGCGAAACTTCGACAGCGCCGGATAGTGCTTGCTGATGGCCATTCCCATGTCGTCCACCACCGCTTGGAGTTCGCTGAAGTCCAGATCCTCCAAGGGCAACGAATCCGTGAGCACGACCGCATTGCCGTCGACGCCGAATGTGGCGTAGACCATCTCTCGGGCGTTGAGCCTGAGCAGAGTTTCGAAGAGAGCCTCCCGCCGGCGTAGGGGCAGGTCCATCACCTTGAGCCGAAACACCACCACGGGGCCGGCCAAGGATATGAGGAGGTTGTCGAAGCCGTCATCCTTGATGCGCCAGACGTTGTTGCCCATGTCCTCGTGAGTGACGCCGAGCTTGAGCAGGTAAGACTCGATATCTTCACGCGTTTTCATGGCAGGCACCTCTCTGGGGCTTGTGAGACAATTCTTTGGCGAAGGGTAGACGATTCCGAGGCGGCCTACAAACCCGTTTTCTTGCCGCAGACCTGCGCGGGGAGTTGAAGCAAACCCATTCATGTGGTACCCGGAATCGTCTATGCCTATCAATCCTGCGGCTTTGCCGCGCCACGTCGCGATCATCATGGACGGAAACGGCCGGTGGGCGCAGGACAGGGGGCTGCCGCGCATCGAAGGCCACCGTCGAGGAGCGAACGCGGTACACGAGGTGGTGCGGGCCGCGCGCGAGATCGGGGTCAAGGCCCTGACTCTGTACGCGTTTTCGGCGCAGAACTGGCTTCGCCCGCCCGAGGAAGTCGGCATGTTGATGCGGCTTCTGCGTGAGTACGTCATCGCGGAACGCGCCGAGATCATGGACAACGCCATCCGGTTGATCACGATCGGAGACGTGGACCGGCTGCCCGGCTTGGTGCGCGAGCCGCTCGATGCCCTGGTCCGTGAGTCGGCCGACAACAAGGCCATGACCCTGTGCTTGGCACTCTCGTACGGCGGCCGCGAATCCATCGTCGCCACCACCCGAGCCTTGTGCGAGGCGGTCAAGCGCGGCGCACTTTCGCCCGGCGATATCACTGAGGAGTGCTTCCAGTCAGCCATGCAGACCGCTGACTTGCCTCAACTCGACCTGCTGATTCGCACCTCGGGGGAGGTTCGACTGTCGAACTTCCTGCTCTGGGAATCGGCCTATGCTGAGCTCTATTTCACCGACACCTATTGGCCCGAGTTCGGTCGCGACGAGTTCGTGCGCGCCCTCGAATCATACCGAGGTCGCGAGCGCCGCTTTGGCCGCACCGGAGAGCAGCTTCGCCGTTTGGGCTAGGGCTTCTTCACAAGGGGGCCAGAACGTGACACCGGACCAGAAGAACTTGCTCGTCCGGATCGCATCGGCGTTGGTGGCGCTGCCCCTCGTCGGAGCGCTGGTCTTCTGGCGCGAGCCTCTCGGCATGGCGGCATTGTGTTTCGTGGTGGCGGCTCTCGCCTTGCGTGAGTACACGGCCATGACCATGGCTGCTCGACCCGCGTCTGAGCGTGCGGGTGTCGTGGTGGTCGGCGTGGGCCTATACCTGGCGCTCTACTTGCGGCCGGAGCTGGGAGCGCTGTGGTTCTTGGCTGCCACGCTGGCGGTGGCCATGTTGATGCTGGCGCGAGCGGTCGACCTGCCAGCGGCGGGGAGCAGGCTCTACGCCGCGGAATTTGGCGTGATCTACGTCGGTGGCCTGTTGGCCGCCTTGCCCCTCCTGCACCGCACCTTTGGGCCGGAATGGCTGGCGTTGACCATCGCGGTGACCTTCGGCAACGACACCGGAGCCTACTTCGTGGGCCGGGCGTGGGGACGACACAAGATGGCGCCGACGCTTTCGCCAGGAAAAACTGTCGAGGGCGCCGTAGGCGGGCTGGCGGCGGGCCTAACTGTGACATTCGTGGCAGGGTGGGCCTTCGGGTGGGCTTTTTCGCCGTCCCTGTCCATCAGCGACCGGGTGGCAATCGGCTTGATCGCTGGCGTGGTCGGGCCCGCGGGTGACCTGGTCGAGTCACTGGTCAAGCGAGCGGCGGGCGTCAAGGACTCTGGCCGGTCCATTCCCGGCCACGGCGGTATCCTCGATCGCATCGATGCGCTACTCTTCGTAGGCGCCTACATGTACCTCCACCTCAGCCTATTTCGGTAATGAAGGAAGCGGCGCCTTCGAAGTTGTCCCTAAAACGGCAAAGCCCCCGTGGTTGTCCACGAGGGCTGCCAGAATTTCTAAGCAAGGCTGGTTAAGCTTGTCTATCTATGTTAAGCGGTTGAAGAATCTCAACCGCGAGCTCAGGTCACACCGACTTGCGCCGGTGTGTTGGGAGGAGAAGCAACTCTCGGAGTCAGTGCCGCCGTTCGTTGCTGCCCCAACACGGGTAGCAACCAACGTGCCGGCCCGGGTGGAGACACTTGCTAGACTCGGAACTATTTGAATTTTTGAGGTTTTCATGCTACACAGACCACAACGACGAGACACCGAGGGCACTACCCCTCTGACATTGGAGTCAGGGTTATCGAACCCAGATGCCGGTTTTTCACAGTCCTAAATGACTGACAGCTTTCTGGTCATCAACGCGGACGGACCCGAGACTCGTGTTGCGCTGGTGGAGGACGGCCTTCTGGCCGAACTCTACATAGAGCGCAAACAGGAACGGGGCATCGCGGGAAACATCTACAAGGGCCGGGTGGATCGGGTCTTGCCGGGGATGCAAGCGGCCTTCGTCAACATTGGCCTGGAGAAGTCTGCCTATCTGCACGTCTCGGACGTGCGCGGGACGCCCGACGATCTTCGCCGGTTGGTTTCGGCAGGCGAGGGACAAGGGAGGGGTGCTGCCCATGACGACGACGAAGATAGCGAGCCGTCTGGGCCGCCGGGCGGCGCACGCATCGAGGATCTGCTGAGAGAAGGGCAGGAGATCGTCGTTCAGGTAACCAAAGAACCCATCAGCACCAAGGGCGCCCGCACCACCCGCTACATTTCGTTACCCGGCCGCCATCTGGTGTTCATGCCCACCGTAGAACACGTGGGAATCTCCCGGCGCATCTCCTCCGACAAGGAACGGCGCCGCCTGCGCGAGATCATCGACCAGATGCGGCCGCCGGGGACGGGTTTTATCGTGCGTACGGTTGCGGAGAATGTGCCGGAGAAGGATCTCCGCGCGGACATGGATTTTCTCATCAAGCTGTGGAACGAGATCGTTCGCCGGACGCAGAACAGTCGGTGTCCCGCGCTCATTTACAACGATCTCGATCTCCTACTGCGCACGGTGCGCGACATGTTCACGCCCGAGGTAGCCAAGCTGATCATCGATTCCCGCGCCGAATACGACAAGATCAAGAAGTTCATTGCGGCGTTCATGCCGGACTTCACCGGGCAGATCGATCTCTACGACGGACCGGAGCCAATCTTCGACGGTTACGGAATTGAGATCGAGATCGATCGAGCCTTGGAGCGCAAGGTGTGGCTCAAGTCAGGCGGCTACCTCATCGTTGACGAGATGGAGGCATTGACGGCCATCGACGTCAACACCGGCCGTTTCGTCGGCAAGAAGAATCTGGAAGACACCATAACCCAGACCAACCTGGAGGCGTGTCGCGAGGTTGCCGAGCAACTGCGCATCCGCTCTCTCGGCGGCATGATCGTGGTCGACTTCATCGACATGGACCGCGCCTCCAACCGCGATCGGGTCACGCGGGCCTTCAACGATCACTTGCGCCGCGACCGATCGAAGGCAGCGGTCACCCGCATTTCCGAGCTGGGTTTGATCGAGATGACTCGCAAGCGAACCCGCGAGTCACTGCTGCACGCCCTCACCGAGCCCTGCGAGCACTGCGAGGGCAAGGGCTACACCAAGTCACGGCGAACCGTGGCCTACGAGCTGCTGCGCGAGCTTCGGCGGCAGGGCAACCTGATCGAAGGGGACACCGTGCTGGTCGAGGTTCACCCCGATGTCGCGCAGGTGCTGGCCACTACAGACCACGCCTACCTGGAGGACATGGAGAAGCGCCTGCAGAAACGCATCATCGTCAAGGCGCGTGGCTCGTTCGCGCTTGAGGATTTCGAGTTGCGTTCCCCCAGCCAAAAGACGCCGCTCGATCGATCGGATGCGGACCGCGAGGGCGATCGCGCGGATCGGCGGCGGCGTCGACGCAAGAAGCTTGGCCCGCCGGCCGAGGTGGCGGCCATGCTGGAAGAAGAAGAACGTAGCAGCGCGGCCAGCCAGGAAGAAGAGCCAGTCCGAGATGAACCGGACTCCCGAAATGATGGACGCGCGCAAGAACGTCGAGTCCACGATGCGGAAGTCTCCGCGGGTGATTCCGCGTCGGGCGGGGACGTCAGAGAGCAAGCCGGGACATCCGAGGTCACGGCCGGTGCCGAGTCACAGCAGGGTGTCGCGCCCATCGCTGGCAACACCACTGCGTCTTCTGGAACTGAGCAGGTCGTGGTTGATACGACTGCGGTTTCCCCGTCCACCGACGAGCCCAAGCCACAGAGCTGACAGCCACTCTCGGCGGTCAAACAAAGGAAGGTGCATGTGCTTCTAAGTCGCACTATGCCCTACTTATGCCGAAAGGTAGTTATCAACAGGAAAAGTCAAATAACTTCAAAGTGATAGATATTTGATCCACAGCTAGCGGGTTGATACGATCGCGGAATCAAAAGTGAGAAACCCCTTGCGACGCGACGAGGAGATAGTTGAGCACGATGCTCCATAGAGGCGGCGACGCCACGCCCGCGGACAGTGAGTGTGTGGATCCACGGCAGTTGACCTTCCGCTTTGCCGATTCCGACGACGAAATGGCTGCTTCTTCGGCTCCCATATCGCGTTGGGCTGCGCGAGCCAAGAACCCTGGGAGGGTCGTCCGGCTGCCCACTGGCGGTCGCTCATTGGAGGAGATTCGGCTTGAGCACGCCGTGGCTGCCTACCTGCCGCCGGGCAAGGGCCTGCGCCTTACTCTGACCAGCAACCACTACAACATCGTGGCGGTGCGACGTGAACCTGCGGCTTACGCGGTCAGGATTCACCAGGTATTCGCGGGAGCAGAGCCTCGGCTGGTGCGGGCCCTCGCGCGCTACGTGGTCCACAACGATCGGCGCGCGTCGGGAGTTCTTGGGGAGTTCATCGAGCGTCACGAGCACATCATCAGTCGGGCGCCACGTCGGCCGCGCCGGCTCAAGTTGCGGCCGGTTGGACGCTTCCACGACCTCAAGGAGATCTTCGATCGCCTGAACCAGCGGTATTTCGAGGGGACTCTGCAGGCGCGGATCACCTGGGGGCCTGCGGTTCTTCGAGCGCAGCAACGGTCCATAAAAATGGGTAGTTTCTCGGTCGAGGACCGCATTATCCGTGTCCATCCCGCGCTGGATCGCGCCGAGGTGCCGCCCTTCTTCGTCGAGTGGATTGTGTTCCACGAGATGCTTCACGGTAGGTACGAGATACGTCGGAATGGGAGTCGGCGCTGCTTCCATCCGCCCGAGTTCCTTGCCCGGGAACGTGAATTCGCCGACTACGAGCGTGCCTCTACCTGGGAGAAGGAGAATGTTGATCGGCTGTTCCGGCGTTGAGATGAGGGCTCCCCACGCGACCGGCTGTCATCTTGGCAGTAGCGCGGAGCATTTCTGGTCAGAGAGTCGCTGGCGGGGCTGGAAGTGGCGAATGGCGAGCCCGGTCGCGGGCCTTTTCTGCTGGAACGATTGATGCTAACTGTGTCCGAAAGCACATGACAACTTCGAGACTCGGTGCGCTGGCGGTCGTGTTTGCAGCGGCCATCGCTGGTTGCGGTCACACGCGGTACTTGGTGGGAACGACCATCCCTGCCAACGAGGACAACTTGGCCATTGTCGAGACCATCGAGCAGTATCGGGCCTTTCTCATCGAGAAGAACATCGAAGGATTGCTGCTGCTGGCGTCGAAAAAGTATTTCGAGGATGGGGGCACGCCCCAGGCGAATGACGACTACGGCTATGACGGACTGCGCGAGGTGCTAACCGCTCGTCTTGGGCGCGTGCAGTCTCTTCGCTACGACATCGAGTACCAACAGGTTAGGGTGAAGGGAAATGAGGCTGAGGTCGATGCGTTTCTAAACGGCGCGTTCGAACTGCAGAGCGAAACCGGTGAACGCTACCGCCGCGTGAACGACCGCCACCGGTTCTTGCTGGAACGAACGTCCAGCGGCAAGTGGCGTTTCTTGAGCGGAATGTAGGCGCGTTCCGCATTCTACCATCGCGGGCCGTCGTGTTTCTCCGGCCTACAAGCGGTACACCAACAGGCGCGCTTCGAGCGGGCCATTCCACAGACGGTGTGAAATCTCGTGTTTGCGCCGGAGGGCGCGCGCAAGCAGCGGATTGCCACACAGAATGACCGCGCGCCACCCGCGCATCTGGTCTAGGGTGCGGGCGATGGTGGCGTAGAGTTGGTCCAGCGGCTGCTCGGGCGTCGGACCAGGCAGCCGCTCACCGTAGGGAGGGTTCATGCAGATGGTGCCCGGCGGATCGCGCGCCACAAGCGTCGCGACATCAGCGACCTCAAACCGGATGTCCTCAGCCACCCCGGCGACTAGGGCATTCCGGCGCGCTGACTGAATCGCCGTGGCCGAGATATCGCGGGCCAAAATGGGGCAGGGGGCGTGGGCCAATTTGGCGTCTTGCGCAGCTTGCTTGAGTCGCGCGAACACCGGCAGATGGCTCTGGTCAGACCATCGCTCGAAACCGAAGCCGCGACGAAGACCTGGGGCGATGTTGCGGCTTGCCAGCGCGTGCTCGATGGCCAGCGTACCGGTGCCAGTCATGGGATCGACAAAAGGCCGATCCGCGGGCACGCCACCCAGGGCGAGCACCGCCGCCGCCAGGGATTCCTTGAGAGGCGCGTCGGCCATGGCCACCCGGTAGCCGCGTCGATGCAGCGGATCACCGGCCAGGTCGACGAAGAGCCGGGCGTCATTTCCGCGCAGATGCAGGACGAGAGACACATCTGGGTTCTTCACGTCCACGTTGGGGCGGTGGCCGGTACGGTCGCGGAGAGCGTCGACCACGGCGTCCTTCACCTTCAGCGCGGCGAAACCCGAGTGGTGCAGCTCAGGGTTCTCATGGGTGGTGGCAGTGACCGCGAGCGTGGTCTTGCGGCTGAGAAAGCGGCTGAAATCCGCAGCGCGCGTGCCGGCGTAGAGGGTGTCCGCGTCGGAAGCGGGGAAAGTGCCCACCTCGAGCAGAACTCGCATGGCCACGCGTGACCACAAACACGCCTTCATCGCATCTTCCATGGTGCCGTCGAAGGAAACGCCGCCGGTGGCGCCGCGGGGCGCGTGGATGCGCTGGCCAACCAGCTCGCGGCGGAGCGCGCCCTCGGTGCCCCGGGCGCAGGTCACAAAGAACTTCATCGCCCCAGGACCTAGCAGGTAGCAACGTGCGCGTCGAGGGTTTGAGCAAGCCGCCTCTGACCGGGACTGCCCATGGAAGCCTCCCTATGACCGATAGGGGGCAATCATTCGCGGTCGCGCGCTCGGTGCAGTTCGTTCATCAGGCCGCGGCTGAGCGCGGCCTTGCTGGGGTCGGCTAGAAGGCGTAGATGAAGCGGCCGATAGCGTTGAGGTAGGCCATGTTCTGCCCGGTGTGGAGAGCGATGGGAATGTCGATCCCGGCGCCGATCAGCATGTGCGGTGCGAGGTTGAACTTCACGCCACCCTCCACATCGAGCAAGAACGCCGTGTCGCTGTAGCTGACGCTAGCGCAGCCGATGTACGGCCCGCAATAAGTCGAGCCGCCCCCTGACCAGTAGTCGAAGCCGAGCCCCGCCCCGGCGTACGGGATGATCTTGCTTCCGGGAATGGTGAAGTGGTATTGGGCGCCGGGTATGAACTGAAAGACGGTGACGCCGCCGACCCCAGTGATGTATCCGATTCGCAGCGCACCACCGACGGAGAGCCCATCGATGACGAAGTAGTGGAAGCCGGCGCCCAGCAGCACGTCAAAATCGGCCCCGGACGGCGTCGGGAATCCGAGCCCGAGCCCGCCTTCCGCCTCCATGCTGCCCCTTCTGCCATAGGTGCCTGCGGCAGCGGGCGCGCCGGCGACGACGGGCTCGGCTGTGGGCGCCAGGCCTGGCTGCTGCGCGGGCTGCTGAGTGTACGGTTGCTGCGCGTAGGGCTGCTGCGCGGGCTGCTGAGTGTACGGTTGCTGCGCGTAGGGCTGCTGCGCGGGCTGCGCGGGATACTGAGTGTACGGCTGCTGCGCGGGGTACTGCTGCTGCGGGTACTGCTGCTGCGGGTACTGCTGCTGCGGGTACTGCTGCTGCGGGTACTGCTGCTGCGGGTACTGCTGCTGCGGGTACTGCTGCTGCGGTGCCATCTGTTGGGCGATTGCAGTCTGGACAAACAAGAAACACGCGGCCACGGCAAGGCCAACCCGAGTCAGCATAGATCCCTCCTTGGTGAGTCGTTGGGTGAGCACCAGAATATAGGGCGGCTGGTACGATAGGTCAAAAGAAACCGTCGTCCCTACTTCACCCGATTCGCCGCGTCCACCCTCGCCGCCGCCCATGCCCGCTGCCCGAGCAACGCCTTCACCTCGGCGGCGGTCTCGGCCTTACTCTTGGCCAGCTCTGCGTCGACGGCAGCCAGCTCCTGCGCCGCCGTGTCGCGATCAATGTCGCGCGCGGCTTCGCCTCGATCTACCAGCACCAAAATCTTGTCGCTGTCTCCGCTGCGCGCCACCTGCAGGACGCCGTCGCCCACCGCGAGAAAGCGCGGGCCATCCTTGCTTCGGTAGAAAAGCACGCCGGGTTTCAGCGCCGCCATGAACGGAATGTGCCCAGGCAGCACGCCGAATTCTCCGACGGCGCCGGGCGCGGCGATCTCGTCCACTTCCATCTGGACCAAAGCGCCGCGCGGGGTGGTGACGGTCAGGTGCATCGCTTCCCTAGCCTCCTAGAGGATGACGCTTAGAACCCGGCCGACAAGCCGGCCCGAGGGCAAGGAGGGCCGACTCGCAACGGACCGCCCCGCCTCCCACCCCGCGGCTGCGCCGCGCGCATCGCCGGACCGGAATGTACTGATGTACTTGGGGACCGGAAGCGCAGGCCCGACGCCGCCGTCGTTCCCTCGACGGTTTGAGGCAACGCTTCGCTATCTACTCCATGCCTGCGAGCGGACCATCCTTGCCGAACAGACGGTCGACGCGCGC
>PMJO01000203.1 GCA_003158455.1 Myxococcales bacterium | reverse complement strand
CTCATTCGCGTTGACAACTTCCGCTGGCTGCCTACGTACGCTCACGCGCCGAGAAGCTGAGACACCGTCTCTCCGCCCAGGCGCTCTTGCGCCCGGACGGATTAATAGGCGCCACCGTGGCCGGCTTCTACAGGATCCTTAGCCCTTCTTACCGCGTCGAGGTCTTCACGGATCCATACGAAGCGCTAGTTTGGCTGGGCGCCGCCGACCAGCAGAATGTGATTGTTGAAGTGGACAGACTCGTCGATGGCCTTTGCGAGGTTTCATTCAACGTGCGGGCCATCAGAGACCACATCCGTGGGAGCCTGAGCCAACCGGCTTCGCTCAGAAAGGTGGCAGCCTGCCTAGGCCTGTCGCCTCGAAGTCTTCAGCGCCGTCTGGGTGAAGCCAATTCGTCCTATCGGGCCGAGTTGGCTATGGCGCGAATGGACACCGCGAAGCACCTGCTGCTCGACGCCGACCACAGCATCAAACAGGTTGCCCTTGACGTTGGTTGTTCATCGGCTTCCGCCTTTGACTTCCTCTTTCGCAAGTTCGAGGGTCAATCCCCGACCGCTTGGCGCAGCCGGGTCTCTTCGGGGTGCCTGTCGGCTACATCCCGTGACTCCCAGCAATAGGCCGGTGCGGCCCGGCTGGCGTCTCGCTGTTCCGGCTGGCGCCTTCTCACTATCGATTGGCGCGTCCTCGATAGCTATGGCGGTAGGCGGAAGAGTCCAGCGTGTAGTAGACGTTCTACCTTCGATTGCCAACCGCGGGTGGATGGGCCACCCGCTGTCTCTGGAATTTTGGCAAATCGAAGACTTCCTGGCAGGGACGTGGAAAGGAGATTCCGAATGCGAAACAAACGGATAGCAGTGCCGGGCATGGCAGTACTGTGCCTATGCGCAGCCGCAAATGCGGCTCATGCGGCAAATACCTACTACATCGACCAGTGCATGAACTACCAAACTGGCGGTTGCTGGGGTTGGATTAGCACGCCCGAAGAAACGGCGTCCCTGCAAGCGACGTTGCAGCTCTGGGGATGGACCGGATCGCGTTATCCCGATGCTAGTGCGTGGGCGCAGGATTTCGTCGAACAGTGTTCGTCAACATATGGTTCCGGTGGCCTCGACGGAGCCTACGCTGACTCAAAGGGACTAGTCGTGTTTTCGGGCCACGGGAGCCAAGGGGAACTCTATTTCGCCTACCCCCATAGCGGTGACTGTCAATTCGGGTTCGACGCCAACGGCCGACTAGGTTCGATGTCCGGGGCACAAGCCGCAATAGGGATGTGGCTCACTTGTAGGGCTCATGAGAATTTCGCTGGATTCCAAAACCAATGGCTTCGCCAAAGCCTCGCCTTCATGGGGGACATCTGGCTCGGGGCCAATGACGCAATGAACGCTGTCGTGGACACAAAGACGGTGGGGAGCAGCCCAGGACTGCCCAACGCAATAGCCTGGTTGCAGGTCATGGACTCCGGCACCCGGCATCCGATAGCCGTGACGATGTCAAACTCTTCAATGGCCGACTGCTGGATCGTCGCCGGCAGCGCGAAGATGGGGGACAATGTACTCAACACCCCGAGAGGCGGAGGGCCAAGCTGCAATCAGGGTCAGCCTATCTACTATTGGTGCGCCGAATACTACTAACATCAATAGCAACCATGGAGATCAACATGCGAACACAATACCACCCAGTAGGATATTCCGTGGCGTTGACGCTTCTTCTGGGGATTGCAGCCGACTGCAAGAGCCCGTCATCTGAACTGGAAGCTACCGCCCGGCCACTCCAAGCTGTCCTGACGTCCCCCGCGCCGTCCGGTGCCGCCGGGGAAAAGTTCGGCGCTATCAGCATTGTCTTCCCGAATCGCACCACCGCTGACGTCGCGGAGTGGGCTCGGCGGCTCGTCGGAGTAATGACCGGCAAAGCCGTAGCGATTCTCGATGCTACAGCAGACACGGCCTCGAACCGCGTTTTCGTCGCAATCGCCGACAAGCCCAATATCAGAGTCGTGCATGAGCGAGAGACCGATGCTATCGAAGCTCTCAACCTCGATGTGGCGGGGAATCACGACCAAACCATACCCGACCTAACGACCGAATCTGCCCGCCAGCTATTCGCCAGTACATACGCGAGCTTGGTTCAAGTGGGTATGATTGATCCCGGCCACATCTCGGCGGGCGACGTCGAGGAGTCATTGCGCAGGGAAGCATTCGCTCGATCCGATCAGGTTCCCACAACTCGCGTGCTGGCCCATCACTTCTTCGTGCCGCTCAAGGTAGGCGGCGTGGCCGTCCACGACGCGGAACACCGCGAACTCGGGTTAACAGTAGTTGTCCATCGCTCCGGAGACCTGCACACTCTCCGCATCCGGGGCCTCGCTTTGGCGGGCTCGCAACAGGGTGCCTTCGCTACGGCGGGTCAGGTTGCACGTGGGCGCAGCAAGGCAGATATTGATGCGCTGGTGAAGGCTCAATTCCCGGACTCCGACATCACGTCGGTGGGCGTTCGTCATATTGCGCCTCGCGGCGTCGGAGCCCATCCCGCCTCGCTGCGCGAGGTCTACTACGAGGTTCCTCGAATGGCGATCAACGGGCGCACTATCCATGGACGCGTCGTCTGGGTGTCATTCCCACTCGACGACGCGAAGGCCGCTCCTGAGATGTGGCCCGTCTTCGACCCCGCGAACCCGCGGAATGTTGGCGACAGCAAGTAGTTTCCTGGCAAGGCGACTTCCCCTGCGACGGAAAAGCCCGGGCAGAGCCACAGGGGACGTTGTCCACGGGTTTCCGAAACCCGTGGAGTTCGCCGGAGGCCCCTTGCCGTGCCCTCACCTTGCCACGCAGCGCCATTCATGTCGTCAAGAACACGACGGGGGTTCCGTACGATCTTGGGATATTGTCCAAGCATGAGAATCAGCCTGCTGGCTTGGCTCTTGGCGCTACAGGGCAGCTACGCCTGTTCTGCCGGCGCCTCGTCATCCGGGAGCCATCCGAAACCAAGCACGGCAGGTGGAATCAATATCTACTGGAATGCTGACATGAGGTCCCTCGTGCCCGGCGGGGGACCTCAGAAATTCGTTGCGTCCGTACTTGGCCTACAGTCTGTCGAAGTCCTGCAGCGAATCTCGGACGGAACCTGGGTCGCCAATCCCCTACCACAACCGGCGTTCAGGACACAAACGCTGTGTGTGTCAACCCCAGTTGCGCTGACCCCCGTGGACCTGGACGGGGACGGAGCCCTCGACGCGGTAGTCGAGGACATCTGTGGCGCCTACCTCATCTTTGGAATTGAATCGGACGCCCCGCGATCGGCCGATTGGAGTCAAACGCTACCAGGCAACAGCGACGCGTATCCATTCATCGAGATTGCGGCATCGGCGAGCCCGGCCGAGACAACAATTGCGGAGGGATGGGAGCGCTACGTTCAGTTCTTTTCAACGGATGGCGCGGCGTCTACTTGGACTAGTCTGGGTAGCCCTTCTCTTCCGCAGCCGGATTGGATACCCGACATCACAACTCTATTCTTGCCCGTGACGGGGCCTTCGGGCGAACGGCCGGGTTGGCTGGTCCAGGGTAGCCAGCAGTTTTCCGTGGCATCGACCATCTCACAGCCATCCGCTGACGCCTCTTCAGCGGTTGCCTGGACATGGAGCACATTGAAACAACAACCGCCCGTGCCGCCCAACCTCGTCCCGTTTGAGGCATATGATCATCTCAATCTCTTGCCCCTGGCCGGATGCCCATTGATGGCTTTTGGGGTTGGGCTGTTCTTGCCCAACCCGGCAACTGCCCCTCGGAGGCTGGACATGATCCAGTTCCCCACCGACCTCACGGTGGACGGTGAATATTCCGTGCAGGAGATTCCCTCCGACGCAAGCGTGGTCACCTTGTCTTCCGTGGTTAGCGAGCAACAGGACACTGCCCTCATAGGCGTGATAGGGGAATTGGTTGGAGCCAACACCTTTTCGGTGTACCAAGTGAGCGGCTGTAACCATGTGGAATTATTGGGCGAAATACAGTTTGTCTTCGACTATCGTACAGCGCCGACACCAGGACTAGCGGCTGGTACTCAGATTCCAAGGACCAATGGCGTCAAGCTGCTTGGCGGACGCGACTCTCTTTCGGCACCCGTCACATTCCTGCACTACGATGGTTACAACGTGTGGATGTTCAATGTCGAGCAGGCGGGCAGCGCTTGGAATCTCTCGCAGGAAAGGCAGGTAGTCCATGCTGAAAGAACCGACCTCTCGGTACCGTAGCGAAGTAGCCGTCCTATTGGCCGTGATTGTTGGAGGGGTCCTTGGGTGCTCCAGCCGAGGAACGCCAGCCACCTCGGCGTGTCAACAGAACAACGACTGCGTCACATCTCCTGACGCCGTCAACCACAGAGCACAATGCTTCCAGGACATCTACTGTCTGATGGGAGTTTGTCACTGGGAGTGTCACTCACCATGCCAGCCACAACGCACCGACGTTAATCCCTGTCCCAACGAGGCACTGTGCGCGCCGGCGATGGGGTCTCTAGACAAGTCAACTGAGTGGTGTTTCATGACACCGATTGACTGTAATACCGTCGCGGACTGTCCATCCTATACGCCCCCTATCGACGCGGGCTCCCCGGGCGTGTGGACTTGCGAAAACGGCGTGTGCGCGTATCCGAATCTGCAATACGCGACGCGCTGAAAGCGTCTGGGGCCTCCTCGACCCAGTGACCAGATGGGCTCCTCCTGCACACCACCGCGCCGGTGCCCGACCCGACTGTCGCTCCATTGCCCAGTGGGTCCGGGATGAAGTGTCTCCCACGGGACAAAGCCACGGAGCAGGTCAAGATCCCCACCGCCGGCACCTCCACCCCTGCGCCTTTCGGCACCCTCACGGCATCTGCCGCCGCCCCTGAGGTTCCTTGCGCAACGCAGCCCGGAGCTTCGCCACATCCCCGGACGCAAACACCCGCATCCGACGCCGCGGCAAACGCCCCCACCGCTGTGGTTCCGGGAAGACCCCGGCCGCCTCCAGGCGATGATACTGGGTCTCGGAGATTCTGAGCTTTCGGCAGACATCACGGGTGAGCAGCAGCCCCCGCGCGCGGACAGCCGCATAGAAACGCCGGAGCGGGTTTGGGTGGTGCCCCTGGATGTAGCGGGGAATGCCCTTGGTCGGACACCGATGTTGGGGTTTGAGCTGGATTTGCTCACCGCATCCACAGGCACAGAGCGGAGCCATTGGCTGCAGCCTATGGGTCCAACGGGATCCTGTCTCGGCCCTGGCAACCTGAATTCCAATCATTCCAGCGGGTTTCAGCACCGACGGTGACGCGATTCTTCGGGGGCCTATGTACCCCGGTAAAGGCAAGACCATGCTGG
>PMJO01000010.1 GCA_003158455.1 Myxococcales bacterium | reverse complement strand
GAATACCGAGTGGCAATCGCTGCGACCGTCGCATTCCGCCTGGGTCGTCACCTGGCCGCAGGTAGTCGCACCGGCGTCGCCTGTCGGGCATGCGCCGTTGGACTTCTTGGAAACGCCGGCGACTTGGCGCTCGCAGTCGTTATTGTAGGTCTTCCCATTGCAGCCGCACACCGGCTGGACGCTTGCGATGCACCCCACCCCGACATTGAGCACGCAGGTTCCAGTCGCGTCAGAAACGTTGCAAGAACCTGCCTGCAGGTCGCAAAACTCGTTGGTTGCGCAAGTCGCCCCGGCAATACCGCCACAAGTCTTGCCTGTGCTGCCTCCGGTGCCGCCCGTTCCCGTGACGCCGCCAGTTCCTTTGGTGCCTCCAACTCCCGTGCTGCCGCCGGTNNACCCCCATCGTGGGACCCAGGCACTGACCGCAACAAAGCGTCCAGCCGGACGCGCATCCTGTGCCAGTCCCACCTGTGCCGCCGCTCGGGTTCGTTCCCCCAGTTGCAATGGTTCCACCGCCTGCTTTCGACCCACCACTCGCGATCGTTCCGCCACTGGCCTTGCTGCCGCCAGCGCCAACTCCCGTGATTCCTCCACTTGGCGTGGCACCACCAACTCCCACGGTTCCGCCGGTGGGCGCGACACCCCCAGATCCCACTGCGCCTCCGGTCGCACTGCCACCGCTCCCGCCAGCCACAGCGCCTCCGCGGCCGGCGGCTGCGTCGATATTCTGTGAACCGATCGTCACTTGATTGCTGCCGCAGCCGGCGGCCAAGCCCGCCGCGAGCATGCCACCTACAAGAATCCCAAGAATCGCTGGTGTCGTCGCTAGTCTCGTCATCAAAGGCCTCCCTAGCTATTTCTCTGCAATTCCATTTTTCTACGGTTCCCGACCTGCCAGATGCCAGGAACTAGAGCCCACAACCCCAGGTCGATGGGCCCGCGGCGGCGCCAGCATCGACAGCGGCGTGGGCCGAAACCGTCGACGTACCCGCATCGGACACGCTGATGTACCCGCAGTGCGAAGTCGTGAGCGCGCCTGAGGAGATGGAGAGCTTTTCGCCAGCGCAGAAGCCTCCATTGCACCGCACCTGAACCGCAGGCGGCACGCAATGTAGGCACGTCTCTAGTCCGCTGCTGATACTCGGGATCGACGCCACCATCGCCTGGTACTCAGTCCGACCCACCAGGTATGCCATTGCCGTGCATGTGTCCACTGCCACGCAGCAGTCCCCATCGACTTGGCATGCCGCCGGAAGGGTCGGAGTCATGATGACGCCCGCATCTGCGGTCGGGCATGCGCCGTCGGCCTGTTTGGAAACGCCGGCGACTTGGCGCTCGCAGTCGTTGTTGTAGGTCTTTCCATTGCAGCCACACACCGGCTGGACGCTTGCGATGCACCCCACCCCGACATTGAGCACGCAGGTTCCGGTCGCATCGGACACGTTGCACGACCCTGCCAGCAGGTCGCAGAATTCGCCGGCCGCGCACTTCACCCCCGCGACGCCGCCGCAGGTCTTGCCCGTGCTGCCCCCTGTGCCGCCGGTTCCCGTGCTACCGCCAGTTCCGGAGGTACCTCCCGACCCGCCGGCGCCGCCGGACGCACAATTGGCGAACATGATCTCGTCTGTGCTGTTGCAGCCGGCGGCGATCTGAACATCCGCGGCGCCACACGTGAAGCCCCAACCTTCACTCCTCGTACCGACGTGAATGCAGACCGCTGTACAGCCGGCACAATTGGATTCGCAGATCAGGTCTTGACCCGGCATTCCCCAACCCGTGACGCCGTTCTTCGTCATACACTGTGGCACTGAGCTCGATCCAGTGGCGCCGCCAGTTCCCGTGGTACCTCCTGCTGCTGTGCTGCCGCCTTTGCTCGGACTGCCGCCACCTGGACCTGCACCGCCAGTCGCCGGCGGCGGGTAGCTTTCGAGACAAATCGGGGAACCCATCGTGTTGCCGCAAACGAGAGGTGCGCAGCACGAACTGGTGACGCAGGACTCGCTCAGCCCCGCGCACGTCGTGGTCGTGCCGCCGGTCCCCGTGGCGCCGCCAGTTGCAATGGTTCCACCGCCTGCTTTCGACCCACCACTCGCGATCGTTCCGCCACTGGCCTTGCTGCCGCCAGGGCCAACTCCCGTGATTCCGCCACTTGGCGTGGCACCACCAACTCCCACGTTTCCACCGGTGGGCGCGACACCCCCAGATCCAACTACGCCGCCGGTCGCACTGCCACCGCTCCCGCCAGCCACAGCGCCTCCGCGGCCGGCGGCTGCGTCGATATTCTGTGAACCGATCGTCACTTGATTGCTGCCGCAGCCGGCGGCCAGGCCCGCCGCGAGCATGCCACCTACAAGAATCCCAAGAATCGCTGGTGTCGTCGCTAGTCTCGTCATCAAAGGCCTCCCTAGCTATTTCTCTGCAATTCTATTTCTCTAAGTTCCCTACCTGCCAGATGCCAGAAACTAGAGCCCACAACCCCAGGTCGATGGGCTCGCAGCCGTGCCAGCGTCGACCGCGGCGTGGGCCGAACCCGTCGACGTGCCCGCATCGGAGAGGTTGACGTACCCGCAGTGCGAAGTCGTGAGCGCGCTTGAGGAGATAGAGAGCTTCTCGCCGGCGCAAAAACCGCTATTGCATCGCACCTGAACCGCAGGCGGCATGCAACGTAGGCACGTCTCTAGTCCGCTACTGATACTCGGGATCGACGCCACCATCGCCTGGTACTCGTTCCTGCCCACCAGGTATGCCATTGCCGTGCATGCGTCCACTGCCACGCAGCAGTCCCCATCGACTTGGCATGCCGCCGGAAGGGTCGGAATCATGATGACGCCCGCATCTGCGGTCGGGCATGCGCCGTCGGCCTGTTTGGAAATGCCGGCGGCTTGGCGCTCACAGTCGCTGTCGTAAGTCTTCCCATCGCAGCCACACACGAGCTGAGCTACAAAGAGGTTGGGACAACTGCCGAGCGCCTTCTTGACCACGCACGTTCCAGTCGCATCGGACACGTTGCAGGACCCTGTCGGCAGTTCGCAGAACTCTCCGGTCGCGCAGCTCATCCCTCTGAGGCCGCCACAGGTCGTGCCTGTGCTGCCTCCTGTGCCGCCGGTTCCCGTGCTACCGCCAGTCCCCGTGGTACCTCCCGCTGCCGTGCTGCCGCCTTTGTTCGGGCTGCCACCGCCTGGACCTGCACCGCCAGTCGCTGGCGGCGGGTAGCTTTCGGCACAACTCGGGGAACCAAACAGGGTGGTGCAAACTAGAGGTGCGCAACACGAACTGGTGACGCAGGACTCACTCAGCCCAGCGCACGTCGTGGTCGTGCCGCCGCCGGTTCCCGTGACGCCGCCAGTTGCAATGGTTCCACCGCCCGCTTTCGCCCCACCACTCGCGGTCGTTCCGCCACTTGCTTTGCTGCCGCCAGTTCCAACACTGCCGCCCGAGCCAACTACCGTGTTTCCGCCACTCGGCGTGGCGCCCCCAGATCCCACTGCGCCTCCCGTCGCACTGCCCCCGCTCCCGCCCGCCAAAGCGCCTCCGCGGCCGGCGGCCGCGTCGATATCCTGTGAACCGATCGTCACTTGATTGCTGCCGCAGCCGGCGGCCAAGCCAGCCGCGAGCATGCCAACTGCAAGGATCCCAATAGTCGCTGAGGTCGTCGCTAGTCTCGTCATTGTGTATCTCCTTGCCAAGTCTCTGAAGTGCTATTGCTACGGTTCCCGGCCCGGCCCAGTTCCGTTGAACTGTTTTCCGCCTTCGTCGGATTTCTGGCATGCGGAGCGTACGCGTTCAGCCAGGGGCGACTGTGGGGCTGCGCGCAAAAAGCGTTCGGCCTGAGCCTGGGCCGCGGGTCCGGGGTGCGCCTGACAGAGGGCAATCGCTCCGATGGCCCGCCGTTCTTCATTCAGCGTGCCCTTGCCAAAGCGGCGGTCGTATTCGGCCAGCCGGCGCAGCGCCTGGGCGGGAAGCCCGACGCGCAGGTCTTCCTGAGCCTGCCGGAGTACGGTGAGTTCCGGATCCAGAGAGTCGAGTGCCGGGCTAGGCGCGACTGTGCGCTCGATCACAGGCGCGCTAGCTGCTTCCGCCAGGCGCACCTCGTTGCGGACCACTTCGCGACGGCGCACCTCGGGCGGCAGCGGTTTGGGGCGCGGTTGTTCCACGGCAGCCGGAGCTTCGGATACAACCACTGGCCGGGCTGCAAGCGCAGGCGGGGTCCGTCGCGCAGCTTGTGATTGCGCCGCACGGGATGATGCCGCCGGCGGCGCCGTGTGCTCCTTCCATGCCCACAGGGAAACCGAGCCGCCGCCCACCACCGCAACCGCCAGCGCGGCCACGGTAACCTTGGTCGCCAGGGTCATGGCGACCGCGCCACCTGCAGCCGTGGACAGGGCCGACGCAGCCCCCACGGTGGCCACGCGCAGGAGCACGGCGTGCTTGATGCGCGCGCGATCCGCACGGGTGGGCGCCTCTGCGCCTCGGGCTGTCTCCAACAATGATTGCACGTCAGGTCCGAGGTCGTTCATGGCTGCCTCCGCAGTTCGCGCGCCCGAAAGCGCAGCAGGGCCTTCTCGAATTCTTGCCGGGCCGCGCGCAGACGGGAAGCGACCGTGTTTACGTTCGCCTCGACGATTTCCGCGATCTGCGCCGCGGTCATCTGTTCGATCTCCGCCAGGACAAAGACCTCGCGCTTGTCCTCATCCAGTTCAGCCAGCAGACGGTCGACAACCCGCAAGGCCTCGATTCGTTCAAGCGTCGCCGCAGGACCGTCTTCGTGGTCGGCCGCCAGGGTGTGGATCTCGGCTGGATCTTCTGCGACCCGATCTCCGGGTTTGCGCTGGTGGGTG
>PMJO01000304.1:6487-8358 GCA_003158455.1 Myxococcales bacterium | reverse complement strand
GCGCTCGCCGACATGCAGAAGGTCTACTTCCGAACGGTCGGGATGAATTGCACGCTTAACTTCAACGTTCCGCCGTCACAAACTGGGGAGTTCGACCCCAAGGATCTCGCTCTGCTGCAGCAATTTGGTTCGTGGTATTCGAGCCTCTACAAGACGAACCTCCTCAAGGGACAACCCGCAACCGCGGACTCGACGTGGTCGGCCGCGGGGTTCGCGGAGGCCAAGGCGACGGACGACGACCTTTGTACCTATTGGGCGGCTGCGAGCGGCAAGACCTCGGCGCAGCTCACGGTAACCCCCGCCTCCCCTATCACCATCAACTTGATCAGCATTCGCGAGGCCATCGAGCTGGGTGAGCGCGTGACAAAGTACCACGTCGAGATCCAGCAAAATGGAAGCTGGACAACTGCTTCAGATAATACAAGCACGAAAGTCCAGGGCACTGTCATCGGTAATCGCCAGCTCTGGCAACTCAACGGCGTGAAGGCGGATGCAATCAAGCTGGTCATCGATTCGGCCAAGGACTCCCCTGCCATCGCCGAATTCAGCGCGTACTAGAGGACAACAATGGAAATCGGCGCCAATGGTCGTGGATCTTTGGTTTCGCACGCGGCTCTTCTAGCCGTTTCTCTGATCTGCTCAGGAGCCTGCTCGCAGAAAGGCTCGACAGGGACACCGCAAGGCGGTGCTGGCGGCAGCCAATCTGCCGGTGGTGGTGGCTCTAGGGGAGGCACTAGCGGAAGCGAGGGCGGAAATGCCGTCGGCACATCATCGCCTGGCAGCGCAGGTCGAGGCGGCGCTACCAGCAATGACGGCGGGCAACCAGAGAGCGGCGGCCAAACAGTAGGGGGCGCCGCTGCGGTCGGCGGGAGTGGGCGAGGTGGCGGCACTGGAACCGCCGGCAACGCGGGCGGAGGCGGCTCGAGTGGCGGCGCTGCGGTCGGCGGGAGTGGGCGAGGTGGCGGCACTGGAACCGCCGGCAACGTGGGCGCCGGCGGCTCGAGTGGCGGCCAGGCAGGAACCAAGGATGCAAGCGCAGACGCCAGCGGCGGGGGATCGACCAGTTTCGACGCGGGAGGATTTGCCACGCCGTTCACACCCGCACCGGTTGGCGGCGGTTCCAAGGTGACCGATTCCGGGGCCTCAGGAGGATCCTCGGTCGGGCTCGCCGGCAACGGCCAGGGGGCCGAGGCCACGGGATTGCCTGCCGCCAGCCGGCTGGCAATTCACTACGCGACCGTGTCAACGGGCACGATCAGCGTGTCGGTCAACGGCGGCACCGCACGCAAGGTTAACGTTCACTCCACGGGTGCTCTCACCGGCTCGTTCCTTTACTCCATTATCGACATTGAGATTCCCGCCAACGCGAAGGTAACGATCAGCAAGGCCAGCGATGACGTGGCGGTGAACATCGACAAGCTCATCGTCGGCGTCGGCGACTTGGGCNNGACTGGACGGCCTTGGGCCTCGCCTATCAGACGCCCCAGTGGTGGCGTGACGCCAAGCTGGGCGGATGGGCCCACTGGGATCCGCAATCCATGCCCGAGCATGGCGACTGGTACGCCTACGATATGTATGTCCCGGGGAAAGATTCCTACAACTTCCACCAAAGCCACTTCGGCGATCCATCCGTCTACGGCTACAAGGACATTTGTAAGAACTGGGTCATCGACCAATGGACTCCGGCGAGCTTGATGGATGTGTACGTTTCCATGGGCGTCAAGTTCTTCATGTCCATGGGCGCGCACCACGACAATTTCGACAACTGGGACTCGACCTACCAACCCTGGAACGCTACGAAGATCGGAGTGAAACAGGACATCGTCGGTGGCTGGGCGAAGGCTGCACGCGATAAGGGCCTGCGCTTCGGC
>PMJO01000304.1:6251-6438 GCA_003158455.1 Myxococcales bacterium | reverse complement strand
GGACCTCGTCTACTTCGACGAGCTGGCTGGCAGTGGCGTCATCGATCTGGGCGTCAATATGGGACTCGGTTCTATCGCCACAACGATCCTCGCGAACTACTACAACAAGTCGCTGACCTGGAATCAGGGAAAGCTGGACGTCGTGATGAACATGAAGGGGGTAGGCGGCCAATACAACAGCTTCGCG
>PMJO01000304.1:0-6171 GCA_003158455.1 Myxococcales bacterium | reverse complement strand
GGGCAATTTCGATGATTCGTTGGTCCAAATCGCCAAGGACATCGGCACCTGGCTGAAGGCCAACGGCGAAGCCGTGTATGCCTCCCGTCCCTTTGAAACCTCGGGCGACAATTCCGTCGCTTACACCCGGAACAACGGCAATGTCTACGCGACCCTCCTCACTTGGAACGGCGGCGCAATCACGCTCTCGGCGCTTAAGACGGGCGGTGTAACCCTGGGAACTGTATCCAAAGTCGAGATGCTCGGCTCGACAGTGGCGATGACGTTTTCTCAGAATGGCACAGGGCTGACAGTGACCCCGAGCGGCTCCGTGCCGGCGCTGTCTGGGATCTCCGATCAGAAGCTGGCGTCGCAGATCCGCGTTCTGCGCATTACCCACGACAAGGGCTGGTTCAACGACGACGACTCGGGCGCGGTCTATACGGGATGGCTCCGCAAGGCCAATCTGGGAACCGGTGACTACAACAACGACCTCACCACGAGCACGAACACCGGCGATACCTGGACGGCCCCCTTCACCGGGACGAGCGTCTCCGTCTACGCCCCGAAAGAATCCGGGGATGGCAAGATCGAGATCCAGGTCGACGGGCAAGTGAAGGACACCGTGGATCTGTCTGCGTCCGGTGCACGCCAACCCCAGCAGCTGGTGTCCACAGTGACTGGACTGACCGCCGGACAGCACACCATCNNCGTGGTCCAGGCCCCGTTGCCGTGGACGCCATCGTCATCAAATAGGCATCAAGAGAGAAATCGATGACACGCAGCCGCTATTCACAGAAACTCACAGTTGTCGCACTGGCGATTCTGGCCGCCTCTTGCTCGTCCAGCAACCCCCAGAGCAGCGGCAGCGGTGGATCCAAGTCCAAGCGCGGGTGGCGCATCCGGCGGGGCGACCACCGCGAGTTCCGGCGGGCAAGTTGGCACCGGCGGGTCGGCTCCTGGCGTTGGCGAAAACGGCTCCCCATCGCAAACCGGGGAGTTCGATCCGAAGGATGTCAGTCTGCTCCAGCAGTTCGCGCAGTGGTACGGAGCGCTCTACAAGACCAACATCGCGAAAGGACAGTCGGTCACGGCCGACTCAACGTGGGCGGCGGCGGGATTCGAGGCAAGCAAGGCAGTCGACGACGATATCTGCACCTACTGGACTGCAGCCAGCGGCAAGACCTCGGGACGTTTAGAGATAACGCTACCCTCGTCGACGACCGCGAATTTGATCAGCATTCGCGAGGCCATCGAGCTGGGTGAGCGAGTGACGAAGTATCACGTCGAAATCCAGCAGAACGGCACCTGGAATACGGCGCCGACCGACACGTCCGGAACCAAGATCCAGGGCACCGTGATCGGCAATCGCCAACTTTGGCAGCTGAGCGGAATGGCCGCCCAGGCTGTCAGGTTGGTAATCGATTCGGCCAAAGACTCTCCCGCCATCGCCGAGTTCAGCGTCTATTGAGAAGCACAATGAAAACGCGCGGCGCATTTTCCATCCACCTTATGATCCTGGGTGCATCGGCCGCTCTGGCGCTAGGGTTCGGCAGCGCGACGGCGCAGACCCAGCCGACTAGCTATACCGCGGACTGGTCATCCGTGGATCAACACCCGCCAGCGGCCGAATGGTTTCAAGACGCCAAGCTCGGAATTTGGTTCCACTGGGGGGCTCATACGACGCCGCAATTCTACGGCGAGTGGTACCCGTACTACATGTATGACAAGAGCAACGGCGGAGGCGTCTACCAGCACCACCTCAGTACGTATGGCGATCCATTTTCAAACTGGCCGTATGACAAGTTCATCACCGGGGCGAACGACAAGAGCGGAAACTTCGTTCAATTCGCTCCGAAGCTCGTGTCCGCGGGGGGCAAGTGGGACCCCGATGCGTGGGCGCAGCTTTTCGTCAATGCCGGAGCTCGCATCGCGGGAGTGCAAATGGAGCACCACGATGGCTTCGCGCTGTGGGACAGCAAGGCAAACGAATGGAACTCGCTGTCCAAAGGCCCCAAGCTCAACTTGGCCAAACTGCACGTCGATGCCTTCCGCAAGCGGGGGCTCAAGATCATGGCGGCGTTTCACCACGCCTACAACTTTCAGGGCTACTGGCAGAACGCGCCCAAGCAGACGGACCCCGGCCTGCAGAAGCTCTATGGGCAGCTCAGCGCGGCCGCTGAAAACCAGCTTTGGCTCGACGAGCTGAAAGAAGTCGTCGATGAGTTTCAGCCAGACATGATTTACCAGGATTCCTTTACTCCCCAGATCGTCTTGACGTCCGCGTCGCTGCTGCAATTCGCGGCCTATTACTACAACGCCGCGCTCTCCTGGAAGAAGGAGGTCGTCGAAACCTACAAGGACGGTTACGACAACAAGGGGGAAGTGTACGACTACGAGCGTGGTGGTCCGGCTGACATTTCCAATCCGTACTGGGCAACCGACGACACAGTCGGCCCGAACACCTGGGGCTACGTCGTGGGAATGACGTATTACGACGCTGCGGCGATCATTCATCAGTTCATCGACCGAGTGAGCAAGAACGGCAATCTTCTACTCAACATCTGCCCGATGGCGGATGGCACGATCCCGAAGGAACAACAGGATATCTTGCTGGCCATGGGCACGTTCCTAAAGCAGTTCGGGACGGCCATCTACGAAACGCGCGCCTGGACGGTCTATGGCGAAGGCCCGACCAAGATGGGCGGCTGCTCGATCTGCGCACCGACGTTGGGGACAGCGCAGGACGTACGCTACACAAGATCGAAGGACGGCGACGCCGTCTACGCGATTTTGCTCGGCTGGCCAGGCAATGGCAAGCAGGTGAACCTCACGTCGGTGACGGCGAGCCGCTTCGCGGTCGGGTCGGGCAAGGTGTTTCTGTTCTCTCCAGTAGGTGGTTCCGCGACAAGCTTGCAGTTCACACAAGACAGTTCGGGTTTGCACGTTACCTTGCCGAGCGCGCAACCCTACACGGCGATTGCGTACGCCATGAAAATCAGCAAGACCGGCACCGAGCCTGCGCCGACTCCTTGGCTTGCCAGCGATACCACCGACGCTGGCGTGCCTGCGTGGGACGCAGGTGTTGGATCGGCCGATGTGGCCGTGGGCGCCGGGGGCAGCCTTGGCACAGGCGGACGCAGCGGAGCCGGCGGAGCGAGTGGGACGACGCCGACAAGCAGCGGCGGCGCAACGGCCACCGGGGGCAGCGTTGGCACTGGCGGACGCAGCGGAGCCGGCGGAGCGGCTGGAACGACGCCGACAAGCAGCGGCGGCGCGGCTGGCACCGGCGGCAGCGGAGGCAGTTCGGGGCCGAGCGCAAGCGGAGGTAGCGCAGGAAACGCCGACGCTGCGGTAAGCACCGGCGGTTCCAATGCTTCCGGCGGGCGTGGTACCGGCGGGATGTCCACAGGCGCCGGCGGGTCGGGGCATGGCGGCTCTGCGGCTGGCGGCGTTACGGGCAGTACGAGTCAAGTCGCCAGCTCCCCGTCGGGATGCTCGTGCGACATCCAAGCACGGGCGAAGTCGACCGCTGCTAATCCACTGCTGTTCCTTGGCATCGTGGTCGCCGGGGGCATTTGCCGCCGTCGATTCGCGGCGCTGGGTTCCGGTAGGCGAGGACGCCGTTGATGTACTTCATCGAGCGTAGTCCAAACCATGGCTCAACCCAGTGATGTCCGGCGAACAATTGGAGGCATGATGCGAAACTTTCCTAAAAGCCTGTCGATGACAAACAGCCCGGGAGGCCTGCTGTGTGCTGCGATGATGTGTCTCTCCCTTGCCTGCAGCAGCACTGGCGGTGCGCATGGCAGCGGCGGTAACGTCGCCACCGGTGGACGGTCGGGCGGCGGCACGTCCGACCAAGGGGGAGGCCCGAGCGCGGGAGGCGCAGGCGCGGCGGGAAACACCTCTTCATCCAGCGGCGGCAACGTAGGAGGATCCGACACGGGCGGGCGAGCGACCGGCGGCAGTTCATCCTCGTCGGGAGGAGCCTCGACGGCTGCGGGCGGTGCCGGGGGAGTAAAGACCACCGGAGGCGGCGGCTCTGGAGGCAGCGCGATCGGCGGCTCCGGGGGCAGCGCGACCGGCGGCTCGGGCGGAAGCACGGCCGGCGGGTCAGGCGGAAGCACGACCGGCGGGTCAGGCGGCAGCGGCGGCTTGGGCGGAGCTGGCGGCTCGGGCGGCACGAACAGCGGCACAGGCGGAAGCACGAGCGGCGCGCTGGTTCAGGCCTATGACGGTGCCCGCGGCAAGAGCTTCAACGACGGGTGGAAGTTCTACCGCGGCGACGCCACGGGTGCCGACCAACCGACCTTCAACGACACCTCGTGGCGCAGCCTCAGTGTGCCCCACGATTGGAGCAGCGAGCTCACGTTCAACACGAATTCGCCGTCGGGTCACGGCGGCGGACTTCTGGACGGGGGCATCGGCTGGTACCGAAAGACGTTCACCTTGGACGCGTCCTATTCTGGGCAGCAGATCCGGATCGAGTTCGACGGCGTGTATATGAACAGCCAGGTATGGATCAACGGCACGTCGCTCGGAACCCGGCCCTACGGCTACTCGACCTTCCAGTACGATCTTACGAAATACGCAAAAACCGACGGCAGTAACAACGTCATTGCGGTCCGGGTCAACAACGACCAGCCGAACAGTCGCTGGTACTCCGGCAGCGGCATCTATCGCAACGTCTGGCTCACCGTTCTTGGTCCGGTCCACGTCGCCTACAACGGAGGGTTCATCACGACGCCGTCGGTGAGTGCGACGTCGGCGACGGTCTCGGTAGCCGCCGACGTCGAGAATCAATCGAGCAGCTCCCAGTCGGTAACGATCACGACGGAGATCTACGATGCCAGCGGTGCGAAGGTCGCAAACGATACCACGGCTGCCAGCAGCGTCGCCGCCGGCGCGACGTCGACGTTGAAACCGAGCCTCACTGTCCCCAATCCCCACCTCTGGTCGACCGACGCCCCGTACCTTTATCAGGTAAAGTTGACCTTGCAGGTGGGCACTTCGACCGTCGACACATACCTGGTTCCGATCGGCTTGCGGTCGTACAGCTTCGACGCGTCGACCGGCTTTTCCCTCAACGGCAAATCCATGAAGCTCTGGGGAATGTGCATGCACCACGACCTCGGCGCGATCGGGTCGGCGTACAACCACCGCGCCCTCGAGCGCCAGTTCGAGATACTCAAGGGCATGGGCGTCAACGCCGTCCGCACGTCTCACAACCCGCCAGTGCCCGAGCTCCTCGATCTCGCGGACCAGATGGGTCTCCTCATCATGGACGAGGCCTTCGACGCCTGGGAGACCGGAAAGAATAGCTTGAAGGACTACCATCTGTACTTCACGCAGTGGGCTCAAACCGACATTCAGGACTTCGTTCGGCGTGACCGCAATCACGCGAGCGTCATCATGTGGAGCATCGGCAACGAAATCCCCGGCGCCTCGACGACGACCGCCGCGAACCTGATCAAGTGGGTGAAGGGCATCGACTCAACACGCCCGACGACCTGGGCGTGCAACTCTATGGGCGACGGGAACAATCAAGCAGTGGCCGCGCTGCTCGAGCTGCAAGGATACAATTACCTGCAAAACGGTTCGGTCACGTCGCCCATCTTCGACGGCCAACATTCCTCGCACCCGACCTGGAAGATCTTCGGCAGCGAGATGGAGTCGGGCGGGCGAAGCCGCGGCTTCTATTCCACCCCCGCCGACAATCCCGCGAGCTGGGGCAGCAAAGACAACGGGGCCAAGGAGTGCTCCGACTACCCCGATACCGAGGCCAGCCCCGCGTCCTACGAGCAGATGTATGCCATCGAGATGAGTCGCCCTTGGTTCGCCGGGGAGTTCGACTGGACCGGCTTCGACTACGGGGGCGAGCCGTGGCCGTTCGAAGGCGACGCCAAGAGCTCCTATTTCGGCATCGTCGACACCGCCGGCTTCCCCAAGAACGGCTACTACTTCTGGCAGAGCAAGCTGACGACCGCGCCCATGGTCCACATCTTCCCGCACTGGACCTGGACGTCCGGGACGAAGGTGAATGTCTGGGTCTACAGCAACTGTGACAGCGTGGAGCTGTTTCTCAACGGCGTCTCGCAGGGCTCCAAGTCGTTCACCTCCAGCAGCACGGCGAGCCTCGGGTGGACCGTGCCCTGGGCAAGCGGTTCGCTCGTGGCGAAGGGCACGAAG
>PMJO01000293.1 GCA_003158455.1 Myxococcales bacterium | reverse complement strand
GCTCGCGCCGATATCCCCGGACCAAGTGGTGGCGCCGTTGCGCTGCTGTCCCGCGAAGGTGGATCGGGTCAGGATGTAGGCCCGCTGGCGATCATTTTCTTTGCGAAGATGGTCATACAATGCGCCGGTGATCATCAACGGATAGGCGTTAAGGTATCGCGCCCACGAGCCCAGGTGGTGGTTCTCCACCCTTTTCATTTCGTATTCAGAAGATTCCTTACTGAGGGCATTGATGATGTCCGGCTCGGTGGAATCCAGCCACCAACCATCGATGCCCTTCGCGTAGAGTCCCGTCTTCAGATGCTTCCAGTAGAGATCATTGGCCTGAGGATTGAAGGCATCGTAGAACTTGAACCCAGCCCAGCCCGTGGGCTTGAACAGAAACCCGTTCTTGTCCATCTCTTTGTACAGCTCACTGTCGGGCCCCAGCCCTCCCCAGATGGAAATCGCGAGCTGGAAATGGAGATGGTGGAGCGTCTTCATCATCTCGCCCGGCTTGGGGTAGCGCACGGGATCCCAGATCATGCCGCTCCAGTTCCGCATGCTGCCCCAGTAGTTCCAGTCCTGGATGATGTTGTCGATGGGGATGCCTCGCTTGCGGTATTCCTTCGCCACCGCGACCACTTCGTCCTGGGTGTGGTAGTGCTCCNNGTAGGCCCACTTGCCGTACATGGGCGCGGCACCCGTGAGATTGCGGTAGCCCGCAATGGCGCCATCGATGTTGTCGCCCTGGATCACGTAGTAGTCGACGTTGTCGCCGATGTCGGAGGTGATGGTCAGCCCATCGCGCCCGTCCTTGAAGATGGTCTTGGAAGTGTTGTCCCACAGAAGGCCGTAGCCCTGGGTGGAAACCAGGAAGGGTGTGGAGGCTTGCGTGTTGGCCTGCACCAGGGTCACCGAGCGACCCCGGTAGTTCATGAATCCGTCCTGATGTTGTCCAAGGCCGTAGATGCCTTCCGCGCGGGTGAGGGTGAATCGTTGCCGGAGGCTGAAACCCTTGTCGCCACTGAATTCCACGGGAGAGAGGGCGGCCTTCCCACTCTCCTTGAGCAGGATACCACCGGAAGCGCGGAGGAAGGTGAGGCTGCCGTCCTGCTTCGAGATCCGGACCTTCATGGTCTTCGAACCGAGTGAGAGCGCCGAAGACGTTTCTTCGGATAGAAGCTCGAGTTCCGGCAGCTCGCTCTGGATCACCACCAGGCTCTTCTTCGCCGAAGAACCCTGGGGCAGCCACTTGCGCACCCGCACCGTGTTCTCACCGTAGAACTGGACCTGGACGTTCAGGCCCGGCAGCTTGATCACCGCGCCGTTCCGGACGGACTCGGCCCGTCCCCAGGCGATGGGTTGCAGCAGGCAGGAAAAGAGAAGGATCGAAGTCGCACGCAGGATCATGGGTTCACCTCAAGTGCTCTTCCCCACCTCTCGGACAGGTTCGAAAAACCTCATCGAATCGCAGACTCGTCTTGGTCGGGGCGGCCGGATTTGAACCGACGACATCCTGCACCCAAAGCAGGCGCGCTACCAACTGCGCTACGCCCCGTCTCCCGCCGCGAGCGACGGAAGGCCGAAGATGATAGCAGAAAGTGAGCTTCCGCCTAGTGAAGAACGCGGCGATCGTGACTAGCGGCCGGGGTCGCGGCTTGTCGCGCCAGAAGCGCCTTCGCGAAACCGGGTCCGGCTGATCCGCTGGGCGGGCGTGCGGGCTATCACTTCAGCGACAGCCTGCCCCGCGGTCTCGTCGAAGTACAATCTTCTCCAGGGTCATCTGCTTGAGAATCGCCTCCACCCGCTTGCCGACCTCGGCCTGCTTGGACCCTGCCGCGCGCACCGCCAGGAGAACCCCGCCGAACGAAAGGGCGGCGACCACGAGTGAGTGCCCGGTGGTCAGCATGGGACGGCTGTCCCCGCGCTTCAATTGACGGTGACTGCGAAGTCGGTCGTCTGCAAGCCGACGCCACCGCTCCAGATTTCGAATCCGGAGAAGACGTCGATCAGGCCCCAAGCGTTCTGGACATATCCACGCGAGACGGCGTCCTTGATGAACAGGTTGAGATCGAATGACACCGAGCTGAGCTTGTTCAGTGCCACGTATGAGTAGCACGGCTTGCCGTTCGAGGTCCCAACCCAGAGGTTCCAGTTGTTGCCGGCTATGGTGGCAGAGGACGTCATGGAGCCGTTGGGCTGGGCCCCGGTGGGCTTGTACAGCCAGACCATGAGATAGACCGCGCTCGGGATAGTTGCCGTCGCGGGATCGCCGGCGCTACTCGTGCTGAACCATACGTCGTAGGTGGCATTGTAGGTCCCCGACACGCCACTGTCGGCCCAGGTCCAGGAAGTCTGCACCGTGCCCAACGCACTGACCGCCTTGGGCAGGCCATTGCCAGTGGTGCTGCGGTTCCCATTGGATCCAATGAAGATTGAGGGGTAGGACGCTGGTGCGCCACTGGTGTCCCCGGTGCCGTTCTGGGCCGTCACCTTGAACGTCGTTCCGGGGCCATAGGTCAAAGTCTGGCTGGCTGACGAGCCCCACACGTTGTTCTGCACGATGTAGTCTTGACCGTTGCACTTCACATGTTGGGAGTCGAACCCGCCCACGAGGGTGCCCTGGCCGGAAAGCGAGCTGCAGCTATTGGTGGTGCCGGCGCTGCCCTGGTCAATCACCGGTGCGATCTTGGTCACGCACACGTTGAAAGGCCCGACCGCCGACGCCGTGCTGCCCGCAGAAACCTGAATCTGCAGATCGTAGGGCGTGCCTGGCGCGTCAGCGACTTTGGTACACTGGGCCGCGGTCGCCCAAGCGGGGCAGTTTGCGCTCGCGAAGCACACCCGCCCGCTCCATCCAGTGGCGAACGGAGCAACTGCGGTGTACGGCGAAACTTTGTTCGTCGTATCCTTGCTTTGGGTGAAGCCGATGCGCACCTCGTTGCCCCCGCTGCTCCCGGTCAGGGTGATGTCGAAGCACTTCACTGGGCCGCTGTAGACGCTCTTCACCGGCGCAGTTCCGCCTGAACTGTTGAGCTCCATGCCTAGTCCGCAGCCCCACTTCGCGTAGGTGGTATCAACAACCGTGGTCCCACTCATGCAGCAGCCTGCCGTCGCCGAGCAGGTCAGAGGACTCGGAGTGGTGCACGACGACCCGTCGCCATATGAATAGAATGAACCTTGAATCTGCACCGGGGTGGTCGCGTCGCAGATCCAGGTGCTGCTGGAAACCAGGTTGGTCGGGTCGCCCGGAGTGCAAGCCACGGCTGTGGTTCCACCGGAGCCGGCAGCCGAGCCGCCGCCCGAACCACCCCGTGAGCCACCTGCGCCTACAGTGGACCCGCCGGTATTCGCAGTGCCGCCTCCCTTGCCGCCTGATGCCTGCGCAGTTCCGCCGGATCCGCCGTTCTCGCCCCCCGCCGGCGTGACAGCGCAGCCGCCTGCGAACATCAGTGTAACAAAAGCGCATCGTGACAATCTAGCAGCCCGTGGTTTTAGTGGCGGGAATGGCTTCGCTCATGCGGCTGCCTGAGCGAGCCACAGGACAGGTGATTGGACAGGTGCCTGCTGATTCTCGGGGGCGGCGGTCCCCGGCAGCCGCATGAGCGAAGCCAGCAGGTTCCAAAGTGTGACCAAGGCAGCCCAAAGGGCGGCCGACTGGCCCTGGAGACACCTCGGTTTGCCAACGCCGAAGCACTTGCGCATCAGTAGGCCCAGGTTGTAACCGGCGATGTGGACCAGCAACCGCTTGGCTATGTTCTCCTGGTGGCAGAGGTACAGCCGTCGCATGCCGCCGGTCTCCAGCACATGGGCGAAGGTCCTCTCAATGATCTCGCCACGGAGACGCATGAGATGGCGACCGCGATGGCCGTTCTTTCGCCGACGATTGGCGTAGACTGCGTCGCGCTCCTCGGCCTCGCCCTCCCAATCCTGTCGGCCACGACGGGGCTCGGCGACGTAGCTGCGCCAGCCTGCGAGCCGCAACGCCAACATTACCATCTTGCTGTGGTAGCCCTTGTCGGCCACGACCTCGCTTGGCTCGTGCGTGCGCTTCGAATCTTCTCCCGCGTGTTCTCGGGCATCTTCGAGGTTTTGTTCGGCCGCTGCCAGCGTTCCCTCCAGCGTCGTCGTGTCGCCTGCCGTTCCGCCGTCCAGGGTCACTGCCACCACGGCGCCCGTGTCCATGTCGACGGCGTGCTCTTCTTTGTGCGCCAGATGTGTGCTCCCGTCCTTCATCTTCGATATCTTGGCCTCGGGGTCGTACGGGTTGTACCAGTCCGCGTTCGCCCCCTTCTTCTTTCGCTTGCGATCCATGCGCGCCAGGTCTTCTCGCGTCGGCGTCGGGATGCCCGACGTCTTGGCCAGGTCCGTGAGAAACTCCTCATAGCTGCGCCCATCGTCGCGCCTCACGATTGACTTCATCGCCGCGTTCGCTTCCAACGTCGTCCCGTCCACGCCGAGGGTCTTCCCGCGGATCAACCCCGCGCTGTCCAGCACGCCCAGTACCCAGCTGAACACGGCTTGGTGTGTTTCCAGGTCGAGCAGTCGTCGTGTCCGCGAAATCGTCGAGTGGTCCGGTGTCAGCTTGCTGGCCGGTATCCCGAGAAAGTCGCGCAGGCTCAGCGAATCAGCGGCCCGCCACGCGATGCCTCGTTCGCTGTCGATGCCCTCGAAGTACCCCAGCAGCAGACATCGAAAATACACGCCAGGTGCCATGCTCGGCCGCCCCATCTTCTTCGCGTAGAACTTCGTACAGGTCTTTTCCGCGAACTTGTCGAACCCCTTCTCGGACAAGACCTTGTTGACCGCCTGATAGTACGGGTGGCTCTGCGAACGAAGTTGCTGGTGCGTGATGAACAGGTCCTCCTGCTCGCCGTCGCGGGTGCCCATTGCCATACCGCCTTCGTACACCACCGGAGATCTGCCGTCGATCTTGATCAGGTGTTCAGGTCATCCGGCGAGCAGCGGACGCGCCCAATCGCGTCTGCTGCTCATCAGGACTAAAACCACGGGCTGCTAGGCGATCTGCAGGTGACGAAACAGCCTAACCTTGATCAGATCCAATAGAAAACCAAAGGCAACAGCCGCCGCAAGGAGAAGGGCAACTACACCGGCCGGCAGAGGATGCATCAGGATTCCTCGTGTGGCCAGGGTTGCAATGATCAGGAGGTCGGTGGCCGATGCGAGCATCAGCCAGGTACTGGGCCGCGAACTCCAGAGATGGCGGCGCTCGCGCACGACGTAGAGAATGGCCTGCCCGCCGAAAATCAGCGTCACAATGGACAGCGTCTGCAACGTCTCAATGCCAAACCCCAAGGCATATTTCCCGATGGCCAGGACGCCGGTGCAAAAGGCGAGATCGCAGAAACCGAGAAAGATGCCCCCTGCCGTTATACCTCCCACGTGCCAGACATTGGGTGCCGGAGACGCACGCACATTGTCTGTCGTGGCGAGCATCGAGAGGAAGTCGCCCGTGATCATCGAGATCACCAGTAGAAGCGGGGTGAGGACTGCGTGTCCGGTCATGAGAATCCCGGCCAGCAGAAAGAGTGCTCCCACAAATTTGTGAGTCACAGATTTCAGAATGTAGGTCAGGATGCGCTGGAAGATGATGCGCCCTTCCTTCACCGCCGCGACGATACCCCCCAGCCCCGCTTCGGTCAGAACAATCCCGGCAGCGGACTTGGCGACATCGGTTGCCGTGAAAACCGCGATGCCCATCTGCGCCTGGCGCAACGCCGGGGCATCGTTGGCGCCGTCACCGCACATCCCAACCGTGTGGCCGCCTTTCTGAAATTCCTGAACCAGATGGTACTTGTCCTCGGGAAGAACGCCGGCAAAGACCCCGAAGGTCTCCGGATGTACCCCGTCGGGAATCTTGCCAGACGGACAGACTGCCCCGTCCAGGCCCACCGCATGGGCGACGATGGCGGCGGTCGCCGGCGCGTCGCCCGTGACCATAATCGTACGGACACCCAATCCACGAAGCTGCGTGACCAGTCCCGCAGAATCGGATCGCGGAGGATCGCTCAACGCGATGAAGCCGGCCAGCCGCATGGCCTGCTCCGGCCCTGCGGCGACGGAAAGAACGCGGAATCCCTTCTTCTCAAGTTCGTCGGCGATATCTGACGTATTGGGGGTGGCCTGCGCGAGATCCTTGACGACACTGAAGGCTCCTTTGACAATCCGCCATGCGGCACCACCTGCAGCCGTTACCGATGCCCCAGACATCTTGGTGTCCGGATCAAACGGGACAAAGCGGATGAGCTTGGGCAGATCGACTGCGCTCTGGCGCGAGGCAGCCGAGCGAATCGCCGCATCTACCGAATCCTGCCCGCCGTCCGAACTGGCCAGGGCAGCCAGCCCAAGAACTTGAGCCTCGCCAAACCCATCCATGGCCCTGACCACCGTCACGCTCAACTCGTTCTGCGTCAGCGTGCCCGTCTTGTCGACACACAAGATATCCATCGTCGCGGCTTCGTCCACCGCCGAGAGGCGCGTGGGAAGGACGCCCACCTTGGCCAACGCCTTTGCGCCGATGGCGGCAGCAAGGGTGAATGTCACGGGCAGCGCGACTGGGATGGATGAGAGCACCGCCGTGAGGACCAAGGGGACCATCTCCCGCAGTGGCATCGAGTGGACCAGGGCATAGGACACGAGTAGCGCAATGACGCCGCTATTGAACAGGGCGATATTGCGCACGATGCGAAAGACGACCTTCTGCTGAGTGCTCACAACACGGGCACTGCGGATCAGTTCAGCGGTTTTTCCAAACTTAGTTTGAGTTCCCGTGTCGGTGACCGTCGCAACCGCTTCGCCCCGCCGCACCAGCGCTCCCGCGTAGGTTTGCAGACCCGCCCCGACTTCGATGGGCACCGACTCTCCCGAAAGCATGGACTGATCGACCAGAATGAAGCCTTGCAAGATGTGCACATCGGCCGGTACGACTCCACCGAGCGACAGCTTCACAATGTCCCCAACCACGAGATTGGTGGCGGGGATACTGCTCCAGCTTCCATCTCGGCGAGCAGAAGCCGTCAGCGCAAGCCGTGACTTGAGGGCGTTCAGCGTGGCCTGAGCGTGGCCCTCCTGAAAGAAGCTGAGCGCCGCATTGAATATCAGAAGGACCGCAATAACCACTGCCTCAACGTCTTGATGGAGGCCGAGCTCGATCACGATGACGAGTTCAAGCATCCAAGGAACTGGGGCCCAGAACTTCCCCAGCGCACTTCGGAGAGGATGGACCGAGGTGTCGGGTATGGAGTTCAGGCCGAACTGCTCGAGACGGCTGCTAGCCTCGTTGCTGGACAGCCCGGATACTTCAGTCAACGCGGCGGGTATGGATTCCATCTCGGCGTCACTGCCCTCCTCGTCGAGTGCGCGATAATTGCGTGAATGGGCCCATCTCCTACGCTCGCGTCCTTGGTTACCGTTGGATCATGAGCAAGCGCTATGCCTACCTCGGGCGACCAATGGCACACGAAGCACGGGCAGCCGCAGCAACCCGGCGGCCAGGCTCAATCAAGGTGATGTGCCCCATCCTTCAATTCGAAGGAGTGGCGGAGGCGATGGAGCCGACGTGCTAGAGCGAAAGGACTCGCCGCGTCACGAATCGGACGCAGAATCCTCGGCTTCGCCCGAGAGCACACGTCCCCTCGGCGACACAGTGGCGAATGGCACCGATCATGCATTGAGACGTTGCAGGCAAGAGCCAGTACCCAGAAGAGCAAGATACAGGGAGCCACCATGAATCCAAGTCCAAAGAAGCACTGCGACCTTGCGAACTGCGGCTCGCATTTGCAAAGCACAAAGGAACTCTATGACAACAAGCTCGCCGCATTGGACGGCGAGATCGGCAGTGTGAAGGACTTCTACTTTGACGACGAAGTATGGGTGATTCGGTACCTGGTCGCAGACACCGGATCTTGGCTGACGGGACGCCTCGTTTTGCTTTCCCCCCATGCCTTTGGGAAATTGGACCTCCACGCAAAGACGCTACACGTGAACCTGCGCAAGGTGCAGATTCAGAACAGTCCGTCGATCGACTTGCACAAACCGGTTTCCCGTCAATACGAGACAGAGTACTACGGCTATTACGGCTGGCCGGCCTACTGGGAGGGCGACTCGATGTGGGGTCTGGGCGGCTATCCGGCGGCCCTTCCGCCTACCAAGGAGGAGGTGGAAGTCCGCCGCCAGTTCCACCACCGGGACGACAAGCATCTGCGCAGCACCCAGGCGGTGACCGGCTACCGGATTGAAGCGACCGATGGGACCATCGGCCAGGTGACCGGCTTTCTGGTGGATGACCGGAGCTGGGAAATTCGCGAGCTGGTCGTCGAAGCCGGCCACTGGTATGCGGGCCAAAGAATCCTGATCTCGCCCAGCAGAGTCACGCGCATCAGCTACGAGGAATCGAAGGTGTATGTGGACCTCAGCAAGCTAGACATTCAACAGACGGTGGACGACGACCACGCGCGTGTCAGCGCGCAGGATCGTGGCGTCGGACCCTGCTGCGACTGAGTTGGCCGGTCGTTGTGATGGCCAGAAAGCATCATTCTTCTTGAACATCCTGACTTTCAATTGCGGGAGTTCATCCCTTACCTTCGAGGTGTTTTCCGTGGACCAAGCGGGGAGCATCGGGGTCGTCCTATCCGGGAAGGCGCACCGGGTCGGGGTGAAGGGAAGCAAGCCTTCCTCTATCGAGTATGGTTATGACGGAAGCCGGGCAAGCGTCGAGACCCCTCTCGATGACCATGGGCAGGCGGCCGTCCTGGTCCTCAATAAGCTGGGGGAGCTCGGCATCAAACTCGACTGCATCGGCCATCGATGGGTCCATGCCGCCGGCTATTTCCAGACGGCATGGGTGGACGATGCGCTTCTGCTCCGGCTGAAAGCCCTGGTCCCCATCCTCCCCGTCCATCATCCGGCCATACTCTGGGTTATCTATGCCTGCCGGAAAGCCCTCCCTGAACTCCCACAGTACGTCACCGCTGACGGGGCTTTTCACTCCACCATCCCAGCCTGCGCCTGCACGTATCTTCTGCCCAAGGGCCTGGTCAAGAAGTATGGGTTCCGCAAACACGGCTTCCACGGCCTTTCCTATCGCTATGTTGTCCGGAAGACCGCCGAGAACTCTCGGCATCCCACTAGCGGGATCGCGAATCGTGGCCTGCCATCTCGGGACGGGTGGATCCAGCGCGGTGGCCATCAAGGACGGCGAGTCCGTGGACACCTCGATGGGATACACGGCGCTCTCGGGGCTGGTAATGAGCACCAGGAGCGGGGACATCGACCCCATCCTCACCCTCTACCTGATGGCGGTGTACGGATATCATCCCGACGACCTGATGGACGTGTTGAACAAGAAAAGCGGGCTTCTCGGAATATCGGGCTTTTCCAGCGACATCCGGGACATCATCCAGCGGGTCGGCGAGGATCCGCAGGCGAAGCTGGCTTTCGAGATGTACGTCTCCCGACTCAAGAAGTACGTCGGCAGCTATGTCGCCGTCCTGGGCGGCCTGGACGTCCTGGTCTTCACCGACGACATCGGCGTCCACAATTGGCTGGTACGGGAGAAGGTCTGTGAGGGGATGGACTGGTGCGGCGTCAGGCTGGATGTGGAGGCCAACCAGCGGGCCTCCGGCGACGAGATCGCGCGCCTCGATGCGCCGGGCTCCAAGGTCAGGGTCTTGATCGTTCCGACCGAGGAAGAGCTGGTGATTTGTTGGGAGGGCATCGCTTTGATGAAGGGGAAGAAGGATGCTGCTTCTCTTCGATCCTGATCCGCCCTATCTGCGCTGGTGCGTTCTCGAGCGAGGCGCGGTTCGAGCCAGTCGCTGCCCATTTGGCGCAGAATGGCTCGGGACAGTGAAAACCGGCGCGGGAGACCTCGGCAGGGTCAAGGCGGTGGGCTATATGCTTCGTCACGGCGGGGATCGGTTCAAGCAACCCGTCCTGCGGGTCACGCCCCAGACTCTCAGCGAGGTGGAGGACGCCGTCAGATTTCTGCCCGAATTCAACGACATCACTTGCAAGGTGCTCGATCGCTGGACAGAGGAGCTGCCCGGCATTCCCCATTTCCTGTTTTGCGACACGGCGTTCTTCTCAGGG
>PMJO01000184.1 GCA_003158455.1 Myxococcales bacterium | reverse complement strand
CGCCCTGGGTGGTTCTCCTTTACGCAGGTGACAACTCGACCGTGGGCGCGGGACCGGCGGCGAGCTACAGCGTGACTTTCTCCAACTTGCAGGTGACTTCCCCTGGCGCAACGGACGCCGGCACGGGAAATGGTCCGTTGGCGGACGCGGGAGCTTCGGACGCCCCTGACACGGCCGTCGCCGCAGACGCCAATGCAGTTGATGCCCCTGGCGGCAGTACGCCGGTGGATGCAGGCAGCACATCCGTGGATGGAGCAGGCACTCCAGACGGTCCTGGGGGCAGCGGGGCCAACCTGTTGATCAATGGCAGCTTCGAAGCCAACCAACTGACTGCGGCGGACAGCTGCGGAGGCTTTGCCTGGTGCGAGCGCAGTTTCTCCAGCACGCCGGGGTGGACGCAGATTCTCGACGGCGTGGACCTGATCAACAACAACTACCAGCAAGGGTCCGTCGCTGTGCTGGTTCATGCGTCGGACGGGGTGAACTACCTCGATATGAACCAGGCGGGGGACCTCGGCGGTCTCTATCAGGTGGTCGCGGCGACGCCGGGCGCCTCTTACACGCTGACGCTCGACACGTGCGCCTGGGCGCAAAACTCGATCCCCGGGACCATCGGGTACGAGCTATACGACCCGGCATCTTCCGCCGTCCTTGATTCGGGTTCCTTTACCGATAGCGTCGGCGGCACCTGGGTCACCCGGACCTTGACGGCGGTGGCCATCTCATCTTCCATCGGCGTGCGTATTCAAGGCCTCGCAGCCCATCAGGCTGGGATGGGTCTGGATAACGTAGTGTTGGTGCCTGGTGGCTTGGGCAGGACCGACGGTGGGGGATCAAGCGGCACGACTGAGGCGACTATGTTTCTGCCATCGAACGGCGGCGCGACAGTCGACCGCTATGGAATCACCGCAAACGCGGATCCGGTTCTGAGCGCGACCCTCTCCGCGGCGTCACCGACGGGCATGGCTCTTCGATCGACGGGCGAGCTCTTCGTCGCCGACAACAGTGGCGGGACTATCTCCAGGTTCCTCTCTCCGTTGAGCACGCCCATGGCGAACGGTACAATCACGGGTGTTGGGCTGTCGGCTCCACAGGAAATGCGCTTCGTCGACGATGAGCTGTGGATCGTCAATCCTGGTGCCTCGAACGTCGTGCGACTGGCGTTCGATACGCAAGGAAGCGCGTCACTCGCCGGGACGGTGGGAGGGAGCACTTTGGTCGGCGGTCGAGGAATGCTGTGGAATGCGGCGACGCGGGATCTTTACGTGAGCTTGTACAGCACCAACACTATCCAACACTTTCGTGTCGCAAGCGACCATACGGTGACATCGCTGACGCCAATCACGGGCAACGGGCTCAGCACTCCACACGGTATGGCGATAACTTCGTGGGGAGAGCTTCTCGTCGCGAACGGCGGCGGCACATCGCTTTCGCGCTTCACCATCGATGCGTTGGGCAACGCGACTCCGAACGGATCCATACAGGGAAACGGAATAGCGACGCCGATTGGGCTGGCCGTCGCGCCCTGGGGAGAGCTCTTCGTCGCCAATAACGGTGGTGTTGTCTCGCGGTTCAGTTTCACCCTCGATTCGTCGCACGCGGCATGGCCACAAGGCACGTTCAAGACAGCGACCAGTCTCGGTTGGATACTCATCGTGCCGTCTGCTTCAACGCGCTTGTCCGGAGACGGCGGCCTAGCGATCTGACCCGCTGATCCCTGCTTGACCAGAAACGCGTCGCTGGGCTGGGCAACATCTACGTGTGCGGTAGCGCCGCACCGGGGTTGATCTCGCAAGTGCGGGTGCCCGGGCGTGGTGCCCCGGGCGTGGTGCCTGAGGCATATTCAGAAATGCGACAAACGAGCGTGGTGATGAGGTGAATGTAGGCTGGTGGCCCCAGGCAGCCTTGGCACGCGGTTAGGGCCGTGTCCGATGGTGCCAAGCACTGCTCAGCAGGAGCAGTATGGTATAGTTGGTGTCGCGAAAGCGACGGTATTCATGGTTGACACGACTTCAACAGGACCCTCCGGGCCGCGTGCTGCCCTATCGCTGCTGGCCCGAAACGCCAAAGGTGGACTCATCTCCGCCGAAGACGCCGCCCGTGTTCTTGGCGTCGGCCGGCGCGTGGCCGTCGCGAGGCTCTCGCGCCTGTTGGCGGCCGGCTGGCTCGCGCGCGCGAGACGAGGCTTGTATCTGATTCTCCCCCTTGAGGCAACCGGCGCGAATGCAACCACGGTGGAGGATCCTTGGGTGCTGGCGGAGGTTCTCCTGTCGCCTTGCTATATCGGCGGATGGAGCGCGGCGGAGCATTGGGGGCTGACCGAACAAATCTTCCGATCCACGTTCGTCGCTACCGCGGCCGGGGCGCGGTCGAAGTCCCGAACGCTTCTAGGAGCAGAGCTTCACATCGTTCGCGTTTCCCGAAGGCGAATCACGGGCGGAGCCTACGTGTGGCGAGGCCCGCTTCGTGTGTCGGTCTCGGACCGCGAGCGCACGATTGCCGATGCCCTGGTCAACCCGGATTGGGTTGGTGGTGTGCGACATCTGATTGAGATTCTGACCACATACCGGCGGGGACCGGACTGGAGCCCATCAAAGCTGCTGACACGGATGAAGGAACTCGGCAGGGGCTCAGCCTACAAGCGCCTCGGGTTCCTCGCCGAGGAGGTCCTGGACGCGCAACCCGCGCTCGTCGCAAAATGCGCACGCGCCAAGACCTCGGGCGTGATCAAGCTCGATCCTGCCGTCGCATCACGCGGCCACCTGGTCAAGAGGTGGGGGCTTTGGGCCAACGTCGGCATGGCCGAGAAGCGAGACGCCGGGTGATCACCAAACAGAACATCCTCGAACGAGCAGCCGAATGGCATCTTCGCCCCGAAATTGTCGAGAAGGACTACGTATTGGGCTGGCTACTCGTCGGGGTCGCTCAGCACACGGAGCTTCGAACAAACTGGGTCTTCAAGGGCGGGACCTGCCTGAAGAAATGCTATTTCGAGACGTACCGCTTCTCAGAGGATCTCGACTTCTCCCTCACACCGAACGCTCTCTATTCCGCCAACGATCTCGTCCGACAGCTCAAGGAACTTGCCCGACACGTCAACGAGGTATGTGGAATCGAGCTTCCGGAGAGCGCGGTGGTGGTGGAGAGCAGGCAAAACAAACAGGGAGAAACAACCTTTCGCGCACGGATCGGATACCGGGGTCCCCTCGCCGTCCCGACGTTGCCACGCGTGCTGCTCGACCTTACCCAGCACGAAGTGATCGCCGCGGCCCCGGCGAGCCGGTCAATCTTCCACCCCTATCCGGACGAACTGCCCGAAAAGGCGCTGGTCACCACCTACTCTCTTGAAGAACTTTTCGCAGAAAAGACCCGCGCCCTGCACGAACGAATGCGTCCGCGTGACCTGTACGATGTTGTCCAACTCGTCGAGAACTACTCGGCGAAGGTCGATTTCGCTTCGGCTCGGCAGATCTTCAGCAAGAAGTGCACAGCGAAGAAGATTGCCCCACCTTCGAGTGAAGCCCTCGTGGCGCAGGTTCGAGGCTCGACGGAGCTGGAGGCCGACTGGACGACGATGTTGGCTCATCAACTTCCAGCTCTGCCCCCGTTGGACGGAATCCGCGCCCGCGTGGCAGCCTCTCTCGCATGGCTCGACGAACCGCTCACCATCGCTCCCGCGGCGTCAGAATTACCGTTTGCGCCACTCCAGGTCCCCGCACCACTAGGGAAGATCCCCGTCTCGGGCGACCAAGAGATCGTCGCGCCGCCGGGAGGAACCTTCTGGGGAAGTGCCGGACCTCTTGAACTCGTTCGCTTCGCCGGTTCCAATCGGCTCATGATCACCTTTTCGTATCACGGCAAGCGGCGCGTGGTGGAGCCATATTCCCTCCGACGCCCTCGCACCGGAAACCTCCTGCTGTACGCGTGGGAAGAAGGAGAGAGCCACATAAAGGCATTCAAGGTGCCCGAGATGTTCGGGATAGCTGTCACTGTAAGAACCTTTCTTCCGCGTTTCCTCATCGAGCTGAGCGCCATTGGTTGAACCATGCGCTCTGGAGCGCATCGCGGTGTCTCGTCCGCTGTGGGACGCGCACCACGCACTGGACCGGCGACGGCGCGCGCTTCGCGGCCGGCCTTCTCGCCGCGCGCGTGCGGGAGATGCTGGGCACGACTTCCTTGGAGCCGAGGCACAACTATCGGCGCGAGACCGTGACTGTGGCCCGGCGACCCGATATTCCGCGCATGAGTCGTTTGCCGGGCGAAGCAACCGCGTTCCCACCTGAAAACTCCGTCGCCTATCGCGTATTCGACGAAGAAGGCCAGCCCTATGCCGACAGTGACGACGCGCAGATCCTGCTACTCGGCGACAGCTTCTCGCGCATCTACCAGAGCGACGAGCCCGAAGCCGCCGGATGGATCGCCAACCTCGCCTATGAGCTCGGCACGCCGCTGACCACAATCGTGAATGACGGCGGCGCCTCGACTCTCGTGCGCCAGGAACTGGCTCGCAACCTGGATCTGCTCAAGAACAAGCGCCTGGTGATCTGGACCTTCGCCGAGCGCGACCTCCGCTTCGGCATGCAGGGCTGGGAGAAGATCGCGCTGGAAGAGTAGCGCCCGCTCGGAAGCGGAGGACTGGCTGAACGGACCACGGCGTCTTCGGACGGGACGCGATGGATAGACTATGTCTCGTGATCAGTTCAACCCTCGCAAGACCCTCGGCGAGCAGCCTCGCTCACCACGGAGCGGGACGCCAACGGCGATAGCGGACCGCGACCGCTGGGCTCCCTGACGCAGAACAAACCTATTTGAATCGCCTAGGCTCCCGACCCAGACTCCGCAAACATGGGGACGCGCGCATGGCACTGACACCAGACCAGAAGGACGAATTCTTCGCGGCTCACCTTCCGCATCGACTGTGTCTACTCACGACCTTCCGAGATCGGCAGTCATGGTTCAAGGAACGGATTGGGACGAAGGACTGCGATCTTCTGCGCGCATCAAAGGATTCCGCGCTCATCGCCGTACGGATGTTTGCTGAGTTCCTGGGCCTGAAGGACGGGAGCCGCAAGTGCCCCAGGCCGGACGACGTGTTTCTAGAGACGCTCGGCTGCGATCGCGTGGAGTTGGCGAGTCTCCCTCAAACCGAGGGAAAGATGATCGAAGAGCTAACCCTCCGCGGCAACAAGGAGCTTGCTCACCTCACCGCCACCTTTGCTGACCAAGTCAAATTCAACAGCGCCGAGGTCATCGTCAGGGGGATCGACATAATCGAACGACTCCTTCGTGAGAAGGTCTACGCTCTCGCGAAGGACCGCAATGGTCGGCCGTATCCGTTCCCCACTCTGGAGAAGCAGAAGACGATTTACGGCCATGAATGCGAAATCGTCGGCGGCTACCCACTCACCTGAGAATGGACGCGCGGGGGTGGTGCCTGTGGCATCAGGGGTGCGGCAAACGAGCGTGGTCATGAGGTGAATGTAGGCTGGACATGGGCAACCTTGGAGCGTTGCTGCCGACAACCATGTATGCCCAGACCACTCCGCTTCGTCCCAGCAGGCTCGTTGGTCGAGATCACAACTCGCACCATCGAAGGCAGGCTGCTGCTCAAACCGTCGCCCGAGCTGACCGACATCATCCTAGGCGTCATTGGCACATCTAGGAAGACACCCTCTAGGGAGAAACACTGGCACCGCCGGTTCTGACTATCCACTGTGTGCGCGAGATCACATATGCCAGATGCTCTCGAATCATTTCTCGTTGCCCGTGCGAGTGTAGTTGTGGATACTTGGGTGATGACATGCGGTCGTGCCTCTTGGTTACTGGCGATCGTCGGCTTTGCGTTGTTTCTTGCCGGCAACGGCTGTAGCAACAGTACCAAGGCGCCTTTTTCCGACGCCGCGGTCGATGCAGCGATTTCGTCGGGCGGAACAGCGAGCGGCGGAATCTTGAGCACGGGCGGAGGTTCAGCGGGTAGCTCGGGCAGGGGCGGTGGTGGCGCGTTGAGTGGCGGCGCCGGTGGCAGTGGTGGCACGACGGCGAGCGGCGGAACCACCGGCTCCGGCGGAGCAACGGGCTTGGGCGGGACGATGAGCAGCGGCGGAGCAACGGGGTTGGGCGGGACGGAAGATGCTGCCATGCGAGTCGACGCCAGCGTGGATCAAGTCGCATGTAGGAATTGGATCCTTGGTGGAATTGGCATTCCGGCCGGCACCGTTCCCAGCGCCAACGCCAGTTATGGATCGACGCTGCCCATTTATGCCATCGATGGCGATCTGTCCACCGGTTGGAACTCCGGCTCGTATTCAGGATGGCTGCGGCTGGAGTTTCCCTCTCCCACCTACCTCACCGGCGTGCGCATCTTGGCCGGAGCCAGCCCCAGCACCAGCGAGACCTACACCATCAGCTCCGATCTTCTCGCCTCCCCCATTGGGAGCGCGACCCGCACGGTCTACGCGGGCAACACGATCCTGGATCCCATTGCCGTAACCCCCGGAACTTACACGAGCCTAACGCTCACCATCAGCGGTGGATCATCGTGGGTTGCGATCAATGAGCTTTCGATTCTCACGCCTACGTGTACCGACGGAGGAAGCGGCGCGGATGGGGCGGTGGATGGTGGAGCGGAACCGCATTGTGCGGGCACCCCGAGCTGGACATCGTGCCCGACCAATTACACAGCCTCCTGCCCACCAGGCTGCTACTCTACATTTAGTGGCTATTGCGAGGGCTCGCCACATGCCTGTAGCGACAATACGACGGCTACGAGCTGCGCGGCGCAGGGGGGGTGCACCTGGAGCGACGCCACGCCTGCCTGCACCGGCACGCCAGTAGTAGCCTATTGCAGCTCCAGCCTCTCCTACAGCTCGTGCCTGGCGGACGGCTGCCGGTACCAGACGACCGATCCGGGCTGCTATGGGACACCGACACCTTGCAGCCAGCTTTCCGTTTCCGCCTGTACCAGTCAATCCGGCTGCACTGTCAGCACCTTCTAGAATCAAGGTTCTCGTTTAGCCACTCTGTGGAGTCTTCCTGAACGTCGGCGGCTGGCTTCCGCCGAGCGCGACCTGCGTTTCGGCATGCAAGGCTGGCAAGAAATCGCGCTGGAAGAGTAGCGCCCTGCCACCGCAGTCCCCTACGTACGTTCGCAAGTGAGCGGGTCGGCAGCAGACGGTCTCGGCCCAAGCAACCATGGCAAGGACACTTTGCCGGCGGTCGGCGGTCGGATCCACCTCGCCGAACCCGGGCTGTCACGTCGGTGGGCGTGGGCGCCCACACCGGGAGATCTCTCCGACGCAAGAAATACCCGTTCGAAACGATTAGGCACTCACGGCGTCAGCGACCAGCATCTTTAAGCCTAACTCAACGGGCACACGCCCTATGCTCGGTCATCCTCACCATCCCAGTACCGGAACAGGAGTGGTCGATTGGGTCATTCCGCCATTGCCGAGGTCGCCCTGGTAGTTGTCGCCCCAACAGACCGCGGAACCGTCTACGATCAAAGCACAGGTGTGGCTGCCGCCCGCGGCAAGGCCGACGATCGCCGTGGAGAGGTTGCTCACGTGCACCGGAACCGCGGAACCTGGATCGGAGCCTGCCCCGACCTTGGAGGTCGTCGTTGTGCCGAGCTGCCCGGAGTCATTTCCACCCCAACACCAAACGCTGTGGTCTGAGTAGGCCGCACACGTGTGCGTATCCCCAACTGCAACAGCGATGGCCGTATACCCACTTCCCGCCGGATTGGGTACGGACGCGGGTACCAGCGCCGCGAGGTGGATGCCTTGGGAGTCGACGCCGAACTTGTTGTCGCCGACCTGACCGTAGTAGTCCTCGCCCCAGCACTTGACGGCGCCGCCNNCCGAGGCTCAAGGGTGAGGGGGCATCGACTCCGTTCGTTCCGAGGAACCTGCCTATCCCCCAACCATAGAGGTTTCCTCCGCTCACAAGGGCCCATGAGCCGGAAATCGATGTTGTCACCGCGCTTGCCACACTACTGAGGCCGCTGACCTTCAAAGGCGTCAAGGAGCAGTTCGGTACCGAATAACAGCTCGTTGTGGGGNNCGGCGCAGGTGTGATAGTAGGCTCCGGCGACACCAACGACTTTGGAACCAGACGGAAGTCCTGCGACTTTGACCGGCGACGCCGAGGCGGGCTGGCCGCTGACGGTAGTCGCGACATTACTGCCGAGCTGCCCGTAGTAGTTCCAACCCCAACACCAGAGAGAGCCATCCCCGGCCAGGATGGCGCAGGTTTGGTAGGCGCCCGCAGCTAGGTCCGAAGCCGCTCCAATGCCCGCGGGGGTTACCGGGATGAGACTGGTGGCCCCCAGCCCATCGCCAAGTTGCCCCGCGTTCGAGTAGCCCCAGCAGCGGATGGATCCATCCACCAGAAGCACGCAAGTATGGTAGGCACCTGACACGATCTTGACTGCATCCAGATGACAGGTCCCTTGACCGCAGTAGTAGTTCGCAGCGCATTCGCTGTCCACCGTGCAGCTGGTCAGGCACTGGCTAGCGCCGCACACGAAGCCACCGGGACAGTTTTGCGGAGCGGGCGTAGAGCCACAGATCCCGGCGCTGCAGGTGCCTGGTCCCACGTAGCTCATCCCGTTGCACCCCCCGCAGGTTCGGGCTCCATGGGGCGGGCCGCTGGTCACAGCCGAGCAAGTCCCTTCGTGGCTGACCACGTCGCAGGCTTGGCACGTTCCGGTGCAGGCCGTATCACAGCAGAAGTCATCGACACAAGTCGTGCCGCTCACGCACCCCCCGGTGGTGGCGGAACAAGCTTGCCCCTTCTTGCTCTTGCAGGTTCCGTCGGCGTCGCAAGTGCCGGGACAACGACCCGTGGGATCGGCCTTGTTGGTGGCGGATACGCACGCGTGCGAGGCATTGCACTGCATGCACTCTCCGCTGATGCAGTCAGCGTCCGCACAACATCCTCCTTTGGGGATGCAGACGGTGCTCCCTCCGATGGTGCAAGCCTGCGTGTTCCCCGTGCAGCTGTAGTCGCAGACATGGGTAGTACTGTCGCAGGTGCCCGTCTGACCGCCGGCGTTGGTCGGACAATCGGCGTTGCTGCAGCAACCATCGGCAGGCGCGCACAACACAGCCGCAGGGCATTTCTTCAAGGCCCCGCACGTGTAATCACAAGAGGTCCCGTTGCATTGGGGAGTCCCCCCTGGGGGAGCCGTGCATCTGACACAGGAGGGGCCGCATTGATCGGTGGAGGTATTGTCGGCGCACGAGTTCCCGCACATGTGACTCGAGCTCCCGCAGGTGAGCGTGCCCCCGCTACCCGTCCCACCTGTCCCGCCCGCCCCACCTGTCCCGCCCTCCCCACTCGTCCCGCCCGCGGCCGTCCCGCCAGTTCCTGTCCCCGATGCTGTGCTGGTTGCACCGCCGGTGTTTGAGCCAGTGGACCCGCCAAGCCCACCAGTCCCGCCCTGGCCTGAGTCCGGCGGGACCGAGCCTCCTAGCGCGCCAAGTTCCCCAGAGCCATCGCTGGCCATGGGCACATCAGGTTGACCGCCGGTGCCATCTGCTCCTCCGGTCGCTGCATCGCTCGTGTCGGTGCTCGGCTGGGGCTGGCTTCCGTCAGCACCGGCCGTTCCCGCCGTAACGTCCGCGGCACCATCTGCAGCCGTTGTTCTGCCGCCGGATCCCCCACCGCCTCCGTCCACGCCACCGGAGGAAACCGCGCCTGAGCCATCGCTGCCCGCGGTGCCGGCGTCCATTCCCGAGACGCACTTCCCGTAACGGTTCGCTGACCCGGAAGTGTTCGCTGGGGGGAGAAGACAGGTGTAGCCGCGCGGACAGTGCGTATCCAATAGGCACGGTACCTTCGTCGCGTCGAAATTGCGGACGCAGGCCCCGAGGCTGAGGAGGATAAGACAAACAATCCCCGCAAGGCCAACCGCTCCCGTAACCACGCCGCCGGTGATGAGCCCCGACCTGCCCTTGGCCGCCGCCGGTTGCGACTTCCCATGGACGACCGTGGGTGGCTCGGCGGGGACGGCTGAAGTCAGCGGGGGCAGTGGTGCAGGTACGACTACGGGTGGTGCCGACGCAATCCGAGCCTGGCAGTCCGCGATGTGCTTCTCGGCAGAGGCCCTGTCAGAGGGATTCAGGGACAAAGTCTCGCCGGTGCGCAAAAATTCTTCGAATCGGCCCACCGCATCTTCAAACCGGCGGTTCTGCTCGAAGCATCGTCCCTGATTGTAGATGTACAGAGGGCTTCGGCGCGGCCTTGCCGTCGAGCCAGCTCGTGCGCGGTGAGGTCTTCTCGCTCCATCACGTGGTCATGGTCGGGATCTGTTACCGCGTGATGCGGAAAAATCTGCTGACCTTCGAGCAGCAGTGGACCGACGAAGCCTGTGGCCGCACGCCGCCGAAGTTCGTGACAGATGAACTGCCGCCGCCAGCAAGAACTGCCAGCTCCCAACTGTCCGTCGGAAGGCCCCGCGCCGACACGGTCACTCCTCTGCCCCCTCCGGCCTTGGACGTCGATCCGACGTCATTGAAATCAACGTGCGCGGCGATTTGCGCGCCCAGACGCCTACATTCGTTCAAATAGGCCACCCGCAGTTCCTGCGCGTTCGGCCGCAGGATTGCCTCGCAATACGCAAATATTTGGACCGCGACTGCGTCAATTGCGGGCACTACGCAATAATTGCACAAAATCAGCGTGGGCTTCCCCGCAAAAACAGTAAATGCTCTTCAGTGGAACACTGGAAGAACCGAACTCGGCAACTAAGAGGTGCTCAATGTCGAATAGACCCATCTTCCGATCGCTATTGGCAGTCACGGTCATACTTGCAGGAGCCAGCTGCTCTGACAACACGGCCGGCTCCCCGACCGTCAGTCAATCCGGATCAGACGAGATCGCTGGCGCCGCTAATTACTTGACTCTCTTTGGCAGAAGACCCTATCCAGGACGGCGAACCGGCGGCGCGTCCGCTCCAGGCGGTGTGACAGCTGCAGGCGGCGCTTCCTCCTCGGGTGGCACAATAGCCACAGGCGGCGCGTCCCAGTCAGGCGGCGCCATAGCCACAGGCGGCGCGTCCTCCTCGGGTGGCGCAGTAGCCACAGGCGGCGCTTCCCAGTCAGGCGGCGCCATAGCCACAGGCGGCGCTTCCTCCTCGGGTGGCACAATAGCCACAGGCGGCGCGTCCCAGTCAGGCGGCGCGATAGCCACAGGCGGTGCGTCCTCCTCGGGTGGCGCAGTAGCCACAGGCGGCGCGTCCCACTCGGGTGGCACAATAGCCACAGGCGGCGCGTCATCCTCGGGTGGCACAATAGCCACAGGCGGCGCGTCCCAGTCAGGCGGCGCGACAGCTACAGGCGGCACAGCACCCACGCCCTCGGCCTGCGCCAAGGCTCCTCTGCGCACTTCGACGGCGACCGCGGACCACGGTTTTGGCACTGTCCACTACTTCTGCTCTAGCGGGGGCAGCGACTCAAACGACGGTCTCTCTTCGAGCACCCCCAAGGCGTCATGGTCCGTCATAGTTGCGACTTTCAATTCCATGCCAGGTGGTGACACGGTCGCATTGTGCCGCGGAGGATCGTGGACAGCGCCGTCGCTAAGCAACATCTACAACACGAATTGCCGGGCCAACAGTACTTGCGACTTTCGCGACTACGGCACCGGCGCTCTTCCGTTCATCAGCTACAACGGATCCGGATATCTGTTTTCCGTGAGACAGGCCGGGCACGACGAGGGATATCGTTGGTGGAACATCCACGTCGAGAACGTGAGCGGTAAAGAGATCGACTGGATATTCGCCAATGACGTCAGCGACGTCGACATCTGTAACATTGAAGTCCATGGCGGCAACCTGGCCATCCAGGATCAAGGCGGCGACTCCGGACAGGCCCGCAACAACCGAATCACAGTCCGCAATTCTGCGTTCTCGAATATCGCGGGTGATGCACTACTGGTGGCGTCGAGCAACTTCACCGTCGACTCCAACGTGTTCACAAACATCGGCGATTCCACCACGTGCGGTATGTTCTGCCACGCCATCTACTTTCAGGAAGAGGACATCGGGCCACGCAGCGAAACCAACGGAATGGAGACCCAGAACCTCCGCATCACGAACAACACCATGACGATGGACTCGACGGTCCAGTGCGGGAGTGAGATGATTCACATTGCCGGGCGCCAGAACAACGGCCTGGTCGAGAACAACTACATGTTGGCAATGAACTCTCCCAATAACAGTTGTGAGGGCATCCAGGCCAGCGCAAGCGGCTACTCCACCGCGGCATGGTTTCGCGCCATGACCTACCGGCGCAATCGCATCTTCTTGCTAGGCACTTCAGGACCATCACAGGTCGGGATCGCGCTTGATGGGCACGGCACGGTCGCGTCGGACGTCAATGGCCAGTCCGTCTACACGCTGAACCAGGCAGTTCCTCCGACGATCGTGGCCGACAACATCATCGTGGTGGGCGGTAAGTACCCAGGAGGCATTATCTACCAGGCCAACAATTCAGCCGCGAGCCCGGCGGGCGATGTCACGAGCGGGATCGTCACCTACAACAACTCGATCTACTTCACAAACGCAGAGTCAGGCAGCTTCGGAATCACCACCAACTGGGGCAAGAGCACCGGCGATAGCTACGTCGTCCAGAACAACGCTGTCTATGCGCCCAGCTCCACATGCATCAGCAATCCAGCGGGCTATCTCGCCGGCCGCAGCACGCCCAACTACTGTCGCACCGCGGACGGAGCCACAAACGGAATCAGCTCACATGCGCTGGCCGCAGTCTGGACTAACGCTGCGAATGGCGATTTCTCGCTACCAGCGGGCTCTCCGCTAGTCGGAGCAGGAAGCCCGACGTACTTCGACCCCTATGCCGTGGCCCCCACACAAGCCACCTGGACGGCCGCGCTTCTGCCCGAAACCCGCTGTGCCCCGATCGATAGCGGTGCCGTCAGCTCACACTAGGGAATAGAGAAGAGGACCCCACCAGGGTTCAAGAGGCCCCCACCAAGAGGATCCCACCAAAGTTGAACCCTTTGTCGTGAGATTCGTTACGGAAACGGTCTGGGTGTCGGCGGAATACGCCGACGCCCAGATTCCGTGTGGCATGCGTGTTGAAAACTCGCTGGCCGCACGCGACCTCGGCTCGGCGTTGCCGATATCGTGCCGCCCGGTCTGACAGACTGGCCGGTGGAGGTGCGGCACGAGCGCGACCGGCGGCACGAGCGCGACCGGCGGCACGAGCGCGACCGGCGGCACGAGCGCGACCGGCGCCACGCGGCGGACACTCTTCTGGAAAGAGTTCGGAAATACAGAATCCTCTTGCGAGGAGAGGAATCGAACGAGAAACAGGCCTGACAACGTTAACCGCACCGTTGCGCTTTCTATGGAGGAGACAAACCATGCCGACCGTTATTGGCTATCACGAAGTGAAAGACACCAAGCATTGGCTATCCTCGCCCATGCGCGAGAAATTCTTCGGCCCTCTCGGGGTTACCGGCATCCGGAAGTTCGTCGACCCGCAGAAGCCGACTCGTGTCGCAGTCCTAATGGAGGTTCCTGATATGAANNTCGATTCTGGTGATGCGTAGGGCTAGCTCTTGTGCACGGCGAGGATGAAAGACATGCCGGGTTGGGTCGTGTCGCCCCAACCGGTCGCCAGCACCAGCTCGGGGCGGCCGTCGCCGTCGGCGTCGCCCACGGCCAGCCAGGACGATTGGGCCAGATCTTGGTTGAAGTCCACGATCAGCTCGCGCCGCACCTGACCATTCGCTGTCACCCGGTACAAGAAGACGTGGCCCAGGTGGCTGCTCTCGATGCCCTCGGTGCTGTCGTCGCCGCGCGTGGAGACCAGCAACTCGGGGTGACCGTCGCCGTCGATGTCGGCGATGGCCATCATCTTCTCGAAGTAGCCGAGATCAAGGTCCTGGTCCTCACGGCTCAGCACATAGGCCACCTCGGCCGTCTCCCGGCCCACGCGATAGGCGACCAGCGACGCGCGGTTGACCGTCTGCTCTGCCTTCCACCCGACGATCAACTCGGGGCGGCCGTCGCCGTCGATGTCACCGACCATCAGCGAGGCATAAAAGGCGGTGCGCCCCTCGAACCCGTCCAGCACCAGGCGCGGCTCAGCGATGGGATCGCCGGTGGTCGGGTCGAGGTCGTGAATCTCCACGCGCGCCTCGCCGTCGCGGAAACCGTTCGAGACCAGCAGCTCAAGCCTGCCGTCGCCGTCGACGTCGGCCAGCTGCGAGTCCTCGCCCGAGCCGGAGAGCTGCAACACCTTGTGGCTGTCGATGGTCTTCAGATCGGACGACAAATCGTAGCGAATGACCTCGCCGTTTCCGCAGTAGGCGCTGACGATCTCCTGGATGCCGTCGCCGTCCAGGTCGGCGATCGCTTGCCCGTGGGTGTAGCTGCTGGTGTTGTCAGGAGCCTGTAGCGAGGCGAGCACGGTCGCGGTTTCGCCGTCGGTGCGCAGGACCAGCAGGCGGGCGACGTCGTCGTCGTATTGTCCGGTGCCCGCCACGACCTCGGGCCGGCCGTCGCCGTCGAGATCGGTGATCTTCACGCCTAGCACCACGCCCGGCTGATCGCCGGCCGCGTGATCGACGAGGACATGCGATTCCCAGGCGCCGTTTCGCTTCCGATAGAGCGTCACTCGGCTGTCCGGTGCGCTGCCGGTCAGGATCTCGGGGCGGCCGTCGCCGTCGGCATCGCCAATCTCGACGTCCCAGCCCGCGTAGCTCTGGTCGACGGTCGCGACGATTTCGCCGTCCCAGCCGGGGGCCAATTGGGCCAGGTCAGCCAGGGTGAGGGCATGGATGTCCGAGCCGGTGGGGTTGAAGCCGGGCTGCACCTGGCAGCCGAGGGCAAGGGCGAAGAGGGCGGCCGGGAGCAGGCGGCCGACGTCGGCCAACGATGGGGTGATTCGATTGGGATGGAGCATGCCGCCTGTCTTTGCAGACCGCGTGCCACCCTGTTTGCGGCGCAAGCTCTAGTGTTTCAGGCTTCGTAGGAAGTCGTCCTGCTCTCCGCTGTGCGATTTTCAACGGTTAGCCGTCTTGTTCCTGACGCAAAAAGCTAGCACGCGGGCGCGGCCGCTTCGTCGGAGCGGCGGGCAGCGTCCATGAGAAGCAGCGTCGTGGGCGCGCCGATCTCGTCGACGTCGGCAGCAAGATCCTCCTGCGTGAAGGCGAAGTATCCGCTGTCCCACGACAAGAGCTCGTAGATCGCCGCTCGATTCACGCGGCGCGATCCTTCGATGCGTGCAGAGATCACTTGACCGCCGCGAAGCCAGACCCAGCCCATCTTGTCGCGGGCGACGATGAGGATCTGGCCCGAACGCCGTTCGAGTTCCAGGAAGCTCAGGACGGTTGCCAGACCGAACTGCTCGAGCCGGCCGCGCAACCCCGCATCATTTCGGGAAGTCACAGGGTTTTGCCGATGCCTTGCAGGTGCCATGCGGAGAGTTGACCCCACTCGCTCGGTTACCGCAAAAAACCCGCATGCTACGTGCTGCGATGCGTCTTTGCTGTACCGGCGTGAGCTTTGCCGAGGCCTGGGCCTCCCGCGTGGCGGCGACCATGGATGGACGCGCGATTCATTTCGTCGGTCGAGACATGTTGGTGCGCAACAAGCTGGCGGCAGGCCGCCCCAAGGATTTCGCCGACGCCGCTCGGTTGAAGCAGTCGTCGCGACCATAGCCGTCTCGTCAGCGGCTTATCGGCACTTCCTCCGCGACCGTGGCCTCGTGCCGACGCCGGTGGCTGTCGCAGCGGCCACCTTGACGACCTTGGCGATAGTGTCCCAAGTACGCGTGGTCTGGGACTCGCCGAACGTCCTTTTGATCATCTCCATGAACACCGGACCGAGCGGCGTCGGCGTATACGAGGTGAAGGCCTCGCGGCCTCGCACGCACCAGATTTTCACTCCTTCGCGCTCGATGGGCAGTGGACCGGCTGGCTTCGTGTCTTCTCGCAGGAAGGTCACCACACGCCTCGCGGCGGGGGGCGGCCGAAGGTCGGCGAAGGGATCTGCGTCGAGCAGCGCCTGCAAGTCTTCGATGGAGCGCACGATGACGAGAAAAGTCCGGCCGAGTCGTTTCGTCATCGCCTTCTCGATGGCGTTCGCCAAGCTGGCCTCGCTGCCTCGGCCCGCGCTGAACACCACGTTGCCGCTCGAAAGGACGGTCTTCACGTCGGCGAATCCGGCGGATTCAAAGCACGCCGCGACCTCGGGCATCTTGGCGTTGGTCGGAGACACTCCCCTCAGAAGCGCAGCGTAGCGTGGCATGCCGCATAGACTAGCACCCCGAAACGCCCCGCCTGCGCCTGCTACACAGCCAGCTGGTGCGCGGCGAGGTCCTCTCGCTCCATCACGTGGTCATGCTCGGGATCTGCGTCTTGGCCAGCGCCCACCGAGGTTGTAGTTCCGTGGGCCGGTATTTTCGCTGGCCACTGGCGCGGGTTGACGGAGTACCACAGTACCATCAATCCAACCCCCGGCGGCGCGGGCTACGGCCTGGAATTTTCGGCCGGCGCGGCCGACAACCTGGTCGAGAACTGCATCTCGTGGAATTTCAACAAGGTCATGGTCATGCGCGCTTCGGGCGGCGGCAACGTCATCGCCTACAGCTACGTCGACGACGGTTGGATCGAATACCAGCCCAATTGGCCCGAGTCCGGCCTCGACGACGGCCACATGGCCGCCCCGCACTTCGAGCTATTCGAAGGCAACCTGACCTTTTCCATGGGCGGCGACGACACCTGGGGCGGCGCCATCTTTGAGACCTGGCTGCGCAATGTCTCGACCGGGCACCGTTCGGGTTGGCCGCCACTCAATGCCTTTGCCTACAATTCCAGCGCCAACAGTCCCGGCGGATGCACGCCGACTGGCCCGGGCGATTTCACCTGCATCCCCTACGCCGACGTCGGGCCGCGCGTCCCGGCCGGCGTCGCACACGGCCACGTCTACTACAACTTCGTCGGCAACGTGCTTGGCTCGGTCGGCATGCCGGTCGCGCCCCAGTCGAAAGGATTCCAGTACGACAATTCCGGCCCGGACTGGAACTGGGATCCCGTGTCGATGTGGTGGATTGGCTTCGGCGGCGGCGACGGCGTGCCAACCGATCAGGGCGCCGTCAATTCCCTATTCCGCGACGGCAACTACGACTACGCAACGAACAGCACGCACTGGAACCAGGGCGCGCAGACCTTGCCGAGATCGCTCTACCTTTGTTCCAAGCCCGCCTTTTTCGGCGCCTACACCTGGCCCTGGGCCGACGGCAGCAATGCCGCCAGTCCCTATGTCACGCACCCGTTCCAGTACTACCCCTTCTCGAACCTGGGCGCCTACGCCACCACCGGCGCCCAAGTCACCCACGCCGGCTATCAATTGCCAGCCTACGTCCGCTTCCTGCAACTGGACGGCATCGAGACGCCCCCGCTCTCGTGCGCGACTGCGACCCCGGCGAGCGCCCCGGACGCGTGTAAACTGTTGCTTACGGGCGCGGCGCCATAGCAATGGTAGTTCTTGAACGTATTCATGAACCAAGGCCAAGGCAACTTCGCACCGCCGGTAAGCTACGCGATCAACGGTGGTGGATTCGACGTCGTCAGCGGCGACTTCAACCGCGATGGGCATCCCGACCTCGCCGTGATCGATGCAAACGCGTCTGTGAGCCTGATACTCAATCAAGGTGACGGGACGTTCGGCCCGCCAGAGAGATTCTATCCCGGACCCTATGCGGACACCCTCGTCGTCGGAGATTTCAATCGCGACAGCGCACTCGATATCGTCGTCGGAACCTCCTTCTCCCTGAACGTGATGATCAATCAGGGCAATGCTACCTTTGCCACTGCGGTGACTTACAGCAACGTGGCGACCTGCGACTACCCCGGTCGCCTCGCCGTCGCCGACATCAACGACGACGGCTATCCGGACATCGCGCGCTCGTGCTATCAGGCCGGAGCCGCGGTCGCCGTGCGGATCAACCAAGGCGACGGCACCTTTGGCCCAGAAACCACCTACGCGTCTGGGAGCTGGCCGTGGGGGCGGGGCTTGTGCTAGGCGATTTCACCGGCCACGGACGAATCGACATCGCGACCGCCAACTCTTGGGCCTACGCCAACTCCATCAGCATCCTGCCTGGCAATGGCGATGGCACCTTCGCCACCCAACTCACCTACGCGGCGACCCTGCCGTGGGCAATAACAACAGGAGACTTGAATGGCGACGGGCACCCGGACCTGGCGACCTCGAGCGCGGGGGGCACGGTCAGCGTGTTGCTCTCGGAGTGCCGCTAGCTTCGCTCGTGAAACGCCAAGCACGATCGCCGCGAGCCCGCCCTATGGGGGCTCGGGTGGCGGAGTCTACGTAGCTCCCTCATACTAGACATTATGGGGCGTGACGAAGCGATGCAAAATGGCGGCTGCCACTGTCATTTCGCCGCAACTAGCGTGCGCGTGCGCACTTACCGTATGGCAGAAGGCGTCTTGTCGCTCTTGGTCGGGCAACTTCCTGACTCGACTTGTGTGCGCAGCAACTGCCTGACCGGCGAGTACGGTGACCCGCCCAGCTACCTCGGCATCAAACCCTGCTCCGATGCAGGGATCTGACCTCGGCTCGCCTGGGCTGGACTCAGAGTCGAGCAGCAGCGCGAGCACCCCGATCGGCCGCGGCTGTACCTGGCGGCGGACACGCACTGGACCGGCGACGGGGCGCACTTCGCGGCCGGCCTTGGTGACGACGCGATTCACAACATTTGACAGTTCCTCGTCGGCCTTGGTAGGGTAGCTGACGTTTACCGCTCGCCGATGTCTGGAGGGTTTGCGAATGCATTGCGAGACGAACAAGTTGTGGATTGGTGTGTTGTGTGGCTCCGCGATTTTGTTTTTTTGTTCGGATGTGCGAGCAGCGGATCGACCCGTCATTCAGTTCGATCCGGTGGCGGAGGCATTCTCAACGCTTCTGCCATACCGCGTGTCTTTTACGCTCGACATCCCCGCCCCCAAAAACGCGACATCTGTGGTTGCTACGTTCTGGGAGACGAAGCCGAACACCACGGACTGCAAGACCGTAGAGCCAGGCGCGCACCGTCTTGCCGGCATGGCGCAACCCACGCTGCCCGACGCCACCGACAAGCGCTTCCGCATCGAGATGCCGGCGCTCCATGCACTATCCGGCTATTGCATCTCGATCGAAACGGCCATGCCCTGGTCCGCTGAGGAGAACGCGCGCGTAGTTGCGGTCGTCACGGCTGGTGTTGCCAAGCTCGCAGCGAAAGGGGTCGTGACCCTTGCGGAACTCACCGAAGGAATTGCCAATTCCCTAGGAACCGACGCGGATGCGCCTCTTCGGAACCGGACCGGCACCGTCAAGGATCAGATCAGGAACGCACTCTGGGGAGAGAAGAAAGCTCCCGCACTCGCCGCGCTTGAGAAGGCGGCCCTCGAATACCACAACGCCCGCACGAACCTAGTCATGTACTACAACTTGCTGAAGGAATTCGAGAGTACAACTAAGGACCGGGGCGGCGCGACTGAGAAGGCCGTCAAGGAGGCGACGGCACAGCTGGAATCGGCCAAGCTCGACAAGGACGAAAAGACAGCCGAACCGACGACCGCAGTGACAGCGCCGGTCGTCAACGCAATGAAGGACGTCGAAAGGAAACGGGGTGGGCTCAAGGGCCGGGACTGCGGAAAAATAGCGGAGGCCCGGACCAAGATTGATTGCCAGACCGACCAGAAAGTATTCGGGAAGAACCCGGAAATTGTTGCGTCCGGCGTAGAGTACCTCGACTCTGTAGTCACAAGGGCGAGCGATTTCGCTGCGGCAAAGAAGGAACTTTCTACCGAAATTGGTCTCCTTGTCGACACATTCGTCGTCTCGACCGCAAAGATTCCGGTTGCTGCGGCGAACCCCAGCTATACCGAAGCCGCCCCATTCTACATCTCGGGAGACGTCGGAGTCTCCGTGCCACTGTTCATCAACCCAAGTCACTCCTATGGAGCGGACTTTCAGCCGTACGTGGCCGTCAGCATGTCGTTTATTCCGGTGGACAAGGACGTCCCACTTGCGAAGGAAGGCGGCTTTCTCCGCAGATTCTCCGTTCTTGGTGGTTTCACCCTCGCGCAAACCAAGAACAGTGACGGGTCGATCGTCGGGGTCTTCGGGGGGCGCGGCATCCTTGCCGGTGTTGGTCTTCGGCTCACGGATTACGTGCGCCTCGGTGCCGGCGCAGTCTTCCTGCGGCAGAACGACACAAACAAGTTGATTTCCGACACCCATATCAGGGTCGCCCCTTACCTCAGTTTGTCGATCGATCTCGACGTTGCCGGCGTTGTGACCGGGATCTTCTCAACAGGGGCTGGCCTGCACATCTGACGGAGGCGCAAGATGAGTGTGCTAAAGGAGTTCAATAGTCTAGCCGCGGGCACGGTGGCAGTAGGAACACCATTTCCGGTTCGATACCGCGTGACCGGTCCACCGGCGAAGGGCATCATCGTCGTATCCTGCAATGCCCCGTATTCTGCAGGTCCCAAGATCGCTGTGAAGGCGCTGGACGGGACCAGCCTCGTCACGATCACGGGGCCGTCGGGGCAGGCTACAGTCGAGGTCAAGGGCCTGCTCGTCGAGGAACACTCCTTCCCGCAGGATATTGAGTGATGGGGCACTTTGCTCTTTGCACGATCACGTGCCTGGCAGTTGCCGCCTCGGGCTGCCTGGACGATCCCACAACCACCAACCCGATTGCGGTTGCTGCGACCCCCACATCCGTCGCTGCAGATGGGGCTTCGATTGTGACTCTGCAGGTGTCCGCAGCGACAGACGGTGACGTTACGCTTACCGCCTCGACGGGTTCCTTTCTGGACGCGCCCGTGCCATCCACGGGAGCGCCTGCCTCGACGGTCGTGAAGACGGCCCGCGGCTCGACGACGATAGCCTACCGAGCCGGTCTCGACACGGGCACGGCAATCATCACGGCCTCTGCGGGGCAATTTACATATGCGACGAGCGTCATGCTCATGCCGAGCCTTCCGGTTCAGCTCGTCCTTTCGCCCAACCGCACCAGTGTGACGGGCGACGGCGTGTCGTACGTCGAGCTTCAGACCGAGGTCTTCGCGGCGAGCGCTTCTTCGCTCGTAAGCCGCGGTACCACGCTGCAGTACGCGGTCTGTTGCGTAGATTCGAATGCTCAACCGACCGACTGCAAAGCTGACGCTCCCCCATTGATCATTCCGAGGATCGCTCGCGTCGACGACGGAAAACAGGTTACAGTCCGGGCTGTCACGACGCGCGCAACGGCAAGCGCTGCGGCCGTTCTTCTCGCACGCCTTGATGAGTCGACCATAACAGGTTCCCTTTGCAGCGCACCCGTCACCGGCGAAGTGCGCAGCAACGCGATGACGGTCACGGTGTCGCCGGCGGCACCCTGAGTATTGGATTCTTCTGCCGGTGAGGTCGAGAATCTAGTCTGGTCAGGAAGGGGATAAGCCATGTGCGCACCGAGAGTGATGATGATCTCCCGTGTAGTTCTGATAACGATGGTTGTACTCGTGAGCATGCCCACGTTGGCAGCTGGGGACACCGCAGGAAAGAAGCCTGGCGGGTCGGCAAGGCAGAACTCCGCCAACGAGGAAGCTTCGACGTTCGAGGTTGAAGCCTCGTCGGATGCGATGATCGCGCTCACCCTACCTCTCCCTGACGATGGGGAGGTCTTGCTCAGGGTGATCCGTGGTGGCGGCGAACCGGGCAGCGCTTTCGTTGCCTCGGTGTCGGGCTTGCGGGATGGTACGGGTGCGCCACTCGAAGGAAACCTATCGATCGGCGAGAAGCAAGGCACTGCGGGCGTGCTATCGGATCTGACCGCCCCCAACGGCGTCGCCTCGCTGCTCCTGAAGATCAAACCGGTTCCAGATGCGGGGCAGGTCACCGGGGTTTTCACGATCGTCGCACGCACGAGCAAGTCCTGGCGACTGAATCTCGATCGTGGTGGCAAGCCGACCGCTACGCTCGTCGTGGACACCCCGATCATCTCGCGCGAACTCGTGTGCGATTGGTGGCACGGCTGCACCGGGGAGCAAGGGCGCGCCACCGTGCGTTTCTGGGAGAAGCAACATGCGTGGCCGCTGACCGACGTTGGTCTGCGCATGGAACAAGTCTCGAAGGCCGGTGTCAATTTCGACCCTCACGTGAACGTGATGACGACCCTGAACAACCTGGGACTCGATCTCTGGAGTGTCACAAGCAAGGACGATCCAAATAGAAGAATTGCATCGAACGGACAAGGCCTGGTTGAATTCCATCTGCGGAATATCAGTCCTGGCGAATACAACGCCACGCTCCGCTTTCAAGCGGCCAACTCCGTAGCTGACGACGCCCAGAAGGTCACGTTGGTCTTGACAGTGAAGCACCACATCCTTTGGGCCACTGCCGTGCTGATTGGCGGCCTTCTGGTCTCGCTCCTCGGTACGAAGATGCTGAATGTCCTGCGCAAGCGCCTCGATATCAATTCGAGGGCCACAACGCTCAGCGAGTCCTGGCTCAAGCAGGAGCCGGCTACCTCAGTCGTGGTCTGGACCCTGGCAAACCTCAAGCTCGTGCGGTGTGCGGCTCGCGCAAGCTGGTGGTCCATGCCCGAAGATCTTGACGCCCGACTCGACAAAGTTACGGCCATGCTCCCAACTTTGAGATCGATCCGCGAAGCGCGTCAAGAGATTGGGACCGCCATCACGCCTCCATTCGTCACTCAGCGCGCAGAAGGGGTGCTCGAAGGGATCGTTCGCAACTGCAGCGATCCGCCGTTGGGAGCGACCAAGCTGGCTGCGGCTGACGAGCAGCTGAAGATACTCGGCTCCTGGGTAGCTGGGGACTGGCAGAAGCCGTACTGGGAGAACCTCAAACCCTCCATATGCTCCCTTCTGGCCGATGTGCGGCCGGACGAAATAGGGGATCGCACCGCCAACAATGCGCTCCAGTCGCTTGTTGATGGGTTGAAGCCCTACTGTTCGGCTGGGACGGCGGTCCCCACAACCAACCCGGTAGAGCTTGAGCGCAAGTACGACGGATTGCGCCTGTTGTGGAACCATCGTAGCACACCGTATTTCTCTGACCTAGTCGAGAAGTACACGTCGGGAACTTTGGAGCAGGCATTCGAGCTCGTGGACAAGAAGACGTGGCATCAATTGAGAGAGGCGGTCGGTAAGCAGCAGGTCGAGATCGAGGTGCCATCATCGGCACCCCAGCAGTACGAGCCGTTCACCCTGGCCGTCAAACCGAAGGATGGTCGGATTGCCCAGTCATTTCTCCTGCGTCACAAGCTCCGCTACGAGTGGCATATCGAGCGAGCGCATCCGAGGGTTTGGCAACGCACCTTCAACCTCCCCTCCCCACATACCCTCCAACCTACGATCACCCAGTACTGGCCGCATGCCGAAGAATTGAAGACCTCTGTTAGCATCCGCTCGCCCTTTGACGACGAACCCAAATCGCTAGAGATCCTAGGCCCAAACGTCAAGGTTTCGCCTTCGGAGTCACTTGGGCTCTTCAAGGCTTTCAGCGGACTGGATCTTTTATCGACGGCGCTAGTGGGTGGGGTTGCCGTATTGACGGGCATCTCGACCTTCTATACAAGCTCCGCTACGTTCGGGGCCACGAAGGACTACGTGGCGCTCGCGCTGTGGGCACTCGCATTCGACCAGGCAAAGACTGGCATCGTGCAAATCGCGGCAGCGACGAAGACCGGAGACGAGGAGGCGAAGAAGGGCACAGGCTAAGGTCAACAATTCCGTCCTGTTCCCGTCCCGTGCAGACTGGCTGAGGTGCCTGACTCGATTCTGTCTTCGTGGCCCTGCACCCGCACCTGATTGCGGGTCCGATCGTTCGCTACAACACCATCGCCGGTGAGCTCGGCCACCGCCAACACAAATCGACCTGCGCGTCACCGTCCAGAAGGCTCTACTCCCTCGGGTGCTCGCACACGAGCGGCGCAAAAAGACTCTGATGGCACCTCACCTGAGGGCAGCAGGAAATTCGGCGCAGTCTAGGCCGAGGACATCGGCATCCTATTGGCACTTGGGAAACTGCGTTCCCGTGTCGACGTTCTGGCCCTGCGACGTACCGGCGGTTACCGTTAGCTTGCGCCCGGCTATGTCGGTCAAGTCGCAACTCGCTCCGGGAATGTCCGCGCCGAAGTGCCAGGCGCCGTAGCTCGTGCGCGAGCCAGTCTGACCTGCGCAGGTCACGGACTGAATGGGAAGGATCTCGTTTTCGATGTACATCTCGTTGTTGTTTCCATTCTTCAGGCGAACCACGACATTGCCTTTGACCGGGCACGGAACGAACTTCCACGAGGCCTGATTCTTGACCGCCGGATCGCCCTTAACTCCGGCCGCGCTCGCGGCCGCCGTGCTTAGATCGAGGTGGCCGTTGGGATTGGCTTTGCACGGGGGATTGTTGCTTCCGTCGTATGGACATTCGTCGACGATGGTAATGATAGTGCTGTTGATTTGAACGCAGGCGCCGCAGCGATTGCTGGTGTTGAAGTCGCTTGAGCTGTTTCCTGGAATTGCCGCGTAGTTTGCGGCGACTGCGATATTGGTGATGTTGTTGTTGCTCCCGGTGTAGCCGCAAGCGGTCGCCGGGTTGGGAAGGCTGTATGTGGTGTAGGTCGGGCTAGCGGGCGCCCAGTTCGACGGGAACGAACAAGGCGTGGGGGAAGTGCTGCCACCCGTTGCCGTGGCGCCACCTGTGCCGATAGCCCCTCCACTGTCGGTTCTCCCTCCTGCGCCACTACCACCGGCTGCGGAGCTGCCACCGGTTCCACCCCGTCCGGTTCCCGTAGCGCCGCCGGTTCGCGCTGAGGTTCCACCGTCGCCACCGGCGCTACTGCCTCCACCCGCGCTGCCACCAGCGCCTGCTGAACCATCGCGCGACGAGCCCGTATCGGCCGGAGTGCCCCCGGTGCGACCCATTCCGCCGCTCCCGGTCGATCCACCAATTCCGCCGCTGCCAGCGCCCCCTGATTCTCCTGAGCCGCCGGTGCCGCTGTTTTCGCCCGAACTGCTCGAGCCACCTGATCCGCTTGAGCCGCCCGAACTTCCTGAACCGCCCGAGCTGTCTGCTGTCCCGCTCCCACCGTGGCCCCCCATCGAGCCAGTCTGGCCGCCAGTTGCCGGATCTCGACCGGCATCATGGGTCGAATGCGGCGGCGGCGGACATCCGACTGAAACCAGAAATGTCAGGGAAAGGCCAACTAGACTTCTTCGCATCAAGGAACCCCTCTTGGAACTCAGTAGACGATTAGGGCACGCGCGAAAAGCATTACTTCAATTTGGATCGACGGCGAGGAAGATCTCATGATCCACCTGCCTTGACAACATTCGCGGATCTCAAGGTTTAGTGCACTGGATGGAGATCCGATCGTCGTGCGCGAAATGGTGCCTTACCCGTATGCGTACACCTACGACATACGGAGCCAACATTCGCCACCTGGGAAGCTGTGCGAGCGCTACGGCGGCGGCGGTCATCCCGCGGTGGGCGCGATTTTGCTGCCCAAGGGCGAGGTAGATCGCGCCAAGCAGATCGCTAGCGAAGTGGTTGCCATGCTCGCCGGCAAGTGACCCTGATCACACGCGGGTCTTCCCGAGAGGTTCTCGTCCTTGGGGCCTGGAGTATACTCGCTTGGTCAACCAAGGAGAATCGATGCGGTCTCATCTGCTTGACGCCCGTTCCAGGGGAAGAACGCTTGCGCATACCAGCCTGCTCACCGCGGTTTTGTTCTTTGGCGGATGCAGCAGCAGCGGCTCAGGGCTGCACAACAACGCCGGGGGAACCACGTCTCCCGCGGCCGGGGGCAGTGCGGGCAACCAGGGTACTACCGGGACGAGCGGTGTGGCGGGCGCCAGCGGGGGTTCACCTGCCTCTGGTGGCAGCACGAGTCAGGCAACCTCAACCAGCACCCGCGGCGGCACCACAGCTTCGTCCGGCGGCTCTTCCGTCGTCGGTGGCACGAGCGCGGGCAGCACCGGCGGCAGCACCACGACAGCGAGCGGTGGCGGCACCGGCGGCGGCACGAGAGGCGGCGGCAGCACCAGTGTTGGCGGCACCACCACGGCGGTCGGCGGCCGCAGCACCAGCAGCGCGGGCGGCGGCTCTGTCACCGGCGGAAGCAGCCCCATGGCAGGGGCGGGCGGGGCCAGCATCTCGTCAACTGGAGGTTCGGTGCTCGGCGGAACCACCACCGCAGGCGGAAGCACCAGCACGATCGGCAATCCCGATGCTGGCACAGGCGATGGCGGCATTGTCGCCTCAGGGTACTGCGAAGGCGACAATCCCAAGCTCACCTACCAGGGCCAGATGGTCACGCCCGGAGTGACCGACTACGTGTCCGGCATCATCATGGACTGCTGCCAGGGCTACGGCGTGAATCTGCACACCAGCGCATCGCTGGGATTCGACCTGGCCATCGAGCTGATCCTGTCGATCAACATCAGCACACCCAAGGAATATGCGCTGACCGCAACGTCAGTGGGAACTCGTGCGGCCGTGCGCAAGAGCAGTGAATCGTTCAGCACCATCGGCGGGGCAACCGCCTTGGGCAGCTTGCGGGTCATAAGCATGGACACCTCGGCAGGGAATTGGGAAGCGGGGTTGTGTCTGGAGGTGACCGATGCGAGCTCGGTTCTCTTCGGGACGAAGATCTATGTTCCCAGGGTTGTGATGGGGTCGTATGAGTCGAACCAGCGATTCCAACTCTTCCTCCTTAAAGACTCCACATTGAGCGTGGATGATCTGGCCAATCAGCCCCTCGACTCTTTGGTTCTGGACAACAGTCCTCTGCTTGATCTCAACAAGATCGCCTACATCGAGAATTCCACCTTCAAGATCGGCCTCGATCCTGATCAGGGCGTGCTCAGCTCGCTGCGCACCAGACTGGGAACACCCCTGGGCACGCCCTTCGTGGCGGTGGCCGACGGGGCGCGCATCTACCTGGGGACGTTCACCGCCGGTTTGTCTTCGATTTCCCCGGTGGGCCCCTTCGCCATGGTGGATGAATTCACGTCCGATGGATTTGTTCTGCACGCACCCATGAGCGGGACGGACACGCGATTCGACGCGCGCATCCTCAAGGCCCTGAGCGAGCGCGGCAAGCTGGTGCCGTAAGTCCTGCGACTGTCGAGAGGCGGGGCGCGGCTGAGAGCCGACAGTGCATGGGAGGTTAAATCGCAAAACCTACCGTAGGCTCCGTCCACTTCGCATTCTGGCTCCATCCAAATGAACGCTATCCACAGCAAATTGCAGCCTCTTCTCGCAATCGAGACAGTTGTGACGCAGCTGATCAGCGGTCAGCCTAGCCCGCGCTTGACAGCTCCATTCAGAACAGTCAGAAAACCAGCGTGACAACCCACTTGCGCTCTAATGGGGTCATCGGCCTTGTAGCTGCCGTTGTCGGCGGATGCTGGTTGGGTTGCTCGGATACGCCGTCCGTTCCGGCAGATGCCGCCGGCGCGGCAGTGGAAACCGTGGACGGCGACAGCGGCGGATGCTGGCTGGGCTGCTCGGATACGCCGTCCGTTCCCGCGGATGCCGTCGGCGCGGAAGTGCAGACCGTGGGCGGCGACATCGACGCGGTGGACGACTCGCCAACAACTGATAGCCAGGACGAGACCGACGGCGGGGCAGAGGCGGACGGCGCATCCGGGCCCGACGGCGGCGCAACGGCCATGCCACTGCCCAAATTCGTCGGCAACATCGACACCCGCGGTTCCATTCGGTCGGACTTCGCGACCTACTGGAACCAGTATACACCCGAGAATTCCGGAAAATGGGGCTTGGTGCAGCCGACTTCGCAGGCCTCGTTCAATTGGACGAGGCTCGACGCCAGCTACCAATACTGCAACCAGCACGGCATCGTTTTCAAGCAACACAATTTCATCTGGGGCAGCCAACAGCCCAGCTGGACAGCCAATTTGACCAGTGACGACGGGCCTGCGGCGGTACAGACCTGGATGAAGGAATTCTGTGCGCGATATCCGAACACCAGGATCATCGACGTGGTCAACGAGCCGCCGCCCCATACCACGCCGGCGTACATGGATGCCATCGGCGGTGCGGGAAGCACTGGCTGGGACTGGATCATCAACGCCTTCATCTGGGCCCGACAGGCATGCCCGAGCGCCCAACTGGTTCTCAACGACTACAACAACATCGAGTCCTCTGACGACGCCCAGCACATCATCGACATCGTCAACGTGCTCAAGCAGGCGGGCGCTCCCATCGAAGCCGTCGGCTGCCAGGCCCACGGCACTTTGGGCGTGTCGTCGAGCACTCTCGAGGCCAACATCGATAAGATAGGCGGTGCAACGGGATTGCCCGTCTACATCACCGAGTACGACCTCGACACCGCCGATGATGCCCAGCAGGCATCGGTGATGCGGGATCAGTTCACGATGTTCTGGAACAACAGCAACATCAAGGGCATCACCCTGTGGGGCTACATCGTCGGCAACACCTGGGTCCAGAACAGCGGCCTCGTGCAAAGCGACGGCACCATGCGGCCGGCGATGAGCTGGTTGATGCAGTTCCTCGGCCGTTGACCCACGGACCGTACGAGTCGCGCAAGAGGCGTTCTGCGTGTTGCTCGGCCACGATGATCATGTTGTCGAGTCACTCCCGCCGCAGGGTCCGGATCACTCTTTCGCAATACGAGTGTGGCCGAGCTTTGCTCCTAGTCGATCTACTACCTGTTCGGCACATTTGGCGTGGGTGGGCTGTACCGCTCACCGAAGCGCTCCGACGCGACGGTCGCGCCCGTAGTCGTGGTGTCGAACCAACTCGGGCCGTTGGGGGTGTCGATCTTGCGTGTTTCGCGACGTGACCGCGCGGCGGCCGGTCAAGTCAGGCGCCTGATGGTCTTCGCCGCTTGGGGGAATTCGGTGAGCAGCCCGCCCTGGTCGGCCATCTGAAACTTACGGAACTCGAACCCAGGCGCCACCACGCAGCCGACCAAGGCCCACTCGCCAGTGGAAGCCACTTCGGCGCCAAACCAGCGGCCAGCCGGGACAACGACCTGGAAGGATTCGCCGGCCCCAGTACCCAAGTGATGGACTTCACTCTGCCCTCCCGGGGCCAGGACGTGAATGTCGAGGGGCGAGCCCGCGTGCCAGTTCCAGAGCTCCTCCGCGTCCAACCGGTGGAGGCGGGACACCTGAGGCCTTTCCAGGAGGTAGAGGATGGACGTGAAGGCTGCGCGGTCGCCGTGGGAAGGGGTGTGGATCCACTGCGCAGATCGGTGCGTCTCCCTGTACCAGCCGCCCTCGGGGTGCAGCTGCAATGCCAACCTGCGGACGAGCGCGGCGACCTCTGGATTCCTCGGCATGCGGCTCATGCGCGGAGGATAGCGTCGCCTGCGGCTTCACCGCGAGAGAATTGCAGACGTGCGGTCAGGAGGCCGAGCGCTTCGAACGCTGCAGTACCGTACGCAGCTTTTCCAGCAGGGCCGCTGGGGTGAATGGCTTGGCCAGGAAGTGCTCGCGCGCTTCTTCGATTCCTTGTCGCAATACCGTGTCGTCGGGGTGGCCGGACATGAACACGATGGGCGCTCGGAGCAGCGACTGGTGATCATGTAGCGGCGACCCGGGACGATGGCGCGAGGAAGGGACATGCGAGATTCTCGGCAAACCGGTGCGCAGGTTGCTTGCCGCATTGCGAATACTCGGCCTACCTTGGTGAGGTGTCTCGGGTGTCTCGGGGTATCCATCTTGCCAGGCGACTGCGATTGTAGGACTCTCAATAGCAATGAGTTTTGAGCAGAAAGCTTGGCAAGTACCTGTTTGTCAGGGTTTGCTCCGCAGCATTTCTGCTGGTTGGGCTTTTCTCCTGGTCCTCTGCTTGGCGGCGCCTTTCGCGCAGGCCAGCAAGGAGGAAAGTCCTGAGCGCGTGGCCAAGAAGGCGTGCCTGGCCGGCGAGTTCGCCAAGGGTGTGTCCATTCTGGCGGACCTGCCAGCAGGCGTGTGGGGGCACGCCGAGCACCAGCAATGGGTCGAAGTATATTGCCATCGAGCCTGGCACCGATAACGGGTGTACCGTGCCGGCTACCATCCCGACCTGGACATCAGGCGCCCATCTTTGTGTCGACTTCGACGGGTGCAAGACGGGCTATCCCACCAAGGTATGTACCTTCGACGGCGTACACACGAGCGTCAACAGCGATCCCGGCAGCACCGCCAACTGGATTCCTCAGGAGTCTTGGAACTTCTTCACTCAGTTCTAGTTCTGGTTGGATGGAACGGAGAGCAGAAAAACCCGTTTCGATTCGCTTACCGACCTTCATCTTCGTAGACTCTCAAGCTAGAATTCGCGCCCGATCAGAATCCACCTCACAGGAGTGCAGCATGAGCCAGCCGACGGAACCCCGCGATCTACCGAACGCACCCTCTAACGGTACCGCGCGAACCATGCGCGGGATGGCTTGGGCGACGCTCGCCCTGGCGCTGGGCGCGTGCGCCACAGCGGGCGGCGGAGCGAGCGGCAGCGAAGAGGAACCCAGCGCGGCCGAGAAACAGGCCATGGGCGCAGTCGGTGGCAAAGCGAACGGGATGATTGTCTGGTCCAGCTCGCGCCTCGGCAACCACGACCTCTTCGTGATGAACACGGACGGTTCGAACGTCCATGCCATCACCCAGGGCGAGGCCGTCGACTGGTTTCCGCGTTTCTCGCCCGATGGCTCGCGCATCCTCTTCACCCGCAGCAAGAAGGGTTGGGTGTATGAACGGGACGCCAACAGCGACGGCAAGTGGGACATCTTCACGGTCAGGCCCGACGGTAAGGAAGAAACCAAGGTGGTGGACAACGCGAGCTGGGGCGGCTGGCTCGGCAACGACGAGATCATCTACGTGCGCTCGACCGCCGTGTTCCGCCGTGCCCTCTCCGGCGGCACGGAAACTCTCATGGTCGACAGCACGAAAGTGCCAACCCTCGATGGCGCGCTCCTGCAGCAACCCGAGCTGTCGAAGGACGGCGCGTACCTTGCCATCACCCTGCGCGGGTCGAAGCGCGAAACCGGCATCTGGAACATCAAGAAGAAGACCTGGACCCGCACCGGCGAGGGCTGTCAGATCAACTGGAACCCCGCGGGCGACGAGATCTACTGGGTACACCCCACCGGCAACGGCGGCAGCCGGGTTCTCCACCTGCCCATGGCCGCGGGCAAGCCCAGCAAGAGCGATTCCGACCTGGACGCCATCACCCTCATCGATCTGCCGGGGCGGCGCTCGCACGAGTATTTCCCCCAGCTTTCGTCCGACGGCAAGTGGCTGGTGTGGGCCGCCACCCAGCGCGGTCACGACCACGGCATCGCCGACTACGAAATCTATGTCTGGGAGGTTGGTTCCCCCGCCGACACG
>PMJO01000135.1 GCA_003158455.1 Myxococcales bacterium | reverse complement strand
CCCGTCCTTGGACAAGCCAGTCGCCTTCCTCATCGTTCACCCGGTCAGGCGAGTAGACACCAGCCAGGCGATACCGAGTGTGTTTTCCCTTGCGTTTGCCCACGACGACCCAAACCAGGTTGCCGATTGTTTTCCGGAGGAACGACTCAGGCTTCCGGCTGTAGTGTCCGAAGTCATTCCCGGCGTCTGGGTACTCACGACCCATCAGGTCAACACTGTGGTAGGCAATGTAGTGGTCCATCGGTTGTCATTTTCGGTCAGGTGGTTATGCACATAAGCGGCGGGCGAGCCAACCCAGTTCACCGCAACGGAAGGTCAGACAGCATTGCCGCTTGCATTTGCGGCACGGCACGGACCGGAAGTACGGACCTCAATTCGATCAGGATCGCCAGTGTCCAGAGCACCATTTGCGTCGAACGTTGCCGTGTTGCAAATCCAGTGTCACCTCCATGAAGAACGTGGTTGCGAGTCTTGGACACCGTGCTGTCTCGGTCCGAGGAGGTGAGTACCCCCTGTAGCAAGGCGCTGAAGATCTCCGTGGCATTTGCCAGTTGAGCATCGGCGATCTTCAACTTCGGATGTAGTCCAAGCAACTCGCGGTCGTTTGACGACACAGAGTACTTGGTCGCAGGTGATGCATAGCCCAACTCAACCAGCGCATCGGTGACTATCCCCTCAAACTGTGAATAGACAAGAGTGACGGCCCCCCCGAACCTGCCATCTCGATGGAGTCCCATGGCCTCCTCAATCAAGGGTGACCGGTCTGGCCGCAACCCTGACGATTTGTACAAGTCGAGCATCGCCTGGCTGAATTCTGACTTGACACTTTCACTGTACAGTCGGCGCTCGATTTCCTCCAACGGAACAGCACCGAGCTCGATCGTTTCGTGCATCGACAGGATGTATCCAGCTCCCCCGTATCCCTCCGCGCGCATCACGTCGAGGCCACGCTGCACGAGCAGCATGTTTGCTTCTAGGTTCGCCTTCCACTCGGGCAGCTTTGCCAGAACCGTGGAAACCGCCTGACCGAAGTGTTCCAAAGCGGGGCGGTTCTGTTCAACCCAGGCGCTCAAACGCCGATTCATGTCTGTAAGCCATTCTCCGAGCGCACGAATGTCCTTGCCGTGCGCATCGTCGACGCTCTTGCCAAGCGCGACCAGGCCGCGCACGAATGCCGTGGGGTCATGAGCAAGCTGGGGCCGCTCTCTTTGTTCGTCATCTGTCATGGCGGCTTCTCGTGTCCGTCCAACTCCCTATTCACCCGCGCAGGATATCACTACCGCAGCGACCAGTGGTGGGCTTTGCGGGTAGGGGCCCCCACCCGACGTGGGTATACCCGTACACAGCGGCTACCCGCGGAGGGTGCACGAGATCGAGGTTTGCACACCACTTTTCCATGGCGATGCGTTTGGCACCCGCGCCCGCATGTAGAGGTGCTCACCGGCAGCTAGCCGAGGTAGACTGCGGGGATGATGGGCGCCTCTGACAACGCCAAGACCGAGAACGACCTGGTGCAGGCTGCGCGCCGGGGGGAGCGTTCTGCGCTCAACGCGCTGGCCGAGCGGCATCAGCAGCGAGTTTTCAGCTTCGGCATGAAGATGTGCGGCGACGTGGAAGATGCGCGCGAGGTCGCCCAGGAGACTTTGCTGACCATGGTGCGCTCCCTGCGCGATTTTCGCGGCGAGGCCGCCATCTCGACCTGGCTCTACACCGTGGCGCGCAGTTTCTGTATCAAAAGGCGACGCAGGAGCAAAGGCGAGCCAGCCCAGCACGAGTCGCTCGACCAGGCTGGGCAAGCGCAAGCGTCCGCGCCGGGCCCCAGTCCAGAACAGGCGCTGCTCGGCCGCGAAACTCGCGACGCCGTGGCGTCCGCTCTCGACCATTTGGAACCCGAGGCGCGTGAGGTGGTGGTTTTGCGCGACATCGAGGGTCTGACCGCCCCCGAGGTTGCCACGGTCACAGGCATGAGCGTGGCAGCGGTGAAGAGCTGTCTGCACCGCGCGCGGCAAGCCCTGCGCCAGCAACTGCTGGCCGTGGTGGGCGGCGATGATTCCAATCTGCCAGCCCTGCCCAATTGCCCGGATGTGCTGACTCTGTTGTCGAAGAAGCTGGAAAACGATGTCAGCCCCGACTTGTGCGCCGAGATGGAGCGGCACGTGGACGGCTGTCCGCACTGCAAGGGACTGTGCGATTCGCTCAAGCGCACCCTGGCGGTATGCAAGTCCTTCCCCAGCCCGTCCGTGCCACCCGAGGTGCAGGAGTCTTTGCGCAAGGCCGTGCAGGAAGCGTTGGACGAGCGCGGCTCCGCCTGAATCCCGGCCAGGCCGCAGACGCGCCCGCCAGCCCGCCATCGTCTAGCTGCAATGATGATTGCTGCAAGTTGAACTGGCCTGGCCGAGAAGGGCACAACTGGGGCATCCCGAAAGGCAATTGCCAGGAGGCGCACACGACGCGGGCACGCTGCGCGAATCGCCATTGGCCGACGAGTAGCAGAGATCTTGGGCATACCGCCTGGTGCTGATGCTATTGCAGCTACAGCACGATGTCCGGTCCCAGGCCAGCATGCAGTCAGCATCGGTTTCGCAGTAATTGGGGTCTGGGGCGCAAGTGGGGCAGCAGGTCCAGGCTGTGTTCGTAACGATATAGCCGAGCGGACAGCTCGACGGCATGCCGCAACGGACAGCGTCGCAATTGGGAGCTTGCGCGGAAGGTGTTGCCGCGCAGGTGTCGCAACAAGCGCCGGGTTCTCGGGCCACCGTAAAGCCCGATGGGCATGAGGGTGCCGCGCATGTGACGCTGGCACAGGAGGGGTCACTGGCAACGCAAACAGGGCAGCAACTCCCAGTGTAGGTTACCGAGGTATATCCGGCTTCACATACCGGAAAGGAGCAATCAACGGTTCTGCAATCAATCACAGTGCCTGTTGTACCGCCGGTACCCATGGTGCCGCCGCTGCTTACTGGCACCGACCCCGCGCTGCCACCAGCACCGCCGCTTGGCGGGGCGCAGGTTCCGCAGCCGCAAGGACTAGTGCTGGGCTGATATCCATAAGTGCAATCGAGGAAAACACATGGGGGCTGTATGCATCCGCCAGTACCGCTGCTTCCGCCCGACATCCCGCCTGCGCCGACTTCCGCTCCGCCGGTGCCGCTCGTACCACCGCTGCCACCTGCACCAGTGCTAGGCGAAGCGCCTCCTCCGTCCGCTCGTCCGCCGAAACTTCCCCCGCTCGCTGCGCCCCCAGCTCCGATGCCGCCCGTGGACCTTTGCCCACCGCCGCTCTGGCCGCTGATGTTCAGCGCAGACTTGCTACCGCAGGCAATCATCATCAGGCTGCCCAAGGACAGCGTTACCAAGCCCAGCACTACTGATTGAAATTCTCCCGTCGCCGTTTGCAGTCGGCGGAACCCTGGGAGGGTTCCGCACCTCCCGCGCGCGGACGGTCGAGCAAAGCCCGACCGTCCCCACGCGACAGCTGCGGCCCGCGCCCGCCGCCTCACTCCTCGGTTGAATACGTCAAGTATTCGCCCTCGTCGTTCGTTGCGGTCGTGGCCCTCGCGACGCGCCGGCTCGGTCCGAATTCCAATCGGTAGTGCTAGTGAAGTCCTGTGCATCGAATCCTCCGTTCGTCGCCATTGCGAAGCAACGTCCGTGCCACTCTTTTTCGGCAGAGATCTTGCCAGCATCTTGTCAGTTCCGGTAGGCCTTCCACATGTCGTCGATGAAGCTGTATTGTGGGAATTCGCCCTGCAGCCAGGCCGCGGTCTGGCCCTGGCGCTCCCAATCTGAACTGTAGTCAAACCCGGACTGCGTCTTGATGTCCGCCACCGCCTGCGTGTCGTCCTCGGTCATCCAGCGATCGACGTAATCGAAGAAAGCGGGATGGTTCCAGGTGCCCACGGCGCCGAGCATGCGCGCCGCCAGCGCCTCCCCCACCCACGAGACCGAGGTGCAACAGCGCCGATACGCCTCGCCAAGCTGCTCGCCCGGCGGGGTCAAGAGCTGCCAGTCCTTGGGCTGGAGTTGTTCGTAGGGCGCGTAGAGCCCGTTGCTGCTGGTGTCGGTGGGCGTGCCGCTGGTCTGATCCACGCCGTAGTGCCCGCCGTAGATCACCGTGGCACCCTGCCAGGCTTTGCTGTATCCGCCCGGGATTTGGTTCACATAGACGGTCTGCATGTCCTCGCCGAATCGGTTGGGGTAGGTCGCCGAGACGTTCTTCATCCCATCGTCTTGCAGCAGAAGCCCGGCTATCACGATGGGCAGCTTGCGCCCGCTGCGGTGGCCGCCGAATGCCGGCCAGCCGTAGCCCGCCTTCACGCAGCCGTAGAGATCGATCCCGTATTGCACGAGGTAGTTGGTGAGCGGCTCTTTGTCAGCCGGGACGAAATCTAGCAGCAAGAGCAGACTCGCGTAGCTGACGGCGAACGCGACGTGCTGGCCGTAGCTGGGCATGTATTCGGCAGGCGCGTCGAAGAGGAAGGCATTGGTGTCGATCCACGGGCGGCGGAAGAGGGCCTCGAACTGCGCCAAAGTGGGCGTGCTCTGCGGCTTGGGCGCGGGGTGCGAGGGCAGAAGATCGCGGCGCAGCGCACTCGCGCGATACAGGGTCTGGCTCCGGTCGCAATACGAGGGCCTGAACGCGTCCGCGGGCGGAGCGGCCGGCAGGACCGTCAGGACCGAAACGCTTCTGACCGGGCTGCAGCTCTTGTCGCTCGCTCGCATCACCTCGGGCAGCGATGCCGGCGTGGCGAGGCTAACGCTGGACACCAGCGTGTCGCCCGCCTTGAGCGACACTGGTGGATACGAGCGAAAGCTCGCGTCGAACCACCATGACTCGTCGGTGCCGTCGTTGAGCCGCGAGTCGAAGGGACTCTTGCCATTGGAGGTCGGGAGGTTCAGGACCGATCCGTTCGTGAACGGTGTCGCGCTGGTCGGCGCGGGGCCGATCGCGGTTATCGTGGCCGGGCCCACGATCCAATAGTCGCCGGAGACGAACTGTCCCGCCAGCACCGGCGCGGCGAAGGTCCAAGTCACGCCGTCCTTGACGATCGATGTGACCAGGCTGCTGCCGCCGTCGCTGGCTGGGCTGCCGATCGCCCCATCGGATGCGCTCGTCGGCCCTGCGTCCGGAGCAAGGGCAGTTGCGCCGCCCGTCTTGCTCGTGCCGCCCGAGCCGATCACACCACCTGATCTGGTGGTGCCGCCGGTGCTGGAGGTCCCGCCGGTGCNNTCCCGCCGGTGCGGGTCGTGCCGCCCGCGAGGGTAGATCCACCGATGCTGGTGGTGCCGCCAGTCGACCCGGACCCGCCCGCGTTGGTGGTGCCGCCAGCGCTCGTGGTCCCGCCGGCGCTGACAGTGCCTCCGGCACTTCCGCCACCTCCAACGTTGGACCCACCCGAACCAACCGCACCTCCCATGGCCGCGCTGGCGACGCCTCCTGACCCAGCAGGTGCGGGGCTCGTGCTTCCGCCGGAAGTGCGGGTTCCGCTGCTTCCTGAGCAGGCGCTGAGGGCGATCGCAAGTGAAACACCAATTCGGACCCAACCAAGCTGCTGAGGAGTCTGAGTCATGTTCGCCACCTCTTGTCAGTTTCTCGTGCCCTGCGGGCCGTATCTGCCGAACGCTCTGTACTCCAACGGCTCAACCCACAAATCGTCGTCCCACGGCCACCCATTGTATGACGGCGGTGGATGTCCTGTCCCATTATTCGATCCATTCCCTTCCTTGGTGGTGTTGCGAAGCGCCTGGATTTTGGGACAGGACGCGGTTTCGGGACCCGCCCTTGCGTTGACGGTGCCTCGGGTTCCGCAGATAATGACCGCTGAGCGGAGGTGCCCATGCGCGTTGCGGTTTCGATCGTTCCCGTGGTTTGCCTGTCGATCGCAGCATCACTGCAGTGCGGTGGCGGCAATTCGAAGCCCGCGGCGACGCCTGATGCAAGCGATCCTGCCAATACGCATGCCGATGCCGCTCTTGGTGCGCCGTTGCCCGCTGTGGATGCTGATCATGCTGCCGACGCACCCTCGGCGACCGGACCTACGATCACGGCGAACCCAGATGAGGTCGATGACGTTCTCAATAACCCCGGAATGGGCTTCGCCGACTTCGGCTACTCGCCGCCGCCTCCTCAGCACCCCGCTGGCAGCGTGGGATACCGTCGCTGGTCCTGGGCCGACCTCGAACCTTCCGAGGGACAGTATAACTTTGCGCTGGTCGATGACACGATTCAGCGGTCCAAGGCCAAGGGCGAGGCCCTCGCGTTTCGCATCATGCCTTGCTACGACACATCGTCGCCGCAGTGGCTGCTCGACAAGGGGGTCGCCAGCGTGCAGGCGACCGATGGAGTCTTTCCTGACCACAACAACGCCACGTTTCTGCAATATCACCAGAAGCTCGTGGAGGCATTCGGCCGACGATACGCAGGGTCATTGGACGTGGATCACGTGGACATCGGTTCGGTCGGCTGCTGGGGCGAGTGGAATACCGCCTGTTGCGACACCAACGTCGACACCTGCACCAAGTACTTCCCGACCGATGCCAATCAACGACTCATCATTGACTGGTACATTCAGGCCTTTGCGGGCACGCCCTTGGTAGCGCTGGTCGCGGCTCCTTCCTACGCGGAATCAAAGGGAGCCGGCTGGCGCGGTGACTGCTTCGGTGACTATGGCATGTTCGGTTCAAGTTGGTGCCACATGAAGGATCTGTACCCCACGGCGGCTGCTGACCCGATCATCGGAGTCGCCTGGCACCATGCGCCGGTTCAGTTCGAGTCGTGCGGCGTGATGCAAGACTGGCTCGACAGAGGATTCGACATCGACCTGATTCTGCAGAAGGGCCTGGAATGGCACATGTCGGTGTTCAACAACAAATCCTCGGCGGTTCCTGCGGTCTGGCAGGCAAAGGTCTCCGAATGGCTCAAGCATCTCGGCTATCGCATGGTTCTCACGCAGGTGACACACACCTCTGAAGCTCGTGCGGGCGAATCCGTGGCGCTCAAGTCGAGCTGGCGGAACAAGGGTGTCGCGCCTATGTACCACCCCTGGCCACTGGCCTGGCGGCTGCGGAGCAGCAGCGACGCGGTCGCGGCGCAATGGACAAGTTCCACCGACCTGCGCACGTGGTTGCCGGGCGCGCACGACGCCGACGATGTTGGGGTAGTCCCGGCCGGCGTCACGCTGGGCGTGTACGCACTTGATGTTGCAATACTGACTGAGGATGCGGCCAGCGCGCATGTCCTGCTGGCGATTGCCGGCAGACGAACCGACAACTGGTACCCGGTATCGCAGGTCACTATCCAGCCGTGACAGAGGAGGCCAAGGCGAGCACCAGCAGGGTTCGCCACACCGGCATCCATCCGGATTCAAGGACGCTGTCAGATTGCGCGTCNNCGTGGTCTATCTGCTGCTCTTGTTCGTCGCGGGGCGCTGCCTCGTGCCGATGGACGAGACGGATCTGTTCTTCAACCTGCGCCTGGGCGAGATCGTTCTTTCCACCGGTCACGTGCCGACCGAGAATTTGCTCTCCTTCACCTACCCCGCGGCCACCGACATCAACCTGGCCTGGCTTTTCCAGATCGTGCTCGCGCTTTCCCATCGTGCGGCAGGGATCCCGGGAACCGTGCTGCTCAAGACCGGCTTCGTGCTCGGCACCTGGGCGGTGCTTTTTCGCGTGGCGGTGCGACGAGGAGCGCGCCCGGCCCTGGCCGCACTGACGCTGGCGCTGGCAGCTTGGTCGGCTGAGCCGCGTTTCGTTGAACGTCCCCATCTGGTGACCTTCCTTGGATTGGCCTTGTTACTCTTGGCCCTGGAACGCGCGGAAGCGGGACGACCGCGCTTCCTGTGGCTGCTAGTTCCCGCCGGACTTTTGTGGGCAAACGCCAACTCGTGCTTCTTCTTGGCCCCGACGATTCTGCTTCTTTACGCCGCGGGTGCGTGGCTGGATGGCGTGCGGGCGCACGGCCGGCGGGCCTTGCTGGTTGGCGTGGCACTTCTGCCGCTGATGTTTGCCACGCCTTCGGGGTTGCGCTGCCTGTCCTACATTGCCAACCACTTTCGCATGCCATGGCTGCGGCCTTTGCAGGAATATCGGACGGCGCGCTGGCCAGTCGATGGGCCGTTCTTCTTTTTGCTGGCGGGTCTTGTCCCCGCCGCGGCGGCGTCGGTTGCCTGGCGCAAGGCGCGGCACCTGGTTGCTTTTCGTGTCTTGCTTCCCTTGCTCGCCCTGGCCCTGCTGGGGGGGTTCCGCATCCGCTTCGTGGCCGAGTTTTCCATTTTGGCAGGCCCGGCGCTGGCGGTCGTTGCTAGTCGCGTGCGCTGGCGTGGCCGCGCGCTGACCTGGTCCGCGGCAGCGATCCTGCTTGCGCTCACCGTGCTTCCCCGCGCCCAGGCCGCCTTTGCCGGTGCCCGCTGGTTCGACATCGGGGTCGAGGCTGACCTGGTGCCGGAAGTCGCCATTGCCTTTGTCGAGCAACGCGGGCTCCGCTCGCGCATGTACAACGATCTCGAGGTCGGCTCGTACTTGACCTGGCGGGGCTGGCCGGGGTTTCGCGTCTTTCAGGATCCACGCATCAACGGCTATCCCGAGTCGTTTCACGCGGTTTTGCGCCGCACCGACTTGTCGCGCGAGCAATGGCAAGACTTGCTCGACGGTTTCTCGGTCGACGCCGCTCTTCTCACCTATCCCACCGTCAATCCGCGGGGCGCGTGGTTCGATCCAGAGAAGTGGGCGCTGGTGTATCGGGCCGCCGACGGGCTGGTGTTCACCCGCCGTCTGCCTGAGCGCACGGCACTCATCGACGAGTTGGAGATTCCGCTCAGCTTCAGCTACGCGCCGGCGACGGGTTTGCAGCCGGTTCCCTTGCGGCAAAGACCGGCCGCGGCCACGCTTCCCGATTGCGAATGGCAGCGCCGACTGGGCGATTTTCACCGCGGCACGGGCGACGATCGGGCCGCTTTGAGCGACTACGAGGAAGCGCTGGCGACGCCGAGCGGGACGTGTCTGGATTCAGGCTGGCAGGCCAGCGCGCGACAGACCTTGGGCGCGGTGGCCCTGCGCCTGGGCGAGATGGCCAAGGCCGCGGCCTGGCTCGACGGCCTCGATACCCCGCAGGCCCGCAGCAACCACGGCTTCGCCCTGCTCGGTCTTGGGCAAGCAACCCTGGCGCTGGCCGACTTCGAGGCCGCCCTTGCGGCAAAGCCAGACAACGACGAAGCCATTTTCGGGCGCGGGCTTGCCCTCGAAGCGCTGGGCCGACGGGGCGAGGCGGCTGCGGCCTTCAAGGAATTGCTAGCCCGATCACCCGGTCACCTGTCCGCGCCGGTTGCGCGCGAGCACCTGCGCCGTCTGCGCGACTAGGCCGAAGCTAGGCCCCGGGTCCCTAGTCCAGGCCCATCGCGGTGAACGGCGTGTCGTCGGTGAACTCCTTCACCTCGAGCTTCTCGTGAATGAGACGACGCACGGTAGTCGCAATCTCGTCACGCGTGCGCATACGCGCCACCTCGTGCGGACCTGGCGTTCCGCGCTCGGAAATCTGCAGCGCCGTGTGTCCCACGATTGCCGCCGCTCCATGCTCGCGGCGCAGGGGACCGCCGACGCGCTCTTCGATCGCGTGCCACGCCTTGTCGGCGAGGCCATGCGCGCGTGGCAGCAGGCTTTCCCATGTGGTCGAGGGAACAATCTCGCTGTGCTGCGGCCCCAGCACATGCACGATGGCCTCGCGCAAGCTAATGAAGGCGCGCTGGCTGGAATGGCTAGCCGCCTCGGGTGGCGGGGCCAGCTTCTCCATCAGGTAGTCCACCAGCGCGCGCGGCGTGGCGATGCGAGGCTCGTCTTCGTCGGGAATGGGAATCCCGAACTCATCCTCGACGACAATAACGACTTCTACCAAAGCAAGCCCCATGTTGTCCTCCGTGGCCTTCTTTATATGGAAACCCTGGGAGGGTTTCCACAACCTTCGGCTTCCACCCAATGGCCTTCGCCTGCTGCTGCCGTTCGAAAACATCGAGCTGCCGTTCGAACGGCCGGCGTGACTTGGTATGGCGCGCGGAAATGGCGGAAGGATGGGTCGGCTCGCGCACAAGACGCCTACCTGGCGGCCTCCGGAACGATCACGTTGAACCCTTCCAGTTCAGCCACCCCAGCCAGTTGCTCGTCCCCGGTGACGAACGGCCAGTGCGGGCGATCCTTGGAGAGTACCAATGCCGCAGCCAGTTGAAGAGCATCGGCGGCCCGCAGGGGATGCACGGCCAAGATGCGCTCGGCCCGGGCGCGTACGGCGTCCAGGCCGTCGACCTCGATCCAGTGCGCGGCCAGCGCATCCAGGCGCCGTATGGCCAGCACCGCCCCGGCCTGCTCCATGTCGCCGGCCCGAACCCGACGCCATATCGCGGACAGTACCTCCACACGCGACAGAGCCCAGACAGCGACCCCGCGATCGACGCGCAACAACCGACGGCAGGTCGCACTGCCTGTTTCTTCGACGATCAGGGGAACGATCGCTGAGGAGTCCCAGAAGCGCATTCAGCGACCCGCCCGGCGCTCGTCCACGAGGGTGGCTGCCACGCTCTTCCCGCGCACCGGCGGACCGGGCTTGAAAATCAGTTCGGGAAGCGGGCCTCGTCCCCTGCGGATAAGTCCTGCCCGCTCCAGCGCCTGCAGATCGCCGTCATCGGCCTCGCCGGATGAATCGTCGCCGATTGGCACCAACTCGGCCGCGGGCACTCCGCGCACCTGGATGCGCACCGACTCGCCGTGCCTGGCCCGCTCTACGTGCCGCGACAGGTGGGTCTTCGCTTCGGACAAGCTGACCATCTTCATAAGACTAATTTGGTCAGATCATCGGCCGAAGTTCAAGGGGTGTCTGCGAACCGCGCGCCACTTGACACGCCGGGACCTCGTGGGCATCGTTTGCGGGTGGTCTTCTTCCCAAGCAACTTCCCAAACCCATAGCCGAAAACCTCAGACATGAGCAACCAACTCTCCGTATCTTCGAGGGTGCTGGCATTCCTTCTGCCAGCGATCTTGGGACTTTCTTGCGTGCAGCGGGATTGGGGTTTCTGCTCGCCCCAGGACAAGTGCCAAACAGGGTACACATGCACCGCCGATTGGAAGTGCGTGCGGGACGTCGACGGCGGTGCTGACGGCCCGTTGGCGGTCGACAGCAATGGCACGGCCGACCAGGCCATCGGCATAGACGGCCCGGCCGTGCCCGACGCGGGCCCGGCCATCAGCCGGGATGCTGCCGAGCCCGACTCCGCGCCGGTGTCTCCCCCTCCCGACGCTGCGGTGAGCACCAGCCCGGACGGACATGAGCCGGACGCCACAGTGCTGACCGCCTCGCCGGATGCGCCAGTGGACACGCGCCCTGACTCGCCCGCCGTGGTTCCGGACGCGCCAGCCCCTGATGCGCGGAGGCCTATGCTCGATACGCCGGCCGACAACACGGTGCCGGTGCCTGACCTGGGAGCGGACCAGAAACCGGAGGGACCGGATGTCCCGCCAGACCTCCCGTATGGCCCTGAAGTCGGGCCAGACTTGTCCCCCGCGAGCTGTGTGATTGGCGGAACCACCTACGCCAGCGGCGCTGCCAACCCCGCCAACACCTGCCAGATCTGCAAGCCGCCGACGTCACCGTCAAGCTGGTCGAATGCAGATGAAGGAACGTTCTGCAACGGAGGTGACTACTGCAATTCGGGTGCGTGCAAGGCGGGCTGTTTCATCTCCGGAGCCTACTACGCAAACGGAGCAGCCAACCTGGCGAACGCCTGCCAGACCTGCGAGACCACCTACGCCACGAGCTCCTGGACGGCCGCCGCCAATGGCGTGAGTTGTGGCACCGGCCAGGTATGCAGCAGCGGTACCTGCCAAGGCGGTTGTTGGATCGACGGGGCGCTCGTCGGCAGCGGAACCACCAATCCGTCGAACGTGTGCCAGATCTGCCGGCCGGCTGCCAGCACGTCGGCCTGGTCCAACAACACCGACGGCACGAGCTGCGGCACCGGAGAGATCTGCGGCGCGGGTATTTGTCAGGCTGGCTGCTACGTAGGCGGCGCGGTTTATGCCTCGGGTGGGCTCAATCACGCCAATAGTTGCCAGAGCTGCAACCCCTCGATTTCCACGACGGCGTGGTACCACGTGCCGTCGGACTGTGCGACGATCGCCGCACACGACGGGTTCACCTGTGCCACGTCCGGCGGAGGTGCCAAGTGCTGGGGAAGCAACTCCTTTGGTGCGCTTGGAGTAGGTCAATCCGATACCCAAACACCCTACCTTGCGAAGCCACAAGGGGCTAGTACTCTCAGCGCCGGCGTACAGGCCGTGTCCACCGGCAGTGCTTCTGACCATGCCTGTGCCCTGGTTGGCGGTGGGGTCAGTTGCTGGGGATGGAACACCAACGGTCAGCTTGGCGATGGCACAACTTCTGAGAGGGACGTTCCGGTGCAGGTGCCTAACCTAACATCGGGCGTTCTGGGCATTGCCACGGGGGCAACCCATTCTTGCGCGCTTCTGAACAGGCAAGTCCAGTGCTGGGGTAGCAACGGCTTTGGCGAGCTTGGCATTGACCCATCCACCAGCCAAGGGAGTGCAGTTCCTGTGACGGCGCAGGTTGGAAGCATTCAGGCTATCGCTGTTGGCAGCCGGCATTCGTGCGCGCTGGTTAGCGGTTCGGTTATCTGCTGGGGCTCAAACTCGTTTGGCCAGCTTGGCAACAACTCCACGGCAGACAGCTACACCCCCGTGCAACCGCCTGGGTTAGGATCGAATGTTCAGGCCATCGCTGCAGGAGGTACTCACACGTGCGCCATCACGAACGGAAGCCTCCTGTGCTGGGGCGGAAACAGCTTCGGACAGGTTGGCGACGGAACAACGACGGATCGTTTGGGTCCGGTCCCGGTGCAGGGCCTTTCGAGCGGCGTGCAAGCCGTTGTGGCTGGCGGGTTGCACACGTGTGCGATACTCAATGGTGGCGCCTTGTGCTGGGGATACAACGGGTCGGGACAAGTCGGCGACGACTCGACGACCAGCCGCTCATCGCCGGTTGGCGTGCAGGGACTCGGCAGCGGAGTGCAGACGATTACTGCCGGCAGCTTCCATTCCTGTGCGCTCACCAATGCTGACGCAAAGTGCTGGGGGGACAACGCCTACGGAGAGCTGGGCAACAACTCGACAACGAACAGCTCGATCCCGGTTTCGGTGCAGGGTCTATAGGCGAGGGTCCTCGTCCGCGCCGGGCGGCACATAGCAAAATGGCGATGGGGCCTCTCTGGACCCCATCGCCATCGCAAGTCCGGGCATTGAAGTCGAGGTTACTTGCAGACGAACGTGGTAACGGTCGTGGCTGCGAGTGAAGCACTGAAGGTGCCGCCGGTCACCGTGATCGGCGTCGTCCCGGCCGCGAGGTTGGCGCTCGACGATGTCACGTACGTCGTGCAGGAGGCTGGCGCTGCTGTCCCGCCGGAAATGGAAATCGGCACGGTGGCCGCTGAGCTGCCCTTGTTGATGGCCACGACGACCACGGTGCCGTCCGTGCCCGTATAGGCTGAGAGAAGGACGTTGGTGGGAACGCTTCCGGTAACGCCCACCATTACGTACCCTGGCCGTACGAACTTGCTGTAGTTACCGATCGTGTAAGCGCGTTTTGCCAGCGCGCCCCCGCCTGCAGGGACCAAGCCCTCGTTATCGCTGCCAGTAGAACCGCCATTCGGCTGGTACCACCAATAGAGCCAGGCCGAAGCCTCGCCTGCGACGAGCGCCGAGTGAACCCACCCTGCGACCGCAATGCCGTTATTGATGTCGCTCGAATAGCCCTGTTCTGGCCAGTACATCACGCCGGACACCTCGGTTTCCCAAACCTCCTTGCTTCTCTTGCCACCGTCTACATCGCTCGGCCACGGCTCCGCCTTTTGCGAGTCGTACTCGTGCGTTCCGAGGATATCGACAAGAGGCCAAGCCGTCGCGTCCTTGGCTAGCCAGTGGCCGTAGTCGTATCCGCCGCCCGTCGTGCATTTGCTAGCGCAACCGGTAGTGGTCGGAGTGTTCCCGAAGCATCCACAACCCAGCGGGTCTGAGCTATTCGGATGGCTGGAAACCGTCGAGCCCGTGGCCGACGTGTTGCTCCAGAGGTGTATCCACTCTGATGGTTCGGGCGCGATGAGCTTGACCGGCGGGTTCAAGGCGTGGAGCTTCGGTCCCAACACCTTCACCCAAGCCACCATCTCGTTGGCCGTGTAGACCATCGTATCGTAGTCGCCGTTACACGGTGGGCCGATAGAAGATCCACACGACGCGAAATCGGGCTCATTCGCCGCCGACATGGCGTAGAGGCCCTGGCTCTTCGCAAGGTTCGCTATCGCCGTCGAGAATGAGTCGTAGCAGCTCGTGAGCAAGTGCCCACCCTTCGTCAGGCTGCTGTTGTCTTTGCAATTGGCGGGCGCGGTCCAAACCGACCCAATGACCTTTGCGTTATAGCTGCTGGCCGGTTTACTGCCCGAAAGACTACCACTCGAGCTCGAGTCGAAGTTCAATCCGACACGCACGATGGAGAAGCCGATCCCGGTGCCGCTGGTGCTGTACAAGGAGTCCCAGGGAACGGTGCCACCGCCCAGAGCGGTGTTGAGGCCAAACCCCTCGATGGTCTGGTGTGTATCACTGAGATCCACCGTCACCGCACCAGTGCTCCCGGCTGCACCACCGCCCGTGCCAGTTGCGCCGCCAGCCGCGCCGCCCGTGGCCGGGCCTGCGCCGGCTGTGCTGCCAGCGCTGCTTCCACCTCGGCCCCCGGTCGCACCTCCGGCGGTGTTGCTCCCGCCCGCGCTGTTTCCGCCGGCGCTGTTTCCGCCGGCGCTGTTTCCGCCGGCTGACGAACCACCTTTGCCTCCTGTGGCAGTCCCACTGGTGTTGCTCCCGCCCGGGTTGCTTCCGCCTGCGTTGTTCCCGCCAGCGTTGGTTCCACTGGCGCTGCTTCCGCCACTCTGCGAACCGCCGCTGCCGACTGTCGCACTTCCGCTGCTGCCTCCCGCCTGCGAACCACCGGATGCGCTGGTGGTGCCACCAGAATTGGCCCCGCCGGAACCATTGCCGCCGCTGGTTGTGGTTCCGCCGCTCTGCGAACCGCCGCTGCGGGAGCCGCCAGAGCTGTTGTTGGAGCCGCCGGAGCCACCGTTACTTGAGGTGGTGCTGCAGCCCCAGCCGACCAGTACGCTCGCGAGAGCTACGCTTTGAAGCAATTTCTTCGACATATGAACCTCCGATCCCTGCCTGGTTAGAGTCCGATTTTTTCGTAACCTATCACGTGCCTACGGCTTGTACGTGACCGTCGCCCAACCGGCGCTCGGCATGACGAACTGCAGCTTCTGGCCGCTGATCGATACCACGTAGCTGGAGTTGGCCGAACCGCTGTTGTACATGACGACTACGAAGGTGCCGTCCGGGTTCTTGAACGCCACTGCGTCACCGCCGCTTGTCGCAACCTGCTTGGCTCCTACATCGACGAACTGAGAGAAATGGCGGAAGACGCAATAGGCCGGTGTAACGTTTAGCTTCGACGCCCCGACCGTCAACAGCGCGTCCTGGTTCCATCCGCGGCACGTATCGAGGCCGTTGCCCACTGTGTCCAGTACCATGTTCCAGGCGCTATAGGCGGTTACCTTGCCCTTCTTGATTGCGTTTCGGATCTGGTACCAGCTTTCCACCCCATACGCCTGATCGTTGGGAGCCTGCGAGCTGTTGTAGGCGGGGCAGGACGTACTCGACCCGTCACCGCAGCCTGTAGCGCTCCACGGATAGTTGCCGCACTTGTGCTCGGTGGCCCATATGGGCAGGCCACCGAACGTCGTGCCGCCGTTCACCTTGTCGAGCACATTCCACTGCACGCCGGCGACCGTGAAGAAGCCCTTTGCGGTGGAATCGGCCAGTGCTGCGTTCGCGAGATCAACGTCCTTGCCGCTGTCGGAATTCGACAGCGTGCCGAGCATGATGCCAACACCAGTACCTTTGAGCGCCGGTCCGAGGTACTGACCGACGAACTTGGCGTAGAGCGCCGACGTCCAGACGGAGGACGGGTAACACAGGGCGTAGTTGGGCTCGTTCTGAGGAGCGACTACGGAAATGTTGATGTTAGCGGCCTTATACGCATTGACGAACTTGACGAAGTACTGCGCATACGCCGTCAGGTCCGAAGCGTTGTCCGTCATGTTCCCGCTGTCGAAGTTCGACGTGGTCGTCGGGCTGCCGGTTTCGGTGCTCGCTGTGAACGGCCCGGTCTTCATCCAGGTTGGAGGCGTCCAGGGGCTGGCCCAGAACTTGATGTCTGACTTTACCGCCAGCGCAGCCTGGATATAGGGAATGAGGTTCTTGCTGTCCTGGGTAGTGTTGAAATTGGCCATCGCGGTGTCTGCACCGCCCTCATCGTCCGTGTACCGGGAGATGGCGTAATCGCTGGCACCCATGGGAATGCGTCCCATGGCGAACCGAGCGCCGTCAGTCCCGAATAGGAGCTGCATGGCCCTGTCTCTGTCGGTCGAGCTGAGCGTCTGCAGGTACTGCCACCCCTTTTCGTTGAAGCATCCGCCAAAGCCTTCCCACGCCTGAGGCTGAGAGGTGTCGGTGACAGTAACGGTGGCGGTCCCGGTCGATGTGCCCACTAGCCCGGCCGCCCAGGCGGTACTGGTACCTGACACGCAGCTACCGTTGGTTGATGTGTACACGGCGGGTTGAGCCGAAGTGGCCCCGCCGGCTGATGAGCCACCGGTTGCGGCGCCGCCTCCTGCCGTGGTCCCGCTGGTACTCGTGGTGGTAGTGCCCCCGGAAGCGGCACCGCCAGAAGGACCTCCGGCCGCGCCGCCTGTGCCACTGGTCTTGCCGCCAGTCGAGCCGCCCGAGTTGCCGGTCGAGCCACCCTGATTACCGGTCGAGCCACCGCTCGGATTACCGGTCGAGCCACCCGCGATGCCGGTCGAGCCGCCGCTCGGGTTGCCGGTCGAGCCGCCGCTCGAGTTGCCGGTCGAGCCGCCGCTCGGGTTGCCGCCGCTGCTACCAGAGCCGCCTTGTGGCGAACTGGAATTGTTCCCCGCACTGCAGGCTGCAACGAGGAATGCGAGAGAAGCACTCATGATCCATGTTCGTGTTCTGTTCATTGCCCAACCTCGGTTGAAGTGTGGGCACGGTCGTGGCTCCACGGCCGTGCGACGCTGTCTATTTGTTCTACCCTTTTTTTGCCCGTGAGGGCGTTCGCCGATATTCCAGCACTATTTCGCGAGCAAGATACCGGCTTCAGGGAGACATATTCCTTAACAATCGCTCGAAGTAGTAGCACAATATCATTGGTTCACATATGGACCATGAGCCGAACACCGCGTCGAGAAGGGAGTGCTGTCATGGCCAAGCCGATCCAGGCGCAGGGGGTGCACTACTTTGGAGATAGGGGATTTCCGATCGCCGTAAGAGCGATCTACGAGGGGCTGATGCCCCATCACGAGCACGATCTGACCGAGGTGTTGCACTACCACGATTTCGCCGAGCTTGTGGTGGTGGTCAAGGGGCGCGGCGTACAACACATCGATGGGACCGACTATCCCGTTGCAGCCGGCGATGTCTTCTTGCTGCAGGGGCGCCAGAAGCACGCCTTTTCTAGGCGGGAGAACATGGTGTTGTTCAATGTAATGTACGACGCCGAGCGGCTAAACCTGCCCGAGGATGAGCTGCGTCGGATTCCGGGATACAACGCGTTGTTCCTGTTGGAGCCGTCCTATCGGCACCGTCACAATTTCACTAGCCGCCTCCATCTGGAACGGACTCGCCTCGCGCACGCGGAATCGATTTTGCATGCAATGATCGATGAGTCCACAAATCGATCGATCGGGTACGAGGCGTCGCTCTCCGGCTATCTCCTGGAGCTGATGATCTTCTTGTCGCGTGAATACTCGCGAATAGGGACCACTAATGGCAGAGCGTTGTTGCGCGTCGGGGAGCTAATCGGGCTTTTGGAACGCGACTATACGCGGCACTGGCGTCTTGCCGATCTGGCGGCGGCGGCCCATATGTCCGAGAGCAGTCTGCTGGCCACCTTCAAGGAGGCCACAGGGCAGTCGCCCATCGACTACCTGATTCATCTCCGCATCCAACATGCCGCCGAGCAGCTCTGCCACGGCGCCCGATCGATCAGCGAAGTTGCCTATTCTGTGGGGTTCGAGGACAGCAACTACTTCTCACGTCAGTTTCGCAAGACAATGCAGACCTCGCCCCGTGAATACAGGCGCCGATTTTCCGTTTGACCCCGCGACCACACGGTCTCACAAGTGACTGCCCGCGGTCGACGCCGATGGCATAGACTTGGCCCGTGCTGCCCGCGCGCGTGCGAACGTCGAATTCCTTGGGCCTTCTGTTTGCCCTGGCTGGCGTGGCCGTGGTCGCCGAGCGATCGCACGCGCTGCTGCGCGCCGGGCCCACCGATTTCGACGACGCGTACATGTATCTGCGCTATGCCCAAAACGCGCTGGCGGGCCACTGGCTGACGTGGAATCCGGGCGAGGCGCCGGTCTACGGCGTAACCAGCCTGCTCCACTTTCTCTTGGTCACCCTGGTCCGTGGGCTGCTGCCGGACCACCCCGCGGGGGACTTGCAGATCGCCTCCGGCGTGGCCGCACTTGTGCTGCTAGCCGCCTTGGTCGTGGTGTGCGCGCGTTTCTGCCAGGAAGCTCGCCTGCGCGGCAACTTCTTGCTCTGGGGCGCGGTGCTGTTGCCGCTACTCTGCTTTCGCGAGGCGTTCTTCTTCCACGCTCACACCGGCATGGACACCATGCTGGCGGCGCTGGCCAATACCGTAGTCGTGTTCGCGGCGCTGCGGCTGGCGGAAAAACCGTCGCCGGCGCGCGCCTTGCTTGCGGCGGGCGTGGGCTGGCTTGCCATCGAAGCGCGGCCAGACAACGTCATCATCGCAACCCTCTGCCCCCTTCTGGCCCTCTTGCTGCTCGCGCCCGCGCCACGCCTGCGCCCGCTACTTGTCTGGGCCGGCGCCCTGGGCGGGCTGGTGCTGATAGACCTGACTTTGAAGTGGCGCTTTCTCGGCACGCCGTTGCCGCTCGCCTTCTACGCGAAGCAGCCCTGGTACTACCGGGGCTTCGTCGGCGAGTTCACCTGGAACCCATTCTGGTTCCTTGAAGTTGCGCTTGCGACCGTCTCGCCCTTTCTGGTCGCCGTGGTGCTCTTTTCTCGACGGGCAAGCGTCCGACTTCTGCTCGTGCTGCTCATCCCTGCCACGCTCACCCTGGCCGCCCTGTTTTTCGTCAACCAGATCATGGGCCATTTGGGACGCTTCTTTTTCCCCTCGCTGCCGCTCTTCGTGGTGGCGGGCGCGCTGGTCACCGACCGGTGGCTCAAGGGGCTGCCGGAAGCGCTGGCATCGAACCAAAGCGCGCCTGCCCGATGGTTGCTGGTGCGCCTGGCTTGCGTGTTGCTCACGCTGCTGGGCGGATCTCAGGCTCTGCAGGCCGCGGGGCGCGTCTACCAAGGCCGCGCCCAGACCCAAGCCTTGGCCTCGCTCGGAGGCTACGAAATCTCCGCAGCCGCACCTCTTGCCGACCTCGACTCGTGGCAAGCCTCACATGAAATCGCGAAACTGGCAGCCACCGCCCCGCCCGGCACCAGCTTCGCCATGTCCGAGCACGGCCTGGTCGGCGCCTACGCCCCCCGCGCCGTGATCATCGATCTGCTCGGTCTGCACGACCCCGTTTTCGCGCGCCACGGCTTCTCGGCCGCGGAACTGTGGCGCCGCCAGCCCGACATGATCTGGATGCCCCACCCCGACCACACCCAGATGTTGCGCGACATTCTCGACAGCGATGAGCTGTGGCAGCACTACGTCTTCTACCCGGACGCATTCACCTATGGCGTGGCCCTGCGCCGGGACGGGCCCCGCTATGAGAACTTGCAGGCGCGCTTTGTCGAGGAGTGGAAGGCTTCGTATCCCGGCCTGCTACCCGAGGACTATGTTGCCCGTCAGTCGCGCAGGTAATGGCAGGTGCCCTCGGCCGGGTAGAACGGGCCAGCCTTGACGATCTCGGTCACCACTTTCTTGTCCCACTTTCCCGAATGATCAACCTCGGTCTTCACCCGCTCGGTCTTCGCCTCAGAAGCTCCCTTGTAGGACCATTCCACCCACCGTAGGGACCACCAAGATGGGCTCACTCGTTCTTCCGGACTTTGGTTTTGCCGAGCCGCCGCTGTGGGAGAGCGCGAGATAGACGGCTATCCCGCCTGAGATGAGAGTGGCGGCGCCGAGAGCGTCGGTGACGTATCCATAGTTCTTGCTCCTGGTGCGCGCGTCTTCGATGTTGTCTTTGGTGTTTGGATAGGTATTGACTTGGTCCTTCAGATCCTTCTGGGCATTGAGGGCAAGGTAGCCGAATACGCCAGTCCCCGCCGCGAGAGCCGCAGTCGTGGAGAGACTGATAATCAAGCCGGTTCGACTGGCTGCGACCGGAGGTTGCGTCTTCTCGATCAAGGACAGAGCCCGGGGCTTCGTCTTTTCGGTCCAGCGCACAGCCGGCGACACGCTTGGCGCGCGTTCTGCCGAAGCCACAATGGACTCGTCAATCTGGAGTTCGACTTTCACACTTTCTTTTCCGGCCACGGTCACCATGCGAACCGCCTCGGGAGCGCCGACTTTGAACGCGCTGACCTTGCGCGCTCCCACATTGACCGAGACCAGCCCGGGTAGGGGTGATGTCCCCACGCTGACGTTGTCGACCCGAATGTCGGCGCCCGCCACATTCGTCGAAATCTGCAACTGGGCGATCCTTTCCTCGAGCTTTGCCGACATTTCGGCGACCTGCGCACGGCGATCGTCGAGGATCTCGCCTTTTCCGTCGGCCATGTACTGCGTGAGGGACTTGCGTGCGCCCACGAAGTCGTGAATCGCATACTGCGCCTGCGCGATATTGTAGAGCACGCGGTAGGACGGACTGATTTGGTAGGCTTTCCGAAATTCGGCCAGCGCGCCCTCGTAGCTGCCCTCGCGGTACAACTCGACGGCCTGATGAAACCTGACGGCAGCCTTCGCTACGTCGTCATCTGCAGTGCCCTCTGACTGTGCCATGGTCGCTTGAGGGATGAAAAGCCATGTCAATCCGACGAATAGGGCAAAGAGCTGTGTTTTCATGGCTTGTACGGGTTCCTTTCGTCAATCGGTTTGACATGGGGCCGCACGGATGGACCGTCGAGGTTCATGCCCGGCTCTATGCCTGGGTCCCACTGCACAGTCGCCGGTCTGACGCTGCTCCTAGGTCTTGACTCGCGCTGGGACGGTCGCGGTCTTGCCACTTGGCGGACAAGAGGGGTGTGGGCTCGGCGCAGGATGATATTGAGAGCCACGTCACTTGAGAAACTGAGCTGCTGATTGAACGGAATGTACCCGGGCGCCGAAGCGCTGACGACGTGAATTCCGCGATCCTTCGGAACCTCCAGATTCAGTCGATGGCCGGCGAGCACGTTGCCGTCGAGGCTCAGCTCGGCTCCCCTAGGTTCAGCCGTGATTTCGATGCGGATGGTATCTTGGACAGCGCGGATCTGAGAGGGGGAAGCCGCAGCCGGCGCAGGCAGAGCCAACGACGGCCGCGGTTGGGAGGGCTCCTCCACGCCCCGGACCGGTGTAGCGGTGGCGCTAGCCGGTGCGGGAGTGGGTGTGCTCTTTCCCGTCGTCGCCAACGCTACGATAATCGCTACGCTCACGCTTCCGACGGCGACCGTAGCCGTGGGCAGCAGAGTCCGCCACCTGGGCAATCGCTTCGGATTGTCCGGAAGGCTTTCCCGCGCGGCGATCTTTGCCGAGTCTTGCACCTTTCGCGTGATCGCGTCGTGCTCGGTCATCATCGCGACGGGGTTGGCGCTCGCGTCGTCGTTTGCCGGGGGGCTTTCCTCGATCGCGACCAAATCGGGCTGGGTCACCATCGTGTCGGGGTCGCTCTCCTCGTCCTCTGCCGGGGGCCTTTCTCCGATCGCGACCAAACGAAGCGGTGTCAGGTTCACCATCGTTTCCGCCTTTCGTTGTGTGGTAGTGAGCATTTCGAGAATGGGATGTGTCGATGCGGCTGACAATCTGCGAGCTGTGGATACGCTCATCCTCCACATCGACTGAGACTCTATATCGGTAGAGGCAACAGACAGATTTAGGGTCCTCCCACCGTTGACGCGATTGATCGGCTGACGACGGCCTATGTCGGCTCGCGCTCAGTAACCCCGCGTGCGCAATCGGACAAACGATGGCCGGCCTAGTCGCGTGGGGAGCCGGCGAGCTTTGCTCGCCGCGCACCATCGCGGGAGGGTTTGGGAACCCTTTCAGGGTTCCCATTACAATAGCCCATGCGCATAGCCAACCCGCACTTGCTCTGGCTTCTCCTGGCGGCTCCCGCAGTGGTGC